>NZ_JBSPEI010000013.1:3364-165879 GCF_055796175.1 Pseudocitrobacter sp. 2023LY-00077 | reverse complement strand
TGCCTGGCGGCACTAGCGCGGTGGTCCCACCTGACCCCATGCCGAACTCAGAAGTGAAACGCCGTAGCGCCGATGGTAGTGTGGGGTCTCCCCATGCGAGAGTAGGGAACTGCCAGGCATCAAATAAAACGAAAGGCTCAGTCGAAAGACTGGGCCTTTTGTTTTATCTGTTGCTTGTCGGTGAACGCTCTCCTGAGTAGGACAAATCCGCCGGGAGCGGATTTGAACGTTGCGAAGCAACGGCCCGAAGGGTGGCGGGCAGGACGCCCGCCATAAACTGCCAGGCATCAAATAAAGCAGAAGGCCATCCGGAAGGATGGCCTTTTTGCGCTGGTGCGGAAAAAACCTGCCGGATGCGGCTGCGCCTTATCCGGCCTGCGGGTACGGTGCACATTGTAGGCCCGGTAAGCGCAGCGCCACCGGGCAACACAGCGCGCACTACCCCTTCAAATACGCCAGGTTCAACAACGGATACGGCTTCCCAAGATCGTCCACCTCGCTGCGTCCTGTCACCCTAAACCCCATCCTCTTATAAAACCCAACCGCCTGCTCGTTCTGCTCATTCACATTGGTCGTTAACGCCGGTGCCTGAGAAAGCGCATGTTCAACCAACAAACGGCCAACCCCCATACCACGCACATCAGGGTCCACAAACAATGCATCCATATGCTGCCCACTCAACAACATAAAACCAACCGGCTCATCCTGTGCATTGGCTGCAACCCACAGCGGTGCCTCCGGTAAAAATGAGCGTACCAGCCTCTCCAGCTCAGCCCGATACTCAGCAGACAAAAAATGGTGCGTGGCATCAACAGAACGGCACCAGACGGCCACCAGTTTTTCCCCTTCATCGTGCCGGGAACGGCGAATACTAATAACCATAGATACTCCTTTTATTTATTCTTATATTCTACGGTAATGTTGTCGGTGAAACTTTCTCACCTTTCACATGCAGACTCGACATTTCACTTATTCCTGGTTATTGTCAGCTATCTGGATGTCTAAACGTTTATACGTATGTTGTGAGGTAACAAGGTTATGCCGATTCGGGTGCAGGACGAGCTACCAGCCGTCAATTTCTTGCGTGATGAAAATGTCTTTGTAATGACCGCATCACGCGCAACAGGTCAGGAAATCCGTCCGCTTAAGGTCCTGATTCTTAACCTGATGCCGAAGAAAATCGAAACGGAAAACCAGTTTCTGCGTCTTCTCTCTAACTCGCCGTTGCAGGTGGATATCCAGCTGTTACGCATCGACGCGCGGGAATCTCGCAATACGCCAACTGAGCACCTGAATAACTTCTACTGTAATTTCGACGAGATCCGCGATCAGAACTTCGACGGACTGATTGTCACCGGTGCGCCGTTGGGGTTGGTCGAGTTTAATGATGTCGCCTACTGGCCGCAGATAAAGCAGGTGCTGGAGTGGGCAAAAGATCACGTTACCTCCACGCTGTTTGTCTGTTGGGCCGTTCAGGCCGCGCTGAACATTCTGTATGGCATCCCAAAACAGACCCGCAGCGACAAACTCTCTGGCGTCTATGAGCACCATATTCTTCAGCCACACGCCTTGCTCACGCGTGGGTTTGATGACAGTTTCCTCGCCCCACACTCACGCTATGCCGATTTCCCGGCAGCGTTGATTCGCGACTATACCGACCTCGATATTCTGGCGGAAACAGACGGCGGAGATGCTTACCTCTTTGCCAGCAAAGACAAGCGCATTGCATTTGTGACGGGTCATCCTGAGTACGACGCTAACACGCTGGCAGGCGAATTTTTCCGGGACGTGGATGCCGGTCTTAGCCCGGAAGTGCCGCACAATTACTTCCCGAAAAACGACCCGCAGAATAAACCGCGCGCCACCTGGCGTAGCCATGGCAATCTGCTGTTTGCCAACTGGCTCAACTATTACGTCTACCAGATCACGCCATACGATCTGCGGAGTATGAATCCAACGCTGGACTGATCGTCTACGTCTCTCGATCCTAAAGCGTTTCAGCACTCTTCCTCAGGCACCTTCGGGTGCCTTTTTTATTTCCGAAACGCACCTCAATCAATTAAAAAATTTTAATTCCATTATAATCATCACGTTACATGTAATTTAAATTAAAAATGGAAATCGTTTTTGATTTTTATTAATTCCTGGGTAGTCTTAAAAGTGTTGAATGAAAACTATGCATAGATCGTCCGTTCACCCCAGCGGATCGATCGGAATACATAATGAGGATCAGCACAATGACACAACAGGCAACAACGGCGGATGAACTGGCGTTTACCGAACCTTTTACCGGGCAGGAGCAGCAGATCTTAACGGCAGAAGCCGTTGAATTTCTCAGTGAACTGGTGACGCGCTTTACGCCGAAGCGCAATAAACTGCTGGCTGCGCGCATTCAGCAACAGCAGGATATCGATGACGGAAAGTTGCCTGATTTTATTTCGGAAACCGCTTCCATTCGTAATAGTGACTGGAAAATCCGCGGTATCCCGGAAGACTTACAGGATCGCCGCGTAGAGATCACCGGTCCCGTTGAACGCAAAATGGTGATTAACGCGCTGAATGCCAACGTAAAAGTCTTTATGGCTGATTTCGAGGATTCACTGGCGCCGGACTGGAACAAAGTGATTGATGGGCAAATCAACCTGCGCGATGCCGTGAACGGCACCATCAGCTACACCAATGAAGCCGGGAAAATCTACCAGTTGAAACCCAATCCCGCGCTGCTGATTTGTCGCGTGCGTGGCCTGCATTTACCGGAGAAACACGTTACCTGGCGCGGTGAAGCCATTCCGGGCAGCCTGTTTGATTTCGCGCTCTACTTCTTCCACAACTACAAAGCGTTGCTGGAGAAAGGCAGCGGCCCTTACTTCTACCTGCCGAAAACCCAGGCCTGGCAGGAAGCGGCCTGGTGGAGTGAAGTCTTCAGCTATGCGGAAGATCGCTTTGACCTGCCGCGCGGCACCATCAAAGCGACTCTGCTGATTGAAACGTTGCCCGCCGTCTTCCAGATGGATGAAATCCTGCACGCGCTGCGCGATCACATTGTCGGCCTGAACTGCGGCCGCTGGGATTACATCTTCAGCTACATTAAGACCCTGAAAAACCACCCGGACCGCGTGTTGCCTGACCGCCAGGTGGTGACGATGGACAAACCGTTCCTCAGCGCATATTCACGCCTGCTGATTAAAACCTGCCACAAACGCGGCGCGTTCGCGATGGGCGGCATGGCAGCGTTTATCCCGAGCAAAGACGCCGAGCGAAATACGCAGGTGCTCAACAAAGTCAAAGCGGATAAATCGCTGGAAGCCAATAACGGTCATGATGGCACATGGGTGGCGCATCCGGGGCTGGCGGATACTGCGATGGCGGTTTTCAACGATGTGCTCGGCGAGCATAAAAATCAGTTATTCGTGACCCGCAGCGACGATGCGCCGATCACCGCCGAACAACTGCTGGCCCCCTGTGACGGTGAACGTACTGAAGAGGGCATGCGCGCCAATATTCGCGTCGCGGTGCAGTACATCGAAGCGTGGATCTCCGGCAACGGCTGCGTCCCTATCTACGGCCTGATGGAAGATGCGGCGACGGCGGAAATCTCGCGTACCTCTATCTGGCAGTGGATCCATCATGAGAAAACCCTGAGCAACGGCAAAGCCGTCACCAAAGCGCTGTTCCGCCAGATGCTGGCCGAAGAGTTGTTGGTGATTCAGGAAGAGCTGGGCGAGCACCGCTTCAGCAGCGGGCGCTTCGACGACGCCGCGCGCCTGATGGAGCAGATCACTACCTCCGACGACCTTATCGACTTCCTGACTCTGCCAGGCTACCGCCTGTTAGCGTAAATCACCACATAACAATATGGAGCATCTGCACATGAAAACCCGTACACAACAAATTGAAGAATTACAGAAAGAGTGGACTCAACCGCGCTGGGAAGGCATTCGTCGCCCCTACAGCGCCGAGGAAGTGGTGAAATTACGCGGCTCGGTTAACCCGGAGTGCACGCTGGCGCAACTGGGTGCGGCGAAAATGTGGCGACTGCTGCACGGTGAGTCGAAGAAAGGCTACGTCAACAGCCTCGGTGCGCTGACCGGCGGCCAGGCGTTGCAGCAGGCGAAAGCGGGTATTGAGGCGATTTACCTCTCCGGCTGGCAGGTAGCGGCTGACGCCAACCTGGCATCAAGTATGTATCCGGATCAATCCCTTTATCCGGCGAACTCGGTGCCTGCGGTGGTGGATCGGATCAACAACACCTTCCGTCGTGCGGATCAGATCCAGTGGGCGTCCGGTATCGAACCGAACGATCCGCGTTATACCGATTATTTCCTGCCGATCGTCGCCGATGCTGAAGCCGGTTTCGGCGGCGTGCTGAATGCGTATGAACTGATGAAATCGATGATTGAGGCCGGTGCAGCGGCCGTTCACTTCGAAGATCAGCTCGCGTCGGTGAAGAAGTGCGGTCATATGGGCGGTAAAGTGCTGGTTCCGACGCAGGAAGCTATTCAGAAACTGGTTGCAGCGCGCCTGGCGGCCGATGTTATGGGCGTGCCGACGCTTGTCATTGCGCGAACAGATGCGGATGCGGCGGATCTGATCACCTCTGATTGCGACGCTTACGATAGCGAATTCATCACCGGCGAGCGTACCAACGAAGGCTTCTTCCGTACCCGTGCGGGTATCGAGCAGGCAATTAGCCGTGGCCTGGCGTATGCGCCGTATGCAGACCTGGTGTGGTGTGAAACCTCTACGCCGGACCTCGACCTCGCACGCCGTTTTGCCGAGGCGGTCCACGCTAAATATCCGGGCAAGCTGCTGGCCTACAACTGCTCGCCGTCGTTCAACTGGCAGAAAAATCTGGACAATAAAACCATCGCCAGCTTCCAGCAACAACTGTCGGATATGGGCTACAAATACCAGTTCATCACCCTGGCGGGCATTCACAGCATGTGGTTCAACATGTTCGACCTGGCGCGCTCTTACGCGCAGGGTGAAGGCATGAAGCATTATGTTGAAAAAGTGCAGCAGCCTGAATTTGAAGCGGGTAAAGACGGTTACACCTTCGTTTCTCATCAGCAGGAAGTGGGGACGGGCTACTTCGATAAAGTGACGACCATTATTCAGGGCGGCGCTTCCTCAGTAACCGCGTTGACCGGTTCAACGGAAGAGTCACAGTTCTGATCCAGATGCCCGGTAGCGCGTCGCTTACCGGGCCTACACCGTTTTGTAGGCCGGATAAGCGTCAGCGCCATCCGGCATACCGCGCACCGGACGAGGTCGATTATGCCGCGTGGCCTGGAATTACTGATTGCCCACACCATTTTGCAAGGTTTTGACGCCCAGTACGGGCGCTTCCTGGAAGTGACGTCCGGCGCGCAGCAGCGCTTTGAACAGGCCGACTGGCATGCCGTACAGAAGGCGATGAAAAGCCGTATTCACCTTTATGATCATCATGTTGGCCTGGTGGTGGAGCAGTTGCGCTGCATCACCGATGGCAAAGGCGCGGATGCCGAATTTTTGTTACGCGTGAAAGAGCACTACACCGCGCTTCTCCCTGATTACCCTCGCTTCGAAATCGCGGAGAGCTTTTTTAACTCGGTTTACTGCCGGTTATTTGATCACCGCTCGCTCACACCGGAGCGGCTTTTTATTTTTAGCTCACAGCCGGAGCGCCGTTTCCGCACCATTCCACGCCCGCTGGCGAAGGATTTCTTTCCCGAACACGGCTGGGGGCAACTGCTCAATCGCCTGCTGACTGACCTGCCGCTACGCCTGCCGTGGCAGAATAAACAGCGTGATATCAACTACATCATTGCGCATCTGAGTGAAACCTTCGGCCAGGCGATACTTCAACAATCGCACCTGCAGGTGGCGAACGAACTGTTTTATCGGAATAAAGCGGCATGGCTGGTGGGCAAGCTGGTGACGCCTGCCGCCACGTTGCCCTTTTTAGTGCCCATTCACCGCACGGACGAAGGGGAACTGTTTGTCGATACCTGTCTGACCACCGCGACGGAAGCGAGCATTGTCTTTGGCTTCGCCCGCTCCTATTTCATGGTTTATGCGCCACTGCCGGCAGCGATGGTGGAATGGTTGCGCGAGATTCTGCCCGGCAAATCCACCGCGGAACTGTATATGGCGATTGGCTGCCAGAAGCATGCAAAAACCGAGAGTTACCGCGAATATCTGCATTACATCGCCAGCACCGATGAGCAGTTTATTGAGGCGCCAGGCATTCGTGGCATGGTGATGCTGGTATTTACGCTGCCAGGTTATGATCGCGTCTTCAAGGTCATCAAAGACAAATTTGCTCCGCAAAAAGAGATGAATGCCGCGCACGTTCGCGCCTGCTATCAACTGGTTAAAGAGCACGATCGCGTCGGGCGGATGGCGGACACTCAGGAGTTCGAAAACTTTGTGCTGGAGAAACGGCAAATCTCGCCTGCGCTGATGGCGCTATTGCAGCAGGAAGCGCCGGAGAAAATCACCGAACAGGGCGACCACATCGTTATCAGCCATCTTTATATCGAACGGCGCATGGTGCCGCTCAATATCTGGCTGGAGCAATCAGAGGGCCAGCAGTTGCGCGACGCGATTGAAGAGTACGGCAACGCCATTCGCCAGCTCGCCGCCGCCAATATTTTCCCCGGCGACATGCTGTTTAAAAACTTCGGCGTCACGCGTCATGGCCGCGTGGTGTTCTATGATTACGATGAAATTTGCTACATGACTGAAGTGAATTTCCGCGATATACCGCCCCCGCGCTACCCGGAAGACGAACTGGCCAGCGAACCCTGGTACAGCGTCTCGCCGGGCGATGTCTTCCCGGAGGAGTTTCGCCACTGGCTCTGCGCCGACCCGCGTATCGGCCCGCTGTTTGAAGAGATGCATGCCGACTTGTTCAGCGCCGACTACTGGCGCGGCCTACAGACGCGCATCAAAAATGGTCATGTGGAGGATGTTTACGCCTACCGTCGTCGCCAGCGTTTCAGCGTGCGTTATGGTATGCCAGAATCCCGCTTTTGCGAGCCTCTTTCCAGGAATACATCAAGTCATTTGTGAAACGCGATTTTGCGTTCTATGGTGGCCCCAGTTTGGATCAGAACGTATGTCATGTTGATTTCACTGGAGCAACCGATGCCTTCTTTCTATGATATTGCTAATAGCTATTCGAGCCATTTTAGACGGAAGGAGGCGGTATGCAGAGCATGCCCGCACAGCAAGCCAAGAACCAGTTTGGTGAATTATTGATGAAAGCCCAGCGCGAGCCCGTTGAAATCAGCAAGCATGGAAAACGTGTGGCCGTCGTTATCTCGCCAGAAGAGTATGACCACTATGTCCAGCTTAAATTGCAGAGCCTGAAATCCGTACTGGCAGAGTCTATCGCCCAGGCGGATAGAGGTGAACTTCATACCGCCGATGACGTATTTGGCCCACTGACTGATGATGAGCTCAACGCAAAGTAAGGATACAGTTCAGGGATGAGCGTACGGTTTACCACAATGGCGAAGGCGCATATCCGGGCGATTCGGGTTTACTCTGCGCAACGATGGGGAAAAGAGGTCGCTGAGACATATGCGGCTGTTTTACGTGCCACAATAACGAACGTTCTCGACAGGCATCCCTCGCCAGGCCGCGATCGCAGCGGCGATTTATTTTCTGGCGTGCGTAGCTTTCCGGTCGAAAGCCACGTGATTTACTATTGTGAGGTGCCGGCAGGGATTGTGGTTTTAGCCGTGCTGCATGAAAGGCAGGACCCAAATAATTATCTTTAGGCCCGCCAAAGTGCTTTAGCGCACCCCACCATACGCCAGCGTCACTTCCTTCGCCGCTTTGATCACCATCGCGCCAAACTCCGTTACCCGGTCGTCGGTAATGCGTGAAATCGGCCCGGAAATGGAGATCGCCGCAAACGGTTCGCGGTGCTCGTCATAAATGCAGGACGCCACGCAGCGCAGCCCCAGCGCGTGTTCTTCATCATCAAAGGAATACCCGCGCTTGCGCGTTTGGGCGAGGTCTTCTTTTAAATGCACCGGCGATACCAGCGTCGCATGGGTATAGGCGTGCAGCCCTTTGCGGTGCAGTAAGCCGGTAACTTGCTCTTCGCTCAGTTGCGATAAGAACGCCTTGCCCGCGCCGGAGGCGTGCATCGGCAGTTTGCCGCCAATGGGCGCGGACATGCGCATCAGCTGCGTGCACTGAACCTGATCAATAATAATGGCCTGATGGTCGCTTTGATCCAGCACCGCCAGGTTGACCGTCTCGCCGGAGTCCTCCATCAGTTTGCGCAGGATAGGATGGACAATCGCCAGCAAATTACGGCTCTGCAAAAAGCTGCTGCCGACGATAAATGCATGCGCACCCACCGCCCAGTGCCCCAGCTCGCCCACCTGGCGGACGAAACCTTGCTGCTGCATGGTGGTGAGCAAACGGTGAGTGGTGGAATTGGGCAGCCCGGCCTGCTGAGCGAGCTCAGTCAGCGCGACGCTACCGTTTGATTCGGCAATCCATTTCAGTAATTTTAGCCCGCGCGTTAAAGACTGAACCTGGCCACTCGGCGGAGCGGCGGCTGCGGCGGGTTTTCTCCCGCGCTTCGCGGGAACGGTGGCAACCATAGCGAACTCCTGTTTCTGTATCGTGGAAATCATTTTCGTTTTATTTGATTATAATGCAATCACCAGACTTACTGATCCGATGAGTCATGGTGAACTTGTCTCATGTAGCGCGTTGTTCTCTTTTCCACCATCAGGGTTTATGCCAGTATGGTCTATTGCCGTTTTTTCTCTGGGTTTGGTTGAGCGTGGTCGGGAGTGCGTGTGAGCAGCAAAGTTGAACAATTACGTCAGCAGTTAAATGATCGAATTCTGGTTCTGGACGGGGGCATGGGCACCATGATCCAGAGCTATCGCCTGAGCGAAGCGGATTTTCGCGGCGCGCGTTTTGCCGACTGGCCGTGCGACCTCAAAGGTAACAACGACCTGCTGGTGTTGAGCAAGCCGGAGGTGATCTCCGCCATTCATGATGCCTACTTCGACGCGGGTGCGGATATCATTGAAACCAACACCTTTAACTCCACGACCATCGCCATGGCGGATTACCAGATGGAATCCCTGTCGGCGGAAATCAACTTCGCTGCCGCCAAACTGGCGCGCGCCTGCGCCGATGAGTGGACCGCGCGCACGCCGGAAAAACCGCGCTATGTGGCTGGCGTTCTTGGCCCCACCAACCGCACGGCGTCCATTTCACCGGACGTCAACGACCCGGCATTCCGCAATATCACCTTTGATGGGCTGGTGGCTGCATACCGCGAATCGACGAAAGCGCTGGTGGAAGGCGGCGCGGATCTGATCCTGATTGAAACCGTCTTCGACACCCTCAACGCCAAAGCGGCGATTTTTGCGGTAAAAGAAGAGTTTGAAGCGCTGGGCGTTGACCTGCCGATCATGATTTCCGGCACCATCACCGATGCCTCCGGGCGTACCCTCTCCGGGCAAACTACGGAAGCGTTTTATAACTCCCTGCGCCACGCCGAAGCGCTGACCTTTGGACTGAACTGTGCGCTGGGGCCGGATGAACTGCGCCAGTACGTACAGGAGCTGTCGCGGATTGCGGAATGCTACGTCACCGCGCACCCCAACGCCGGGCTGCCAAACGCCTTTGGCGAATACGATCTCGATGCCGACACGATGGCAAAACAGATCCGCGAATGGGCGGAAGCGGGTTTCCTCAATATCGTCGGCGGTTGCTGTGGCACCACGCCGGAACACATTGCTGCGATGAGCCGCGCCGTTGCCGGGCTGCCGCCGCGCAAGCTGCCTGAACTGCCCGTCGCCTGCCGCCTGTCTGGCCTGGAGCCGCTGAACATTGGCGACGACAGCCTGTTTGTGAACGTGGGTGAACGCACCAACGTCACCGGTTCCGCTAAGTTCAAGCGCCTGATTAAAGAAGAGAAATACAGCGAAGCGCTGGATGTGGCTCGCCAGCAGGTGGAAAGCGGCGCACAGATTATCGATATCAACATGGATGAAGGGATGCTCGATGCCGAAGCGGCGATGGTGCGTTTCCTCAACCTGATTGCGGGCGAGCCGGATATCGCTCGCGTGCCGATTATGATCGACTCCTCGAAATGGGACGTCATCGAAAAAGGTCTGAAGTGCATTCAGGGCAAAGGCATCGTCAACTCCATCTCGATGAAAGAGGGCGTGGAGACCTTTATGCACCATGCCAAACTGCTGCGTCGCTACGGCGCGGCGGTGGTGGTGATGGCCTTTGACGAGCAGGGTCAGGCCGACACCCGCGCGCGTAAAATCGAAATTTGCCGCCGGGCGTACAAAATTCTCACCGAGGAAGTCGGTTTCCCGCCGGAAGATATCATCTTCGACCCGAATATTTTCGCAGTAGCGACCGGGATTGACGAGCACAACAACTATGCGCAGGACTTTATCGGCGCCTGTGAAGACATCAAACGCGAACTGCCGCATGCGCTGATTTCCGGCGGTGTCTCTAACGTCTCGTTCTCGTTCCGTGGTAACGATCCGGTGCGTGAAGCCATTCACGCGGTGTTCCTCTACTACGCCATCCGCAACGGTATGGATATGGGGATTGTGAACGCCGGGCAACTGGCGATTTACGACGACCTGCCGGCTGAACTGCGCGACGCGGTGGAGGATGTGATCCTCAATCGTCGCGACGATGGCACCGAGCGTTTGCTGGATCTTGCCGAGAAATATCGCGGCAGCAAAACCGACGACACCGCCAACGCCCAGCAGGCCGAATGGCGTTCGTGGGACGTGAAAAAACGCCTCGAATACTCGCTGGTGAAAGGCATTACTGAATTTATCGAGCTGGATACGGAAGAGGCGCGTCAGCAGGCTGAACGCCCCATTCAGGTGATTGAAGGCCCGCTGATGGATGGCATGAACGTGGTCGGCGACCTGTTTGGCGAGGGCAAAATGTTCCTGCCGCAGGTGGTGAAATCGGCGCGCGTTATGAAACAAGCGGTGGCGTATCTCGAACCGTACATTGAAGCCAGCAAAGAGAAAGGCTCCAGCAACGGTAAGATGGTGATCGCGACTGTAAAAGGCGATGTCCACGATATCGGCAAAAACATCGTCGGCGTGGTGTTGCAGTGCAACAACTACGAAATCATCGACCTGGGCGTGATGGTGCCTGCCGACAAAATCCTGAAAACCGCCAGGGAAGTGAATGCGGACCTGATTGGCCTCTCCGGCTTGATCACCCCGTCGCTGGACGAAATGGTTAACGTGGCGAAAGAGATGGAGCGTCAGGGCTTCACTATTCCGCTGCTGATTGGCGGCGCGACCACATCGAAAGCGCACACGGCAGTGAAAATCGAGCAGAACTATAGCGGCCCGACGGTGTATGTGCAGAACGCCTCGCGCACCGTTGGCGTAGTTGCGGCGCTGCTTTCCGATACCCAGCGTGACGACTTCGTCGCCCGCACGCGTAAAGAGTATGAGACCGTGCGTATTCAGCACGGGCGTAAGAAACCGCGCACGCCGCCAGTGACCTTGCAGGCCGCGCGCGAAAACGATCTGGCATTCGACTGGGCGAGCTACACGCCGCCGGTGGCTCATCGTCTCGGCGTGCAGGAAGTGGAAGCCAGTATCGAAACGCTGCGCAACTACATCGACTGGACGCCGTTCTTTATGACCTGGTCGCTGGCCGGGAAATACCCGCGCATTCTTGAAGACGAAGTCGTTGGCGAAGAAGCACAGCGTCTGTTTAAAGATGCCAATGAGTTACTCGACAAACTGAGCGCCGGGAAAACGCTGAATCCGCGCGGCGTGGTCGGCCTGTTCCCGGCAAACCGTGTGGGTGACGACATTGAAATCTACCGTGACGAAACGCGTACTCACGTGCTTACCGTCAGCCGTCATTTACGCCAGCAGACCGAGAAAGTGGGCTTCGCAAACTACTGTCTTTCCGACTTTGTCGCGCCAAAACTGAGCGGTAAAGAAGACTACATCGGCGCGTTCGCCGTCACCGGTGGGCTGGAAGAAGATGCGCTGGCGGATGCTTTTGAAGCGCAGCACGATGATTACAATAAGATCATGGTGAAAGCGATTGCCGACCGCCTGGCGGAAGCCTTTGCTGAATATCTGCATGAGCGCGTGCGTAAAGTTTACTGGGGTTATGCGCCGAACGAGAACCTCAGCAACGAAGAACTGATCCGCGAAAACTATCAGGGCATTCGCCCGGCGCCCGGTTACCCGGCTTGCCCGGAACACACGGAAAAGGGCACTATCTGGGAACTGCTGGACGTCGAAAAACACACCGGCATGAAGCTGACAGAATCGTTCGCCATGTGGCCCGGCGCGTCGGTCTCTGGCTGGTATTTCAGCCACCCGGACAGCAAGTACTACGCGGTCGCGCAAATTCAGCGTGACCAGGTGGAAGATTACGCCCGCCGCAAAGGGATGAGCGTAGAGGAAGTTGAACGCTGGCTGGCCCCGAATCTGGGGTATGACGCGGACTAACGTCACTTTTCCTTACAACAAACAGGGCGCTCATTGAGCGCCCTGTCTCTTTCTTGTGAGTAAACCCTTATACTGGAAGAAGGCTTCGTCGGTTTTGCCCGGTGGCGCTACGCTTACCGGGCCTACATGGTTCGCCGTCGGATTCACGACTTGCCTGTAGGCCGGATAAGCGCAGCGCCATCCGGCAGAACCGCGCAGATAGCCTCAGGAAAACAATAACGATAAGGAGAACCCCACTCTGTGTTAACGCTGTTACACCTGCTTTCCGCTGTCGCCCTCCTGGTTTGGGGCACCCACATTGTCCGCACGGGCGTGATGCGCGTCTTCGGCGCGCGCCTGCGTACCGTCCTCAGCCGTAGTGTTGAAAAGAAACCGCTCGCCTTCTGCGCGGGCATTGGCGTCACTGCGCTGGTGCAGAGCAGTAACGCCACGACCATGCTGGTGACGTCGTTCGTCGCCCAGGACCTGGTCGCCCTGACGCCCGCCCTGGTGATTGTGTTGGGGGCCGACGTGGGGACCGCGCTGATGGCGCGTATCCTCACCTTCGATTTATCCTGGCTGTCGCCGCTGCTGATTTTTATCGGCGTGATCTTCTTCCTCGGCCGCAAACAGTCTCGTGCCGGGCAACTGGGGCGCGTCGGGATTGGCCTTGGCCTGATTTTGCTGGCGCTGGAACTCATCGTCCAGGCCGTCACGCCGATCACCCAGGCCAACGGCGTACAGGTGATCTTTGCCTCGCTCACCGGCGATATCATGCTGGATGCACTGATTGGCGCGATGTTCGCCATCGTCAGTTATTCGAGCCTGGCCGTCGTGCTGCTGACCGCCACGCTAACCACGGCGGGGATTATTTCCTTCCCGGTGGCGCTGTGTCTGGTGATTGGCGCTAACCTCGGCTCCGGCCTGCTGGCTATGCTCAACAACAGCGCCGCCAATGCTGCCGCTCGCCGCGTGGCGCTGGGTAGTTTGCTGTTCAAGCTGGTGGGCAGTCTGGTCATTCTGCCGTTTGTCCATGTGCTGGCGGATACTCTGCACAAACTGCCGCTGCCGGAATCGGAACTGGTTATCTATTTCCACGTCTTCTACAACCTGATTCGCTGCGTGGTGATGATCCCGTTCGCCGAGCCGATGGCGCGTTTCTGCAAACGAATGATCCGCGATGAACCTGAACTGGACGCACGCCTGAAGCCCAAGCATCTCGATACCACCGCCCTCGACACGCCAACGCTGGCGTTAGCCAATGCCGCGCGTGAAGCGCTGCGTATCGGCGATGCGATGGAGTTGATGCTGGAAGGGTTGAAAAAGGTGATGCACGGCGAGCCGCGCGAGGAGAAAGAGCTGCGCAAGCTGGCGGACGACATTAACGTGCTCTACACCGCCATCAAGCTCTATCTGGCACGCATGCCGAAGGATGAACTGGCGGAGGAGGAATCCCGGCGCTGGGCGGAAATCATCGAGATGTCGCTCAACCTGGAACAGGCGTCGGACATCGTGGAACGCATGGGCAGTGAGATCGCCGATAAATCGCTGGCGGCCCGTCGCGCGTTCTCGCTTGAAGGGCTGAAGGAACTGGATGCGCTTTACGATCAACTGCTGAGTAACCTGCAGCTGGCGATGTCGGTGTTCTTCTCCGGTGACGTCACCAGCGCCCGCCGCCTGCGCCGCAGCAAGCATCGCTTCCGCATCCTGAATCGCCGTTACTCGCACGCGCACGTTGATCGTCTACACCAGCAGAACGTGCAGAGTATTGAAACCAGCTCGCTACACCTTGGCCTGCTGGGCGATATGCAGCGTCTCAACTCGCTATTTTGTTCAGTGGCTTACAGCGTGCTGGAGCAGCCGGACGAAGATGACGAACGGGATGATTATTAGTGCGTTTTGACACCGGATGCGCAGCCCTTATCTCGCCTACAATTGGCACAATCTGTAGGCCGGATAAGCGCAGCGCATCCGGCAAAATCTTTTACAAACGGTGTCCAGCCTCCAGCGGCACCGCCTCTTCACCTGCTTTAAACAGATAGTTGGTGTTTGGCCCACCAAGCGTCGCGATTTCACCGTTCACCTGAATCCAGTTACCCTCCGGTAAACCAATCACCGTCAGCTCTGGCGCGGCAACCAACAGTTCGCGGATGCGTTGTTCGCGCGTTTCACCCTGGTGCCTTTCCGGCAGCGCATTGGTGAAGTGCGGGTTAATTTGCAGCGGGAACAGCCCCAGTGCATCAAAACCTTGCGGATCGACAATCGGCATATCATTGGTAGTGCGAATGGTTGGGCAAGCCAGGTTCGAGCCTGCGCTCCAGCCGATGTAGAGCGCGCCGCGCTTCACCACATCAACAATCGGCGCCAACAGCCCACGCTCGCGGCTCTCTTTCAGCAACTGGAAGGTATTTCCACCACCGACAATCACGAGGTCCGCATTTTCAATGGCCGCGATCGGATCGGTTGTATTATGAATACCGACGACCGACACGCCCATCGGCTCAAAGACCGCCGCCGTTTTTGCCGTGTAGGCATCCCACGTTTGCGTCACGCCCGCGAAGGGAATAAATACCGCCGAACGGCGACCGTTTAGCGCGCCACGAATCAGCGGTAGCGCATGTTCCAGCCAGGCTTTACCCGGCAACGTCGAGTTACTTAACAGCAGCAGTTCCATTCTTTCTCCAGACAATCAGGGAATTAAGGGGTTGATGACTATGCTATCACGCCGGGTGATAAGACTCGCTGACGAGGTTCACGGAGTTCTGGAAGAAGCACGCAAGTTGAAGATTAATCTGTCAGCTGTGTTAACCGAAGCGCTGCTGGAGAAATTTCGCGAAAACAAGAGAGAGAGACGTGGCTACAGGAGAATAAAGAGTCAATTGAATCCGTTAACCATTGGGTTGACGAGAACGGTTCGTTCAGCGATTTTCAACGACCGTTCTGATGGACCCATTCTGCATTTGTATGTATTAGCGTTCGATGATTGATAAAGTGCGCTTTGTTCATGCCGGATGCGGCGTGAACGCCTTATCCGGCCTACAAACGCGTGCAAATTCAATATAGTGAAGGAACTCGTAGGCCTGATAAGCGTAGCGCATCAGGCAATTTCGCGTTTGTCATCAGTATGAGCGCCTGTTAAGGCGCTCATGTCGCTCACCCCTCGCGCGCAAACCTTGCCGCTTCAGCAATCAGCTGCGCATCGGGTCGCACGCCGGTATACATCGCGAATTGCTCGACGGCCTGTAAGGCAATCACCTCCGCGCCGCTGATCGTCTGCTTATCAAGCCGTTGCGCCAGGCGAATGAGCGGCGTTTCCGGCGGCAATGCCACAACGTCAAAAACGACGCTTGCCGCAGAGACCATCGCTTCGCTGAAGGCCAGCTCATGGCTCTCTTTACCGCCGGTCATGCCGACGGGCGTCACGTTGACCAGAATATCGCAGGCGATACCTTCCGGCTGCGGTTGCCACTGAAACCCATACTGCTTCGCCAGCGCCAGACCGCTCTCGCGGTTGCGGGCGGCGATGACGACATTCGTAAACCCCTCGTCGCGAAAGGCGGCAATCACCGCTTTGCCCATTCCACCGCTGCCGCGAATCATCACGCGTGCGGCGGTATTGAGCTGGTGGTGGGTAATCAGGCTTTTCACCGCGATATAGTCGGTATTAAACCCAGTCAGCCTGCCGTCGTCATTCACGATAGTATTCACCGAATCAATGACCTTCGCCGACGGATCGATTGCGTCGAGCAAGGGCATGCAGCTTTCTTTAAACGGCATCGACACGGCGCAGCCGCGAATACCCAACGCGCGAACGCCGTTCACCGCCGCAGCAATATCCTCGGTGGTGAACGCTTTATAGATGAAATTCAGCCCCAGCTTTTCATACAGATAATTGTGAAAGCGCGTGCCGAAGTTGCCGGGACGACCGGCCAGCGACATGCAGAGTTGAGTCTCGCGATTAATCATGGGTAATTGCCTCTGCATGAGCGAGCAGGTATTGCTCCGCTTCACCGGACCAGACTCCCTGATGACGTGTCATAATCGCCGCCAGTCCTTCATCCTGGATCTGCGTGAGTGACGTCAGCGGCAGATATTTTCCGGTATACACCAGCTTTTTCCCGCCGCCGACGGCAGGCAATTCCAGCGTGGTTTCGCCCGCGGCATTCAGCCCAAGAATATGTGTTACCACTTTTGCGGCCTGCACTTTTTTCTCTTCGATCAGTTTGACCGCCGCGCGCATGTCGTCGGTATTGCCGCCTGACGTGCCCACGTAGTGGGTAAACGCGTAATGCACATCGTAGAAATTAATCGGCGCGCTGAAGTGTTTATCCTGTGGCCCGGCGAAAAAGTTCATACAGCCGTCGGCCGCCAGCAGCGAAGAGGCGAGGGTAACCAGCCCTTCATTGGGCACGAAAACGAAAATATCGTCGAAGCCGTGGCCGCCGCTGAGCGCCATTAACGTCTCGTACGAGGCGTCGGTTGCATTGAGATAATGAATCAGCGTTTGCGGCTCTGACGGATAGTGTTTCCGCGCATAGCTCAGCTTGTCGTTATTGGTATCGGTGACGATTAATAGCGACGGGTTAACCGGCCCATGCAGGGCGTAATCAATCGCCAGCAGCCCCATCGGGCCTGTGCCGCCGAGGATCAGCGTCCGTCCCTGCGGGCGAATCCCCATCTTGTGGTTATAAGTGCCTTCCTGCAGATGATAGTTGGCGTTGAATGCGCCAATCACGCAGGAGAGTGGTTCAACCAGCGAGCCTTCAAAGTAGGTTTCGCCTTCATATGCCAGCAGGCAATCCTGTTCCATAACCTCGTTGGGGATAACCACATGCGTCGCTTCGCCGCCCACCCACGGGAAGGAGTAGCCTGGGCAGTCCGGGCGATCCGGCAGTTGCAGGTTAGCCTGAATCACATAGCGCTGGCCGGGCTGGAACTTATGCTGCCATTTTTTACCGACGGCCAGAATATCGCCGCAAAACTCATGGCCGATGATGATCGGGTTGGTCGCCACATCGTCGGGCACTTTTTTATGGTTTTCACCCAGGTTGGCCTCTTTCCAGGAGGAAAGACATAGACTGTCGGTAACCACTGTCGCCAGAATTTCATCTTCCTGCATTTCAGGAAGGTCAAAGGTTTCCAGACGTAGGTCACGTTTACCGTAAAGACGCAGAGCTGTTGTTTTCATAAACCACCTCATGTTGAGCGATGGCCCCGGCAGTTGCGCCGGGGCGAAGAATCAGGACAGGAAGCCCAGCGCATTGCCGATAATCCCTAAGCCAAACAGGGCAAAGATCAGCCATACGGGGTTAATTTTTTTGTTGAGCAGACGCACCATCAGCAGCGTCAAACCCAGCGCCAGCAGGCCAGGGCAGAGCTGATCGAGAATGTTCTGCACGGTCATGGTGACGGTGGAACCGTCTGCGGCAGGTGTTTGCGAGACGACCAGCGGCACGTTGATTGAGGTCCATTTGGTGACCAGCACGCCCATCACGAACAGGCCAAGAATCGAGGCACCTTCGGTCAGTTTTTGCAGCACATTTCCGCCCATATCGCTGACGATATTCACGCCTTTGCGAAAGCCGAGCTGTAGCCCATACCACTTCATCGCCAGACGCACTGCGTTGAAAATAAAGAAGAACAGCAGCGGGCCGAGAATGTTGCCGGATAACGCCAGCGAGGCGCCAAGCGCGGCGGTAATCGGGCGCAAGGTCCCCCAGACCAGCGGATCGCCGACCCCGGCCAGCGGGCCCATCAGGCCAACTTTGATACCGTTGATGGCGCCGTCATCAATTTCGGCACCGTTGGCGCGCGCTTCTTCCATGGCGGCGGTCACACCGATGACCGGGCCACACACGGCTGGCGTGGTATTGAAGAACACCAGATGGCGCTTCAGCGCGGCGACCTGGTCTTCTTTCAGTGGATAGAGGCGCTTAATGGCAGGGATCATGTCGTAGCAAAAGCCTAGCCCATGAATACGTTCAAAGTTAAAGGACGCCTGTTGCAGGTTGGAGCGCAGAAACATGCTCACCAGATCGCTGCGTGTGATTTTTCTCTGTTCCATGATGGGCTCCGTTAGTCGTCAAGCTGGTCAAGGGCGGTGGAAGAGGTGGCCTGCGTTTGCGGTGCGGCTTTACGCCACTGTGGATTCAGCTGGATATAGACCAGCGCGATAATCACGCCGACGCCGCCAAAGGCCAGCAGGCTGAGGTCGAGATAGCCGCCCGCGATAAAACCGAGGAAAAAGAAGGGCATCAGATACTTCACGCCCATCATGCGCAGCACCATGGCATAGCCGACGACGACAATAAAACCGCCCGCAATTTGCAGACCACGCGTGACGAATTCCGGTATCGCGCTCAGCATATTGCTGACCATGTCGGCGCTGACGAACAGCGAGACAATCAGTGCCGGAATGGCGACGCGCAGCGCCTGCACACCCAGTGCGGAGACATGCAGAATATCGATAGTGCGAAAGCGCGCCTCTTCAGCAGCTTTATCCGCCGCGTGCTGGAACACCACGGTGATGGTGCGGGCGAAGACCGTCAGCACCTGGCCTGCCGCCGCCACAGGAAGGGCGATTGCGATGCCCGTGGCGATACTTTGCTGCCCGACGATAACCAGAATGGCGGAGATAATGCTGGCGAGCGCGGAATCCGGAGACTGTGCCGCGCCGACGTTCATCCAGCCGAGCGCGATAAGCTCCAGCGTGCCACCGAGCATAATCCCGGTTTTGATGTCGCCAAGTATTAAGCCAATCACCGTACAGGCGATAAGCGGACGGTGAGTCTGAAATTCATCCAGCACGCTGCCCATTCCGGCAATACAGGAAAAGAGAAATATTGCTATGATTTGTAGGGTACTTATTTCCATTATTTGTCACCTTTTAAGTGTCGTCATCCCTGCCTGTTAAAGCATTCGTACACAGGCGCTATTATTTAATTTGTAGCTAACTGTTCGTTTATTTTGTCGATAATATTGATTGAGGGATCGGACGCCACGACGCGTAAATCCAGGGTGACGCCAAGATTATTCAACTCATTAAATGCGTTAATATCATCGTCATCTAATGATACGGCTTTGGTTAACTGTTTTTTACCGGGCCGCCAGGCCATTCCCCCAATATTCAGGGTGCCGATTTTTACGCCCTGGCGAACCATCTCTAAGGCATCCTGAGGTCGGGTGAAAAGATAAAAAACGGTTTCGTCCTGATATTGTGGGTTGTGATAAACCGCGACGGCTTTTTCAATATTGACCACGTTAACCTTCATTCCCGGCGGCGCAGCCTGACGCAATAAGGTTCGGCGAACTTCATCGTTATACACCTCGTCATTGCAGATAATAATGCGCTGGGCATTAGCCACTTTCGACCATACGGTGGTGACCTGGCCGTGGATCAGGCGGTCATCAATGCGGGCGAGCGTAATGTTCATCAGAAATCCTCCTCAGCCGTTTCCAGTTGTTTCCAGACGACGCAGGTTTGCGTTGAGATTTGCGTCAGGTGTTCACACAGTTCATCAACGTTCATGCTGCCCTGGTTATCGACCAGTTCGAGCGCCAGGGGCAGAGAAAGGCCGCTGATCACCCGCAGGCACGGGTTACGCATTGCAAGCGTCGCGGCCGCATTCCATGGGCTGCCGCATTGTAAATCCACGGCAATCAGCCACTCGTCCTGATTGTGAATACTCACTAACTTTTCCAGCTTTGCCACGATGTCTCCGGCGTTCTCGCCGGGTACAAATTCAACCGCCTCGACATTGGCGTCGCCGTATACCATCTGAACCGATTCCAGCATGGCGCAGGCTAATTTGCCGTGGGCGCAAAAAATGGCATTGACCATAAAGCCTCCTTACCCGCGCGTTTTGCCGCCCGCGATGTTAGTGGTTACTCCGGTGATGTAGCTGGCGCGTTCGGACAGCAGATAACAAACAAAATCAGCTACTTCTGCTAATCTTCCGGAACGCCCAATAGGAATGGAATTTTTGGTGTAGCCTTCGCGCAGTTGCTCAACGGTGATATTGCGCGTCCACGCCAGCGCTTCTTCATATTCCGGCGTGCGCAGCCCGGTTTTTTCCAGAATTCCCGGCGCGATGCCGACCACACGGATACCGTGTTTACCCAGCTCTTTCGACCAGGAGCGGGTGAAACTATTGAGCGCTGCTTTGGTGGCGGCGTAGCAGCTCTGGCCCTCTGAGCCTTCCAGCCCGCTTTCCGAGGAGACGTTCACAATCACTCCATCGTGTTGTTTGACCATCTGTCGCGCCACTGCCTGTGACATCAGAAAAACGCCTTTCTGGTTGATATTGACCATTTTTTCGAACGCGGATTCGTTGAGTTCATACTGTCCGGCAGGCGCTTTCTCATCGACCAGCAGACGCGGGAAATTGACCCCAGCGTTGTTGACCAGACCGTCGATGCGGCCAAAGCGCTGAATAATTTCCGAAACCGTATGATTCACCTCTTTGGCGCTGGAAATATCGGTCGGCCAGAACTGATACCCTTTATGGCCTTCATATTGACCGTCACCACCGTGAATATCGGCCATCTGCACGTTTGCGCCTTGTGCTAATAATTCTTCGACAATTGCCAGGCCAATACCGGACGCGCCGCCGGTGACAATAATGGTTTTATCCTGCAAATTTAACCACGTTTGCATAACAGACTCCTGATTTTAGGTAACAGAGGCCCGCCGTAATTTTTCATTACGGTAAAAGTCGGGCAGATTTTTTATTTCAGTAACAGTTCCGCTGTGTCGCTATTCGTAACCAGACAATTAATATATTTTCCGCGTAGTGCGCCAATAATTCCGCTGTATTTTTCTTCGCCCATGGCAATGCCGATGGAATAACGTGCCTGCTTTAATTTATTCATTTCGATTGAGAGCGTTTTCTCACTCATATTGGTATCGACCGTTACGCCGTGAATATCATAAAAGCGTGAGCAAATATCGCCGGCGACCTGGCGGGCATTCAGGTCGTCACTTTCTTCGCCGCCATAAAATGCATGCCAGTTAGCGCCATCGCGAATGGCCGGGGAACCAATCCCCACCAGGGCGACATCCAGATTATCCCAGTAGGCCGAGATGGTTTTAAAGTGCTGAGACTGCATGATCCCATTACGAATTAATGGGTTATCCAATAGGGCAGGAAAATCTGCGAGATGCGATTCCCCTTTCAGCTTCGCCGCCGCGCCGTAGGTTAATGTGTTCACGTGATAGCGGCTTTCAAGTTTTCCGGACGGCCCACCGATAATCGGCACACAGATTAACTGCCGGGATTGCGCCGCCTGCGGTAGATTTTCGACCAGTGCGCGTACCGCGCGGCCCCAGGAAAAACCGACAATATCGCCAGGTTCCAGCAAGCGATCCAACAGCTGCGCGCCGTGTAACCCCATCACCGCCAGTTGCACGTCTTCCTCTTCATCGTGCCCCGACACCACCACAGCTTCTTTCAGGGCAAACTTTTGCTTCAGCTGCTGCTCCAGCCAGAGGTTTTCGTTGTAGTCGTAGTTGATGGCGATGGTGACAATGCCCTGCTCGCGGCCCCGCTTAAGCAAGCGGCTGATGGTGGTCCGATAAATCCCCAGTTCGCGTGCGATTTGTGCCTGCGTCATATCCTGTTCGTAATAGAGTTGGGCAATCTTCACAATCAAACGGATATCGTCACTGTTTTCCATTGCCGCCTCCTGGTTCTGCACATTTGTGCAAATACGCTTTTTAACCGCTTGATCTGATATAACCCCATCCCGTTAGCCTTTAAAAGCGATTTTTCACTCTTTGCGCGGGCTGAAATGGCGCTTTCTCTTGCACATTTGTTTCTGTTCGTAGCAGTCATCAGCACAGGTGTGCAGAAATTCGTAATGCCTTGATTATCCTGGTTTTGGCTACGCAAAATTGCAGCCGGTTTGCGGCGACACTTTTGTGATAAAAGGCGCGGCAGATCACATTTAATTTCGACGTTGCCGCATAACCCTGTTTTTCCTCGCTAAGAGGTAAGGTATATTCCGCGTTTTAGAGGAGAACTTATGCTGCCCGACTCATCCATCCGTTTAAATAAATACATCAGCGAAAGCGGAATTTGCTCTCGTCGCGAAGCCGATCGCTATATCGAACAAGGTAACGTTTTCCTTAACGGTAAACGCGCCACCATTGGCGATCAGGTGAAGCCTGGCGACGTTGTAAAAGTAAACGGTCAGTTGATTGAGCCACGCGAGGCAGAAGATCTGGTGCTGATCGCACTGAACAAGCCGGTGGGCATTGTCAGCACGACGGAAGATGGCGAGCGCGATAACATCGTCGATTTCGTCAACCACAGCAAGCGCGTGTTCCCGATTGGCCGCCTGGATAAAGATTCTCAGGGGCTGATTTTCCTCACCAACCACGGCGATCTGGTCAATAAGATCCTGCGTGCCGGTAACGATCACGAAAAAGAGTATCTGGTTACGGTAGATAAACCGGTGACGGATGAGTTCGTGAGCGGCATGGCGGCGGGCGTACCGATTCTTGGGACGGTGACGAAGAAGTGCAAAGTGAAAAAAGAAGCACCGTTTGTGTTTCGCATCACCCTGGTACAGGGCCTGAACCGTCAGATTCGTCGCATGTGCGAGCACTTTGGCTATGAAGTGAAGAAACTGGAACGTACGCGCATCATGAACGTCAGCTTAAGCGGTATTCCGCTGGGCGAGTGGCGTGATTTAACCGACGATGAGCTCATCGACCTGTTTAAACTTATCGAAGGCTCCTCTTCGGAAGCGAAGCCAAAGGCGAAGGCCAAACCGAAAACGGCGGGCATTAAACGCCCGGTGGTGAAGATGGAAAAAACCGCTGAAAAAGGGGGCCGCCCGGCGTCCAACGGTAAGCGTTTTAACTCGCCGGGGCGTAAAAAGAAAGGACGTTAATCAGCGTCTGCCGCGCGTTGGCGTACTTGCCGACCAGGAAAACGACGCTTCCGCATCCGGTTTATAAGCCTGCTTTTTCTTCAACTGGCGGGCTTTCTTCGCTTCAGCTTCACGCTCAACCATCAACTTATCGATGTACTCTTTCTTGATGCTGTTGGTTTCGGCGTTGGTCAACACGCGGCCATGCGCGATACGGGCGCGATCAAGCAACGTTTTCAGTTCACGCTGCTCGCGTTCGGTCATCTCTTTTTGGGTGATGCGGGGGAGTGCCATGATGGTGCCCTCAGTTAGCCAGAGAGTCCAGTGTACGGGAAATTAGCTGAGAGCAGAATGGTTTAATCAAATCGCCAGGTCAGGCGAGGCGAGCGTAGTGTATTTTCTTTTCCGGCCCGATGATATCCATCGACTTTTCGTTTTGGCCGATTGCAGCGAGCTTACGGCCATCAATGGTTGACCAGAATGCTAAGGCACGTGTTGCAGCAGCCCTGACGTCGACGGCATCAATTTTTTTATGGGTTATGGTCATGATGACTCCTGTATGAATTTTGTCCATCGAACATCACTTTAACTGAAAATAGTTCGCATCACAAATAGGGAGAATAACGCGACATTCAGTACGCAATATCTTGTGCGTTGAGCGTTCTTCTTCGAATGGTCTCTTTTATATCAATGACTTCAGCAGACATTTTATTATAGCCGTTGGCGACTTGTGCAAAGCCATACGCACGATAACGCGGCTGAGCGTCCGGAACCGGATCACAAATGAAAACCTCGCTTAATCCGAGCATGTCGCAAAAAGTGGTTGAGTAGATGAGGGCAATCGTCAGGATGTTTCCCGTTAGCATACTCACTTCATGCGCAATAAAGTTTTCCAGCATACAAATTGCGAATTCATTTCTTCTGGAATCGTACTTACAGAGAATAACCGCATGCAGCGAACCCGGTGTTGATCGGTCGGTGAGCTTGAGATGGATATCCAAAATACCGTTGCTGATACCACCGCAATAATGGCGTATCCCCCATGACCAGTTGAGAGAACTATCTGCAACCCCCGCAGCTAACAGAGATTTATCTTCTGCGCTTTGGATGTCTACCGAAATGGAGCGCCATCCCAAAATCAGAATGATTTCCTGAGTGATATTAAGACAGTAATGATGAATTTCATGAATTGATAAGTTACTCATCCGTGCTGCATCCCTCTGCCAGCGATCCTTGTACGAATCTTATCGCGGAGCGTTATCTACACGAGATTTGCAATAAAAATCCGGAAAGCGCCTCGCAAAGAATTTCTGGACAGAGCATAAAGCCCGGCAAGTTCACCTCACCGGGCCGCAAATCATCCCTCTTTCACCGCATCCCGCGCCTTCTCATCAATCGGCTTCCCGGACCAGTAACCCGCAAGCAGTGAGCCGGAAAGATTGTGCCACACCGAGAACAGTGCGCCGGGCAGCGCCGCAAGTGGGCCGAAGTAGATTTTACCCAGCGCAGCCGCGAGGCCGGAGTTTTGCATCCCCACTTCAATCGCCAGCGTGCGGCAGGTGGACTCATCAAAGCCAAACAGTTTCCCACCCCAGTAGCCGCCGAGCAGGCCAATCGTGTTGTGCAGAATGACGGCGATAATCACCACAAAACCGACCGAGGCGATGTGTGATGCGGAACCGGCCACCACGGCGCTGATGATCGCCAGAATGCACACCATCGAAAAGGCGGGAAGAAAAGGCTCTACGGCTTTCACCACGCGAGGGAAGAGGTGGTGCACAATCAGCCCCAGGCCGATAGGGATCACCACGATTTGCAGAATACTCAGCAGCATGCCCATTACATCAACCTGAATATGCGCATCGACGTACAGACGGGTGAGCAATGGCGTGGCAATTACGCCAACCAGCGTTGAAACAGAGGAAATGGTGACTGACAGCGCGACGTCGCCTTTCGCCAGATAAATCATCACGTTGGATGCTGTACCGCTCGCCACGCTGCCAACCAGCACCATCCCGGCAGAAAGCTCCGGGGGCATCTTAAACAGCAGCGCCAGCAGCCAGGCGGCGAGCGGCATCACCAGATAATGCAGAAAAATCCCCGCCGCCACCGGTGCCGGGCGTGAAAGCACGCGCTTAAAATCGTCCACTTTGAGATGCACGCCCATGCCGAACATAATCAGCATCAGCAGAGTCGGCACCCACGGGCCGATGGCTGTGAAGGTGGGCGGCGTGTAATAAGCAATAACGGAGAGCAGCAGCGCCCATAACGGGAACAGCCGGGTCAGAACAGCGAGCATGTTGTATTCCTTGCGATAGCGTTGTGTTTGCATTGTTTGTTATAAAAATGGCAGGGTTCGAGCCCGGCCATAGGTATTGTTTATCGCGAGGAAGGGGATTATTCAAACAAATTATGCTCATGTTCCCCTGTGAATACTCTCCCAGCTCAATCCAAAACGTGCCAGATATTTACGTAATCGATCGGCGTCGTTAGGGTTGGCCTTTTTCTGCCGGGAGACAGCAAACAGCATTCTTCCTGCTTCTGAAAGCGATGCGCTGGTACGGCATACGTCCAGAACGGTCTCCAGTTGGCGCTGATCAAAGAGATCAATTTCCTGATTAACGATTGTCGTTTCACCTGTGGTTTGCCACTCTGCCTTTAAGCGAGCAATTTCTTCATCGACGACAGCGAGCGTTATGCGCCCCTTCTCTGCAAGTGTTGCCATACGCGTGATTGATGCGCTTAATTCCCTGAAGTTTCCACGCCATACTGCTTGTTGCGAGCAGGCAAAGGAGAGGTAACGCTCACGCGCCTCTTTATCGAAACGCACCTGTGATTGTTGTTCACGCGTAAATCGCCCCAGTTCATACTCAACGTTGGGTGCGATATCTTCCCGCCGCTGTATCAGTCCTGGCAGTGCGAAACTCCACATATTAATACGGGCGTAAAGGTCTTCGCGAAAACGCCCCTCGGCGATCCATTGGCGCATATCGCGATGGGTGCCGGCAATCAGTTGAAAATCGCTATGCACCTCTTTATCAGAGCCAAATGGGAAGAAGGTTTTTTCCTCAATGGCTTTTAACAGCATTGCCTGTTCGTCCAGCCCCAGTTCGGCGATCTCATCAAGAAATAGCACGCCGCCATCGGCTTCCCGCAGCAAACCGGCGCGAGGCGTTAATGCGCCGGTAAATGCGCCTTTGACATGCCCAAACAGCGTGGACATGGCGTTATCGCCGCGCAATGTGGCGCAGTTGATGGCCACGAATTTTCCGTCGACCCGATGACGCGACTGACGAAGCTGAAATATCCGTTTTGCCAGAAATGACTTCCCGGCACCGGTCGGCCCGGTAAGCAAGATCGGCGCACTGGAACGCAGGGCCACGCGCTCAATCTGGTCAATCAGTTTGTTAAATGTGGCGTTTCGCGTCTCGATACCGGCTTTCAGAAAAGAGACCGATTGCTGCTGTTCGTGCTGAAAACGACTGGTCAGGGTGGCGTAACGACTTAAATCAAGGTCGATAACCGAGTACTCGCCTGCTGCGATGGCTTCATCAGATGAACCTTTCGGCGCCGGGCTGGTTTGCAGCAGGCTGGCGGGAAGATAGCGAGCCTCCGTGAGCAGGAACCAGCAGATTTGCGCCACATGCGTACCGGTGGTGATATGCACCAGATACTCTTCATTCTCGGTATCAAAAGGGTAATGCGTCGCAAAGTCGAGAAAGGCGGCGTAAACCTCTTCAAAATCCCACGGGTCATTAATCATCACGGTATGTGGACGCACATCGGTGCGAGGCGAGAGCAGGGCAACATCTTCTGCCAGCCGTTGCGCCATGTTTTCATCTCGTGGCTGGTGGAGTAATTCCAGGCGGTCTATGGGGAAATCAGCCTGCTGGCATAATCCTACCGTGGGCCGCCATTTCTTAAATCGGTTTGCTCGCTTGCCGCGTTTATCCAGGACTGTACCCAGGACGCCAATCACCACCCGCCGTTTTTTCATGGTTTATCCATAAAAATAAATATCGATATCAGAAGATAAAATTTTCCTGACAGGCAGGCAATGCCTGTTACGGACAGAAAAAATAAAACCATTATTAATCATATGATTATAAGTATTTATCGTGATTTTCTTCTTCTGGCACGCTTCTGGCAATTACGTCATCGGTCAACGTGCTGAAAATGCAGGGGATTAAAACCCCGCCGGCGCCCCAGGAACAGCTGAAGCTGTTTTCCCGAGAGCGTTCCGTCTCAGTCGATGACACGCAAGGGTTCGATTCCCGATTCATTTACTCAATGAACACTGGTTGTTATTCATCGAACAAAACCGTGGATTGTGCAGGTGGCAATTCGCAAAACAGGCTGCCGGTAATGATGCCGTGCGGCAGGCAAAAGGGAGTTCCCCTGTCGCTTCGCCTCTGCACTCGCACCTGGTTTTAAAAAGGAACAGAAAATGACGAAGAAAATCACAATACGAAAAGGTCAGTTGGGATTACTGGCAAAAAATGGCGATTACTACAGCGTGCTGGAAGCAGGCGAACATCGTTTATCCTGGTTCACCACGCCGGATGTGTTGGTGATAAACCTGGACGGTGGTGAGGTGCCTGAAGTACTGGCGAACTGGCTGCGTCGCTATCAGCCAGAATGGGTTGAACGCTACTGCGTGATCGCGGATTTAACCGATTCTGAAGCGGGTGCCTTGTATATCAATGGCGTGTTGCAGGAGATTCTCGCGCCTTCCACACGTCGTTTGTACTGGAAGCCTGTTGAGGAGATGCACGTGATGCGTATGGATACGCGGCAGGTTCAGGTCCCTGCGGAGGTCATGAACGCGGTGTTACAGCCACGACGCAGTGGTGCGGTAAAAGGGCGCGATATTATTCTCACGGTATCTATCGCTGCATGGCATGTGGGGGTTTTAAAAGTTGATGGTGAAACACAGGCATTGCTGTCACCCGGATTGAGTGCCTGGTGGAAGGTGAATCACCTTGTGGAGGCAGAGGCGGTCGATACCCGACTTCAGGTTCTGGAAGTGGGCGGGCAGGAGATTCTGACCAAAGACAAAGTGAATCTGCGTTTGAATCTGGCGGCTAACTGGCGTTATCAGGATGTTTTACAGGCTTTTGGACAACTGGCGAAACCGATAGATCACTTGTACCGCGAGCTGCAATTCGCGCTACGTGAAGCCGTGGGAACACGCACGCTCGATGAATTGCTGGAAGATAAGCAGGTTATCGATCAGGTGGTGAGCGCACAGGTGAAAGCCCGTATGGCGCCATTGGGTATTGAAATCGCGTCTTTAGGCGTGAAGGACATTGTGCTGCCGGGCGAAATGAAAACCATCCTGGCGAAAGTCGTTGAAGCCGAGAAATCGGCGCAGGCGAACGTTATCCGTCGACGCGAGGAGACGGCTGCAACGCGTTCGCTTTTAAACACAGCCAAAGTCATGGAAAACAACCCGGTTGCGCTGCGACTCAAGGAAATGGAGACCTTAGAAAAGGTGGCTGAACGTATCGATAAAATCTCGGTCTTTGGCGGTCTTGACCAGGTGCTACACGGTTTAGTGAATATAAAAGGGTAGAGTAAATGATGAATAACGGCGTTAACGGCGCGATGCGCGAGCAGGTGTTACGACAGCTCGAAGAGGTGGAGCGCCGTTATGATGTAAGGGTGCTTTTTGCCTGTGAATCCGGTAGCCGGGGCTGGGGATTCGCCTCGCCTGATAGTGATTACGACGTGCGCTTTTTATATGTTCACCCGCCGGAATGGTATTTGCGGGTTGAGCCCCAGCGAGATGTGATCGAACTGCCGATAGATGATGAACTGGATGTTTGTGGTTGGGAGTGGCGTAAGGCTCTTGGGCTACTGAAAGGGGCAAATCCGACGCTTATCGAATGGCTGGATTCGCCAATCGTTTATCGGCAGGACGATGTGACATTTTCGGCGCTGAAAGAGCAGATCCCTCATTGGTTCTCACCGCTTCGCGCACGCTGGCACTACCTCTCAATGGCGCGGAAAAACTTTCGTGGTTATTTGCAGGGGGATGAAGTCAGATTGAAAAAATACTTCTATGTACTGCGTCCGCTGCTGGCAGTTCGCTGGATTGAAGCGGGAAAAGGTGCTCCACCGATGCGCTTTGCCGAGTTGTTGGCAGGTAGCGATCTGGAGGTGTCATTGCGTCGGGAGATAGACGAATTGTTGATGCGTAAAATGCGCGCAGGTGAAGCGGAATATGGCATGCGGCGTCCGTTGTTGCATGCATTCATCCACTCGGAACTGGCGAGAGGCGAAGTGACGCCTGCGTTGCCAGATGCCCGAACGGGAAATGTCAGCGCGCTTGATAAACTGCTTTATCAAACGGTGATGGCATGAACAAATTGCCCGAAAGCGATAACGCTTGTCGGGCAATATTCGGTGCCAATTTATTCAAACAAATTCTGATGCAGCTTCTGCACAACCTGTTCGGCTTCGCTACCTGGCACCAGGAAGCACAGATTGTGGCTGGATGCGCCATAGCAAATCATGCGGATGTTGAACGGTTCCATCACCCCGAATACCTCTTTGCCTACGCCGCAGGCTTTAGAGAGGTCGTTCCCAATCAGCGCGACCAGGGCGAGATTTTCTTCCACTTCGACGCGGCACAGTTCGGAAAGCTCCATCAGCAGCGACTGAGTCAGCAGCGTATCGCCGGTGGAGGTTGAACCGGTGGTATCCAGCGTTAACGCCACGCTCACTTCCGAGGTGGTGATTAAATCGACCGAGATATTATGACGCGCCAGAATGCCGAAAACTTCCGCCAGGAAACCGCGCGAGTGCAGCATATTCAGGCTATGCAGGGTTACCAGCGTTTGTTTACGACGCAGAGCCAGCGCGCGGAACAGCGGTGGATTCTGCGTTTTGTTGCACACCAGCGTGCCGCCCGCTTTCGGATCTTTGCTTGAGCCAACAAACACTGGAATATCGCTGCGCACGGCCGGCAGCAGCGTGGCCGGGTGCAGCACTTTCGCGCCGAAGGTCGCCATTTCGGCGGCTTCTTCAAAGGCGATTTCATCAATGCGTTTAGCGGCAGGGACGACGCGCGGGTCGGTGGTGTAGATGCCCGGAACATCCGTCCAGATATCGACGCGGGTGGCGTGCAGCGCTTCGCCCAGCAGAGCCGCAGTGTAGTCGCTGCCGCCACGGCCCAGCGTGGTGGTGCGGCCTTTGGCTTCGCTGCCGATAAAGCCTTGTGTGATGACCATGCCTTCCGCCAGACGCGGGGCCAGTTGCTGGGTTGCCAGCTCGGCCAGCGCGGCAACGTCCGGTTCGGCGCGGCCAAAGCGATCGCTGGTGCGCATCACTTTACGCACGTCAAACCACTGCGCCTGCACATCCCGCTGGCGCAGCACTTCAACGAACAGCAGGGTGGACATCAGCTCGCCGTGGCTGACCAGTTCATCGGTCAGCGCAGTTGAGGTGGCCAGAGAAGCCGCTTCCGCAAGCGTGGTGATATTTTCCAGCAGGCGTTCCACTTCTTCGCGGATCACGTTCGGGTTCGCCAGGCGTTCCAGAATGGAGAACTGGATTTTGCGGATGGCATCAAGTTTGGCGAAGCGTTCGGTGGCTTCCAGCCCTTCGGCCAGCGCAACCAGCAGATTGGTCACGCCTGCGGAGGCGGAAAGCACCACTAAACGGACGCGGGAATCGGAGAGGACCACGTCCGCGCTGCGGTTCATGGCATCAAAATCGGCTACGCTGGTGCCGCCAAATTTGGCGACGACAAAATCTGTCATTGTGTACTGCCTCGTGTCAGGGGTTCCTTTTTTCAGCCTTGGCACAAGGGAAGAGCGGTATACAGGGGGACGCAGAAACTACGATTTCCCCAGAAGTGCTCCACCTTGCGAAACGCCGGACTGCCAACGTTTCTGGTGACAACCCAGGGGATTCAGCCCCTGTAGCCGATAGCGAACGTGACCAGGCGTTCAGCCACCTCGGCGTTACTCCCCCTCACGTATCTTTCGCGGACTGGCTCCTGAAATACGATTACCTGGGCAACGCGCCTCTTCTGGCCTGCGCCATGCGCAGGTAGTGCCTTTATAAATAAAGGCTTAAGCCACCCCTGTCAACGCTGGGGTTATGCGGATTTTTCATGCAAAAAGGGGTGTCAGAAAAAACACTTATGACAGCTATACTTTTTGCGACTTTATGCCTTGTTTGTTGCCTGTAACACTAAAACGATCACAAATTTTTGTAACTGGCGCTACAATCGAGGGCAGTAACGATTCTCAAATCAGAAGGGTATTGCTAATGAAAAACATCAACCCAACGCAGACCGCTGCGTGGCAGGCACTACAGAAACACTTCGATGAAATGAAAGATGTCACTATTGCCGAGCTGTTTGCCAAAGATAGCGACCGTTTCAGCAAGTTTTCCGCTACGTTTGACGATCTGATGCTGGTGGATTTTTCCAAAAACCGCATTACGGAAGAGACGCTGAGCAAACTGCAGGATCTGGCGAAAGAGACCGATCTGAGCGGCGCGATTAAATCGATGTTCTCCGGTGAGAAGATCAACCGCACCGAAGACCGCGCCGTGCTGCACGTGGCGCTGCGTAATCGCAGCAATACCCCGATTATCGTTGACGGCAAAGATGTGATGCCGGAAGTTAACGCTGTGCTGGATAAAATGAAAGGTTTCTCTGAAGCCATCATTTCCGGTAGCTGGAAAGGATACACCGGTAAAGCGATCACCGACGTGGTCAATATTGGTATCGGCGGTTCCGACCTCGGCCCGTTCATGGTGACCGAAGCGCTGCGTCCGTACAAAAATCATCTGAATATGCACTTTGTGTCTAACGTCGATGGTACCCACATCGCGGAAGTGCTGAAAACCGTTGACCCGGAAACCACCCTGTTCCTGGTGGCGTCTAAAACCTTCACCACGCAAGAAACCATGACCAACGCCCACAGCGCGCGCGACTGGTTCCTGGCGACTGCGGGCGATCAGAAACATGTGGCGAAACACTTCGCGGCGCTTTCTACCAACGCCAAAGCGGTGGGCGAGTTTGGTATTGATACCGCCAACATGTTCGAGTTCTGGGACTGGGTGGGCGGCCGTTACTCTCTGTGGTCAGCCATCGGTCTGTCGATCATTCTCTCCGTGGGCTTCGACAATTTTGTGGAGCTGCTCTCCGGCGCGCACGCGATGGACAAACACTTCTCCACCACGCCTGCTGAGAAAAACCTGCCGGTTCTGCTGGCGCTGATCGGCATCTGGTACAACAATTTCTTCGGCGCGGAAACTGAAGCGATTCTGCCGTACGACCAGTATATGCACCGTTTCGCGGCGTACTTCCAGCAGGGCAACATGGAGTCCAACGGTAAGTATGTTGACCGCAACGGCAACAAAGTGGCGCACCAGACCGGCCCAATCATTTGGGGCGAGCCGGGTACTAACGGTCAGCACGCGTTCTATCAGCTGATTCACCAGGGCACCAAAATGGTTCCGTGTGACTTCATCGCGCCGGCTATCACTCACAACCCGCTTTCCGATCACCACCCGAAACTGCTGTCTAACTTCTTCGCCCAGACCGAAGCGCTGGCGTTCGGCAAATCCCGCGAAGTGGTTGAACAGGAATATCGCGATCAGGGTAAAGATCCGGCAACGCTGGAACACGTGGTGCCATTCAAAGTGTTCGAAGGCAACCGCCCAACCAACTCCATCCTGCTGCGCGAAATCACCCCGTTCAGCCTGGGCGCGTTGATTGCGCTGTATGAGCACAAAATCTTTACTCAGGGCGCTATCCTGAACATCTTCACATTCGACCAGTGGGGCGTTGAGCTGGGTAAACAGCTGGCAAACCGTATTCTGCCGGAACTGAAAGATGGTAGCGAAATTAGCAGCCACGATAGCTCTACCAACGGCCTGATTAACCGTTATAAATCCTGGCGTGCATAAGTCGTCTTAATCTGAAAATGCCGGCGTAATAGCCGGCATTTTTTTATCGGATAAATCCCCTTGTCCGTGATCTCAGCTGAAAATTACCGATGAGCATATTCCTAAAACATAAAAAGACCTGAATTAAATAAGGTCTCATTTTCGGATATTACGCAGGGTAATAAAAAGAACACAAGTCGTAACCTGTTGATTTAATGTTCTTTATAATCAATAAATAATACTTATCTGTTTCTTTTTTCTCATTTTCTTAAAATCCCTTGCTCACTTCCCCCAACGCTAATTCCCGGTATTGAGTTGTGTATACTCGATGACGCCTGAATATTTCAGGTATATCCGCTTATTTTCAGGTTGTATGTGCGTGAGCCACGCATGTATTTCATGCCGACTTTCACTCTGCAACCCGGAATTCCCAGGGTATGTACCTCCATTTATTCAATGAAGGGAAATTGTTATGAAGAAAATCCTCTATGGCATTTTTGCCATATCTGCGTTTGCGGCGGCATCCGCGTCAGCAGCACCGGTGGAAACCGGTGACGCGGCGGGCTCTGCGGCGACGTCTGTCTCCGCGGGGAGTTCTACCGCGACCAGCGCCAGCACCGTGAGTTCTGCGGTGGGTGTCGCGCTGGCAGCGACAGGTGGCGGTGATGGCTCCAATACCGGAACCACGACCACCACAACCACCAGTACCCAGTAATACGGGTGCGTTTACCCATAACCACACTTCGGTGTGGTTATTTTGCCCCTTCGGAGAAACGTCGTGAAGCGACTTGCCATTATCACTCTTTGCCTGCTGCTTCAGGCGTGTTCATCCAGCACAAAAGGGCTGGGAAAATCGTTATGGGATAGCCTGTTCGGCACGCCCGGTGTGCATCTCACGGCGGACGATATCCAGAATATGCCCTACGCCAGCCAGTACATTCAGCTCAATAACGGCCCGCAGATTTTTGTGGCGCTGGCTTACTCGGAAAACGGCCAGCACAAGTGGGTGACGCAGGATCAGGCCACGCTGGTCACGCAGCACGGTCGTATCGTCAAGACGCAACTGGCGGGCGATAACCTGCTGGATGTTAACAATCTCGCCAGCGACCCGTTAGCCAAACCTAATCAGGTGGTGGATGGCGCAAGCTGGACGCGCACCATGGGATGGACCGAACACCGCCAGGTGCGCTACGCCACCGCGCACTCCACCTTCCACTGGGGCGAGCGCGAAACGCTGACCTTAGCCGGAAGCGAGACGCCGGTCCGCGTGCTGGAAGAAACGGTGACCACCGACCAAACAAACTGGCGCAACCGCTTCTGGATTGATGACGAAGGCCAGATTCGACAATCAGAACAATACCTTGGGGCGGGCTATTTCCCGGTGAAAACGACCCTGATCAAGGCCGCAAAACAATGAAAAAAATCACGCTCATCGCAGGACTTTTCTGCGCCATCTCGGGTGGCGCTTTCGCAGCAGGTACAGTGGATGTTCATCGTGAAGGCGAGGCAAAAACACTCACGTTGACCAACGCCGATCACCTGGCTGATCTCGTCGCACAACCACGACTCGCCGGAAGCTGGTGGCGCGGCGCGGTGATCGCCGAACAGCAGGCGACTACGGTTGCCGAGCAACAGCATCAGGTATTGCTCGCCGCGTTAAGCCGCGCGGCGATGGAGGCGAGCGGAACCGATGCTGCCGCCATTAACGCCTTACGCCAGCAGCTTCAGGCTATCAAAGTCACGGGGCGACAGTTTGTCTCGCTGGACCCGGATGAGGTTCGCATCGGTGAAGGGAAAAATCCGCCGCTTCAGGGGAAATACAGCCTGTGGGTGGGCAATGAACCCTCGACGATTACGCTTCTCGGTTTGATCAATCGCCCCGGCAAAGTGGCGTTCACGCCCGGTCGCGATATTGCCAGCTATCTCAAAGAGGTTGATCGACTGAGCGGCGGCGAGCGCAGCTACGCGTGGGTGATTTATCCCGATGGCCGTACGCTGAAGGCCCCCATCGCCTACTGGAACCGACGTCATATTGAGCCGATGCCCGGCAGCATCGTGTTTGTTGGCTTTGCCGATTCACTGTGGACGAAGAAATACGATGAACTCAACGTCGCCATTCTTCGCTCCCTGTCGCAGCGGATACCTGATTAATGAAGAAAAAATACCTCTATAGCCTGCTGGCGCTGGGCGTCAGCGCCGCGTGCCATGCCGAAACGTATCCGGCGCCCATTGGCCCTTCGCAGTCTGATTTTGGCGGCGTCGGCCTGCTGCAAACGCCTACCGCTCGAATGGCGCGGGAAGGGGAAATCAGCCTTAACTATCGCGATAACGATCAGTACCGCTACTACTCTGCCTCCGTGCAACTGTTCCCGTGGCTGGAAACGACGCTGCGTTATACCGACGTGCGAACCAAACAATACAGCAGCGTCGATGCCTTCTCGGGCGATCAAACCTATAAAGATAAAGCCTTCGACCTGAAGCTGCGCCTGTGGGAAGAAAGTTACTGGATGCCGCAGGTCTCCGTCGGCGCGCGCGACATCGGCGGTACCGGGCTGTTTGACTCGGAGTATATCGTCGCCAACAAAGCCTGGGGGCCGTTCGATTTCTCCCTCGGAATGGGCTGGGGCTATCTGGGTACCAGCGGCAACGCCACCAACCCGTTCTGCTCTTACAGCGATAAATATTGCCACCGCGACAACAGCTACCGCGAAGCGGGATCGATGGACAGCAGCCAGATGTTTCGCGGCCCGGCGGCGTTTTTTGGCGGGGTAGAATATCAAACGCCCTGGCAACCACTACGCCTGAAGCTGGAGTATGAAGGCAATAACTACCAGCAGGATTTTGCCGGAAAACTGGACCAGAAAAGCAAGTTTAACGTCGGCGCTATTTATCGCGTTGCGGATTGGGCCGACGTTAACCTGAGCTATGAGCGCGGGAATACCGTGATGTTTGGCTTCACCCTGCGCACGAATTTCAACGACCTGCGTCCGTCTTACAACGACAACGCGCGGCCAAAATATCGCCCGCAGCCGCAGGACCCGATTCTGCAACATTCAGTGGTAGCGAACCAGCTCACGTTGCTGAAATATAATGCCGGATTTGCCGACCCGAATATTCAAACTAAAGGCGATACGCTCTACGTCACCGGCGAGCAGGTGAAATATCGCGACTCGCGCGAGGGCATCGATCGGGCGAATCGCATCATCATGAACGATCTGCCGGAAGGCATTCGCACCATCCGCATTACCGAAAATCGCCTCAACATGCCGCAGGTGACCACGGAAACTAACGTCGCCAGCCTGCAACGTCATCTGGAAGGCGAGCCGCTCGGCCACGAAACGCCGCTGGAGCAGAAACGCGTCACGCCGATCGTGCCGGAAACCACCGAGCAGGGCTGGTATATCGACAAATCGAGCTTCGATTTCCATATCGACCCGGTGCTGAGTCAGTCGGTCGGTGGGCCGGAAAGTTTCTACATGTACCAATTGGGCGTGATGGGCACGGCGGACTGGTGGGTGACCGACCACCTGCTAACCAGCGGCAGCCTGTTTGCCAACATCGCCAACAACTACGACAAGTTTAACTACACCAACCCGCCGAGCGACTCGAAACTGCCGCGCGTGCGTACTCACGTGCGTGAATACGTTGAGAATAACGTCTATGTGAACAATCTCCAGGCCAACTATTTCCAGTATCTGGGGAATAATTTCTACGGCCAGGTTTACGGCGGCTATCTGGAAACCATGTTCGGCGGTGCGGGCGTCGAAGCGCTTTATCGCCCGGTGGACAGCAACTGGGCGGTGGGTATCGACGCCAACTACGTGAAACAGCGTGACTGGCGCAGCGCGCAGGACATGATGAAATTCACTGACTACAGCGTGAAGACCGGACATCTCACCGCTTACTGGACGCCGCCGTTTGCTCAGGACGTGCTGGTGAAAGCCAGCGTCGGCCAGTATCTGGCGGGCGATAAGGGCGGCACGCTCGATATCTCTAAACACTTCGACAGCGGCGTGGTGGTCGGTGGCTACGCTACCATCACCAACGTTTCCGGTGATGAATATGGGGAAGGGGAGTTCACTAAAGGCGTGTATGTCTCTGTGCCGCTGGATCTCTTCTCCTCCGGCGCCACCCGCAGCCGTGCCGCGGTGAACTGGGTGCCGTTGACCCGTGATGGCGGCCAGAAGCTGGGGCGCAAGTTTGATTTGTATGGGATTACCAGCGATAAGAGTATGAATTTCAGGTAATCACTTTTGTTGAAAGTGCCAGCCACTGGGGCTGGCACGTCATATCACTAATGCCCGGTAGAGGCATCAGGAATACAGTTTATGCCCGGCTTCCTGTCTGGTATGTAGATGCGATAACACGGTGTTACATGGCTATCAGGATACGCCTGAATCTCGGCAATTTTGGCTGATTGCCCTTTTAGAGGGCTATGAACGTTGCTTGTGGGTAGCGCAGAGGACTCTGAATCTTCATCCAGTCCAACGGCGGAAGCATAAGAGCAGGTCATCAACGTTGATAACATCAGAGTAGTAAAATACCGCTTCATTTTCACCACCTTATCAAACGATTAGAAGAATGTTCCCGCAGGAACATGCATCATTATCTCGCATTAATCAGGTTAAAAAATCACCTAAAAGGGTGATTGTTATTGGTGTGATAAATTGGGTATAAGCAAAAAATGTAGATCCAGATCACATTTCTGCGTTATACAAGAGGCTCAGCCTGCACAGGAGATGCCGCCATGACATCACTCCCCCGTCCACGCGTCGAGTTTATCTCGACGATCTTACAGACTGTCCTCAACCTTGGGCTACTCTGCCTTGGTATGATTCTGGTCATCTTTCTCGGCAAAGAGACGCTGCACTTAGCCGACGTGCTTTTTGCGCCTGAGCGCACCAGCAAATACGAGCTGGTGGAAGGCCTGGTGGTTTATTTTCTCTATTTCGAATTTATCGCACTGATTGTGAAGTACTTTCAGTCCGGTTTTCACTTCCCGCTACGCTACTTCATCTATATCGGGATCACCGCGATTGTGCGCCTGATCATCGTCGATCACACATCGCCGCTTGACGTGTTGATCTACTCCGGGGCGATCCTGTTGCTGGTGATCACCCTGTGGTTGTGTAACTCCAAACGCCTGAAACGGGAATAAAAAAATGGCGCTCCGAAGAGCGCCAAACAACAGTCACAAGTTAAATCGAGGATTGCAGTGGCTTTTCCCGTTTCCGGGAGGGTAGAACGAGGGTATTAACCTTTCACACCGCCTGCCGTCAGGCCATTAACCAGCCAGCGCTGCGCCAGCAGGAACACGACGGTAATCGGAATGGCAGAGAGCACAGCGGCTGCGGCAAAGTCGCCCCACAGATAGTTTTGTGGGTTGAGATATTGCTGCATACCAACGGCCAGGGTGTAGCTGTCCACATCACGCAGCAGCAGTGACGCTACCGGTACTTCGGTGATGGCGGCGATAAACGACAGAATAAATACCACCGCCAGAATCGGTACGGAGAGCGGCAGCAGCACCAGGCGGAAGGCCTGCCACGGGGTTGCGCCATCCAGTGCCGCCGCTTCTTCCAGCGAATTATCGATGGTTTCGAAGTAGCCTTTAATCGTCCAGACGTGCAGCGCGATACCGCCTAAGTAAGCGAAAATCACGCCGCCGTGGGTGTTCAGGCCGATAAACGGAATGTACTGGCCCAGACGGTCAAACAACGCGTACAACGCCACCAGAGACAGCACCGCCGGGAACATCTGGAAAATCAGCATCCCTTTCAGCAGGGTCGCTTTACCCGGGAAACGCATACGGGCAAAGGCGTAAGCACAGGTTGTGGAGAGGGTGACGATGCCAATCGCAGTGATGCCCGCAATTTTCACCGAGTTCCACAACCACAGCAGAACCGGGAAGGGTGGCGGTGTGACGCGGCCATCAGCGTGTTCTACGCTGAAGCCCAACGCCAGCCGCCAGTGCTCCCAGGAGATTTTTTCCGGGATCAGGCTGCCGGTCGCGAAGTTACCTTCGCGCAGTGAAATGGCGATAACCATCAGCAGCGGGAACATGATTGCCGCGATGAAGATCAGGAGTAACAGGTGCGTTGTAAACAAGCGCAGTTTCTGAGATTTCGGTTGTACCATAGCCATTGTCGTTATCTCCCTTAATCAAACTTCATACGCGTGGCTTTCAGGTTCACTATCGCCAGCGCACCGACCAACAGGAAGATAAGCGTGGCAATCGCTGCGGCGAGGCCGAAGTCCTGCCCGCCGCCACCTTCGAAGGCGATACGGTAGGTGTAGCTCACCAGCAGGTCGGTATAACCGGCAGGCGTTGTGGTGCCGAGTCGGTCCGGGCCGCCGTTGGTCAACAACTGAATCAGAACGAAGTTGTTAAAGTTAAAGGCGAAGCTGGCAATCATCAGCGGCGTCAGCGGCTTAATCAGCAGCGGCAGCGTAATCTTGAAGAAGTTCTGGAACGGGCCTGCGCCGTCCATTGCCGAGGCTTCATACAGATCGTCCGGAATCGCTTTCAGTAAGCCCATGCACAGGATCATCATGTACGGGTAACCGAGCCACGTGTTGACGATGATAATCATCGAACGCGCGGTGGTCGGGTCGCTGAACCAGGCCGGTTTGATACCGAACAGTGCGCTCAGCATCATGTTGATTTCACCAAAGCTCTGGTTGAACAGCCCTTTGAAAATCAGAATTGAGATAAACGACGGTACGGCGTAGGGCAGAATCAGCAGCACGCGATAAATTGCTTTGCCTTTCAGGGACTCCCACTGTACCAGGCACGCCAGCACCATGCCGACGGCAACGGTCAGGATGACGGTCAGTACTGAGAAGACAATCGTCCAGATGAAAATCGCGAAGAACGGTTTCTGAATCCCTTCGTCGGTGAAGACGCGGGTGAAGTTATCCCAGCCGATGGTGACGGTATAGCCGGGGCTCAGCTTTTCGCCGGTCAGGTTACCGGCGGCATCGACTGCCTGATAGTAGCCTGCGTCGTTGTTCGGCAGATATTTTACGCCGGTTTGGTTGTTGGTCAGCTCGTCGTTAGCGCCCAGCGTGTAAAGCGCGCGAGTGCCGGAGAACTGACGTAAAGAACTCATCACGACTTTGCTTTCGTCAGGCAGAACGGCGGTTAACTGGTTCAGGGCCTGACGATTTTGGGTGATCACGCGCAGGGCTGCACGCTCACCTTCTGGCAGGGCTTCAGCCTCTTTCAGTGTGATTTTTTGCTCGCCGCCAAATTTAAAGGCGTCGGAGAGGTAATTCTTGCCACTTTCACCGTCGGTCAGCGCCAGTTGCCACTCATCTCCCGCCGGGAAAAGCGTGAAGTTGTAAGACTTACCCGCCTGATAAGAGCGGTCCATCAGAACCTGCTGGGCACGTTCAAAGGTGAGCTGGTTAGTGCTGCTGTAGTTGGTGAAGGCGATGGCGATGGTGCATATCAGCGGGAACAGGACAAACAGCCCCATCCCGGCCATGCCCGGATAAACATAGCGCCAGGCGTACGCTTTACGATTGGCGAAAATATACAGGCCAGCAGAGCTCAAAATCAGCGTCATGATGGCGAACAGGTACTCCCCTTGTGCGTACATTAAAACTACAAGGTAACCCACCAGCAGGCCGAGCAGACCGATCGCTGACCATTTCAGCGTGTCGCTTTGCCACCAATGTTTCTTTTTAATGACATCCATGGGGATCTTCCTCTACAACGGTGAAACTTCCTGGCCGGAGATGTGCCGGATGGCGGCATAAATGCCTTATCCGGCCTACAATCCTCTGTAGGCCTGATAAGCGAAGCGCCATCAGGCACATCGACAGCATTACTTAGTGATACGGCCCTGCGCGTCTTTCAATGCAGCATCGACAGTCTGACGACCGCTTGCGGCGTTCATGACTGCGGTGCGAACGGCATACCAGAAGGCGGACATCTGCGGGATGTTCGGCATGATTTCGCCTTTCTGGGCGTTATCCATGGTGGCCGCGATACGCGGATCTTTCGCCAGCTGATCCTGGTAAGATTTCAGTGCAACGGCGCCCAGCGGTTTGTCCTTGTTCACTTCTTCCAGACCCTGATCGGTCAGCAGATAGTTTTCGAGGAACTCTTTCGCCAGCTCTTTGTTCGGGCTTGCGGCGTTGATACCGGCGCTCAGCACACCGACGAACGGTTTAGACGGCTTGCCTTTGAAGGTCGGCAGCAGCGTTACGCCGTAGTTCACCTTGCTCTTATCGATGTTGGACCATGCCCACGGGCCGTTGATGGTCATCGCGGTATCGCCTTTGTTAAAGGCCGCTTCAGCGATGGAGTAATCGGTATCCGCGTTCATGTGTTTGTTTTTAATCAGGTCAACCAGGAAGGTCAGGCCCGCTTTCGCGCCAGCGTTGTCCACGCCGACATCTTTCACGTCATATTTGCCGTTTTCAAACTTGAACGCATAACCCCCATCGGCGGCGATCAGCGGCCAGGTGAAGTACGGTTCTTGCAGGTTGAACATCAGCGCGCTCTTACCTTTCGCCTTCAGCTCTTTATCCAGCGCAGGAATTTCTTCCCAGGTTTTCGGCGGGTTCGGTACGAGGTCTTTGTTGTAGATCAGGGAGAGCGCTTCAACCGCAATCGGGTACGCGATCAGTTTGCCGTTATAGCGAACGGCGTCCCAGGTAAACGGATAGAGTTTGTCCTGGAAGGCTTTGTCCGGGCTGATTTCAGCCAGCAGGCCAGACTGCGCGTAGCCGCCGAAACGGTCATGCGCCCAGAAGATAATGTCCGGGCCGTCACCGGTTGCCGCAACCTGCGGGAATTTCTCTTCCAGCTTGTCCGGGTGTTCAATGGTGACTTTAATGCCGGTGTCTTTCTCGAATTTCTTACCTACCTCGGCGAGGCCGTTGTAGCCTTTATCGCCGTTGATCCAGATAACCAGTTTTCCTTCTTCGATTTTCGCGAGGGCTGAGGCGGAAAACATCATCGTGGTCAGAGCAGACAGCGCGAGGATGCGAGCGCCAGTTTTAATTTTCATATATCCCGTCCTTTTTGGTGATTTACTCGTGGATACACAGAGGTGGTTTTTACATTGTTGAGTCTCCTTTTTTAGCAACCTCTTTCCATCCTCCCTTCCTCTACGCCCCGGGGGGTGTTTATGTGATCTCTGTTACATAAATCAGAGTTATGAGTCCTGGCGCACATAAAAAACCCCCCGTTTTTGCAGGCCAGCTCACGATTTTCCCTGTAGCCCCTAACCCCCGGTGGCAGAAGGCGTTTTCTCATCCTCCCGCCTCCTCCCCCATAAAAAACAGGGGGGGTGGAGGATTCGCGACAACAAGGGATACCCCATAGTTCAATCCATCTTGAATGTTTCTGTTAGTGACGGGTTGTAACAAGGGAGAAGGCGATGGCAAACGTACAACTGCGAAATGTAACGAAAGCCTGGGGCGACGTGGTGGTATCGAAAGATATCAACCTGGATATCCAGGAAGGGGAGTTCGTGGTGTTTGTTGGGCCGTCGGGCTGTGGCAAATCTACACTGCTTCGCATGATCGCTGGGCTTGAGACGATTACCAGCGGCGACCTCTATATCGGGGAAACCCGGATGAACGAAATCCCGCCTGCGGAACGCGGTGTGGGCATGGTGTTCCAGTCTTATGCGTTGTATCCGCATCTCTCCGTTGCCGAAAACATGTCCTTTGGTCTGAAACTGGCCGGCGCGAAAAAAGAAGTCATTAACCAGCGTGTGAATCAGGTTGCCGAAGTATTGCAGCTGGCGCACCTGTTAGAACGTAAACCGAAAGCGCTTTCCGGTGGTCAGCGTCAGCGTGTGGCGATTGGCCGTACGCTGGTGGCGGAACCTAACGTGTTCCTGCTCGATGAACCGCTTTCCAACCTGGATGCCGCGCTGCGCGTGCAGATGCGTATCGAAATTTCCCGCCTGCACAAACGCCTGGGCCGCACGATGATTTACGTCACCCACGATCAGGTTGAAGCGATGACGCTTGCCGACAAAATCGTGGTGCTGGATGCTGGCCGCGTCGCGCAGGTCGGCAAGCCGCTTGAACTCTATCACTACCCGGCCGACCGCTTCGTTGCGGGCTTTATTGGTTCGCCGAAGATGAACTTCCTGCCGGTAAAAGTCACGGCAACGGCAATTGATCAGGTGCAGGTTGAGCTGCCAAACCGTCAACAGGTCTGGCTGCCGGTAGAAAGTAACAATGTGCAGGTCGGCGCCAATATGTCACTGGGTATTCGTCCTGAACATCTGCTGCCCAGCGACATCGCCGATGTCACCCTGGAAGGCGAAGTCCACGTTGTGGAACAGCTTGGTCACGAAACGCAAATTCATATCCAGATCCCCGCCATCCATCAGAACCTGGTCTATCGCCAGAATGATGTGGTGTTAGTAGAAGAGGGAGCCACATTCGCCATTGGTTTGCCACCAGAGCGCTGCCACCTGTTCCGTGAGGATGGCACCGCATGTCGTCGGTTGCATAAAGAGCCCGGCGTTTGATTCCCATAACAAAGGCACAAAACCCGGCTACAAGGGTTCGTGTTTCAAAGAAAAGCAATGATCTCAGGAGATAGAATGATGATTACTCTGCGCAAACTTCCACTGGCAGTCGCCGTTGCGGCAGGCGTTATGTCTGTTCAGGCGCTGGCAGTAGATTTCCACGGCTACGCTCGTTCCGGTATTGGCTGGACTGGCAGCGGCGGTGAACAACAGTGTTTCCAGGCGACAGGTGCACAAAGTAAGTACCGTCTCGGTAACGAATGTGAAACCTATGCGGAACTGAAGCTGGGCCAGGAAGTCTGGAAAGAAGGTGATAAGAGTTTCTACTTTGACACCAACGTGGCGTACTCCGTTGCTCAACAGAATGACTGGGAAGGTACTGACCCGGCATTCCGTGAAGCTAACGTACAGGGTAAAAACCTGATTGAATGGCTGCCTGGTTCCACCATCTGGGCCGGTAAGCGCTTCTATCAGCGTCATGACGTTCACATGATCGACTTCTACTACTGGGATATTTCTGGTCCTGGTGCGGGTATCGAAAACATCGACCTGGGCTTCGGTAAACTGTCTATGGCAGCGACTCGTTCTCAGGAAGCTGGCGGTTCTTCAACCTTCAGCAGCAACCATATTTATGACACAACTAAAGACACGGCAAACGACGTCTTCGACGTGCGTTTAGCTGGTCTGGAAACTAACCCGGACGGCGTGCTGGAGCTGGGTGCGGACTACGGTCGTGCGAACACCACTGACGATTATCGTCTGGCCGATGGCGCATCGAAAGATGGCTGGATGTTCACTGCTGAACATACTCAGAGCATGCTGAAAGGCTACAACAAATTTGTTGTTCAGTACGCAACTGACGCAATGACCACTCAGGGCAAAGGTATTCCTCAGGGTTCTTACCACGATGCGGGTTCTGAGTTTGATAACCGCAACATCAACAACGACGGCAAAATGTGGCGCATCCTGGATCACGGTGCGATCTCTCTTGGCGACCGTTGGGACCTGATGTATGTCGGTATGTTCCAGAAAACCGATTTGGACAGCAATCTGGGTACCGATTGGTGGACCGTGGGTGTGCGCCCGATGTTCAAATGGACGCCGATCATGAGTACCTTGCTGGAAGTTGGCTACGACAACGTGAAATCTCAGGAAACGGGCGATCGCAACAGCCAGTACAAAATCACCCTGGCGCAACAGTGGCAGGCAGGCGACAGCATCTGGTCTCGTCCGGCTATCCGCGTCTTCGCAACCTACGCGAAGTGGGATGAAAAATGGGGTTACGTGAAAAACAGCAATGGCTCTACCAGCCGTTATGCCATGAGCGACTCCTCCGGTAACGGTCAGATGACTAACAGCCGCGGCGACGATGACGAATTCAGCTTCGGCGCACAGATGGAAATCTGGTGGTAATTGTCGTTTAACCCGATGTAATGCCTGAAAAGAGGGGCGTAAGCCCCTCTCTCTTTACGCGCAGCGCGCTATTGCCTGGCGAGCGCTGAGCTCTGTATCTGAGGTAATAACAATGAAAATGAAGAAAAGTCTCGTCGCCCTCGGCCTCTGCGCAGGTCTTATGGCAAGCGTACCGGCAGTCACCTTTGCCGATGTAAACTACGTGCCGCAGAACACCTCTGCCGCGCCAACCATTCCGACCGCAGCGTTACAGCAACTGACCTGGACGCCGGTGGATCAATCTAAAGTTCAGACCACAACGCTCTCCACGGCTGGCCAGAGCCTGAATGTGCCTGGTATCAGCGGCCCGGTTGCGGCCTACAGCGTGCCCGCCAACATTGGCGAGCTGACGCTCACGCTGAGCAGTGAAGTCAACAAACAAACCAGCGTATTTGCGCCGAACGTCCTGATTCTGGATCAGAACATGACGCCATCAGCGTTCTTCCCGTCAAGCTACTTCACCTATCAGGAACCGGGCGTCATGAGCGCTGACCGTCTTGAAGGCGAAATGCGTCTGACGCCTGCGCTGGGTCAGCAGAAACTGTATGTGCTGGTGTTTACCACCGAACAAGATCTGCAAAAAACCACCAAATTACTGGACCCGGCTAAGTCCTACGCCAAAGGCGTCGGTAACGCGATTCCGGATATCCCGGATCCGATTGCCCGTCATATCACCGATGGCACGCTGAAGCTGAAAGTGAAAACTAATAGCACCTCCAGCGTTCTGGTTGGCCCGCTGTTTGGCTCTTCCGGCCCGGCACCGGTTACCGTCGGTAACACCGCCGCACCGACTTACGCCGCGCCTGCCGCTGTAGCCGCCGCACCTGCGCCAGCACCGGCGAAGAAAAGTGAACCGATGCTGAATGACACTGAATCTTACTTCAACAAAGCCATTAAACAGGCGGTTGCGAGTGGTGATGTGGATAAAGCGTTGAAACTGCTGGATGAAGCTGAGCGCCTCGGCTCCACCTCTGCGAGATCCACCTTTATCAGCTCTGTAAAAGGCAAGGGGTAATCATATCCCCACAGCGCTGATGTTTAGGCTATGCCTTTCGGTGCGCCCCCTGGGGCGCACTTTTTTTCTGTTGTGCGCCATGCTGTTGCATAACTGTTGCGTCGATGATCGTATTTAGCCATTACTGCACTCCCGCCCGCCCCATTCTGCGATACAATAGCCGCACAATATGTACTGGAGAGTCAGGCATGACGCATCCCGCACTGACGCAACTGCGTGCGCTGAACTATTTTGACGCAATCCCCTCGCTCGACGCTGAACAACTCGACTGGCTGCTGCTGGAAGATTCCATGACCAAACGTTTCGAACAATATGGTGTGGTCAGCGTCACACTGATTGACGAAGGGTTTGTCACCCGCGATGCTATAGCGGAAGAGTTACCGTTGTTGTCCGACGAGCAACGCTACTGGCTACGAGAAATATTGCTGTGTGTGGACGGCGAACCCTGGCTTGCCGGGCGCACTGTGGTACCCGAATCGACGCTGAGCGGCCCGGAACTGGCGCTGCAACAGCTTGGCAAGACGCCGCTGGGTCGTTACCTGTTTACGTCTTCCATGCTCACGCGTGATTTTATTGAGATAGGTTGCCATGCAGACCTCTGGGGGCGTCGTTCCCGCCTTCGGTTGAGTGGGAAACCGCTGCTTCTGACCGAGCTGTTTCTGCCTGCATCGCCGTTGTACTAAGAGGAAGAGAAAATGGAGAGGAGTCTGACGCAGAATAAGCTGCTGGCCTTTCATCGCCTGATGCGCACCGACAAGCCGATTGGTGCGCTGCTGCTGCTGTGGCCGACCTTATGGGCGTTATGGGTTGCCGCGCCCGGCGTACCGCCGCTGTGGATTCTGGCGGTATTTGTCGCGGGCGTCTGGCTGATGCGTGCCGCCGGTTGTGTGGTGAATGACTATGCTGACCGCAAATTTGATGGTCATGTAAAACGCACCGCCAATCGCCCGTTACCGAGCGGTGCGGTGACGGAAAAAGAGGCTCGAACCCTGTTTGCCGTGCTGGTGCTGCTGTCGTTCCTGCTGGTGCTGACGCTCAACACCATGACTATTCTGCTTTCGGTCGCCGGGCTGGCGCTGGCGTGGGTTTATCCGTTTATGAAGCGCTATACCCATCTGCCGCAGGTGGTGCTGGGCGCGGCGTTCGGCTGGTCGATCCCCATGGCTTTTGCCGCCGTCAGTGAATCGCTGCCGTTGAGCTGCTGGTTGATGCTGCTGGCGAATATCCTGTGGGCGGTGGCGTACGACACGCAGTATGCGATGGTTGACCGCGACGATGACGTGAAAATCGGCGTGAAATCGACGGCGATTCTGTTTGGTCAGTATGACCGCTTAATTATCGGCATTTTGCAGGTGGGCGTGCTGGCATTAATGGCGGCGATTGGTTATCTGAACGGACTTAACTGGGAATTCTACTGGTCCATCTTGATTGCGGGCGCGCTGTTTGCGTACCAGCAGAAGCTGATCCAACACCGCGAACGCGCAGCCTGTTTCCAGGCGTTTATGAACAATAACTACGTTGGGCTGGTGTTGTTCATTGGTCTGGCGATGAGTTACTGGCACTTCTAAAAATGAAAAAGCCGGATTTTATCCGGCTTTTTTATGGCGGGGGCGCTGCGCTTGCCCGCCCTACAAGCACCGTACCCGTAGGCCTGATAAGCGAAGCGCCATCAGGCGTCTTTCGGCGCCGGTTCTTCGTCCTGCGTCACACTCTCAATCGTCAAACGCACGTCCGGGGTGATGAGGTTCGCCATCATCTGGTAAACCTTCATCGTTTCTTCCGGCTCGGCGTCGCCGCTGTCGCTGATATAGCCTTCATCACGCAGTGTCAGCACCAGCGATGAGAACACCGCTTTATCAAAGAACTCCGGCGAGTTAATACCGTGCAGCACCGACAGACGTTGCGCCACGGTACGGCTCTCTTTCTCCAGCGTACTACGGTTCATCGATGGGTTGGCGCTCAGCAGCCAGAACGTAATGGCATACCGTTGCAGCGTTTCACGCGCACCGGCGGCCAGCAGTTGCAGGGTGCGGGAGTGGGACGGATTAATATGCAGCTCATCGCCCTGACGGGTGATCAGCGCCTGGCGTTCCATCTCGTCAACCAGCGTATCAATCACTGACGCCAGCTCTGCTTTTTCCCAGCGCAGGAACAGCTCGGCCTTCAGCATCGGGTAGATCACCTCAACCATATTCTGCACATCCGCGCGCGAAACATGGCGATGCTGGGTCATGATGGTTGCCAGCAGCGACGGCATGATCAGCATATGGGCGATGTTGTTGCGGTAGTAAGTCATCAGCACCGCCTGCTCGCGCGGCAGAATGATGATATCGCCGATAGTGTCTTTCTCGACTTCGAACTTGTTCATCTGCAGCGCGTGGTCGATAAGCTCGCTGGCCGTCACGTTTGGCGTGGTGGCATCCGGCGAATACGGCGCATTGCGCAGCAGCGACAGGTAACAGTCTAACTGTTGAGTTAACTGCTCGCGGGTCAGAGAACGCTGACGAGACGCCAGCAGCGCGGTACAGCACAGGTTCATGGCGTTCGCCGCACCTGCGTTGTTAATGCGCACCATCAGTTCGGCGGCGATACCGTTCACCGTTGGCGTCAGCCAGGCCGGACGAATGGCTTCGATAGGATCGATAGATTCGCGCCACTCCGGTACGTGATGGTTCAGGTAGTTCATCAGCGGAATCGGCTCGCCGAAGTTCACATAGCCCTGGCCCAGGTTGCGCAGCTTGCTCAAGCCCTTGAGCATCTGCGGCAGGCTCTCTTTCTCTTTGGTCGCACCGCGCAGCTCTTTCGCGTACGTGCCCACTTCCATCACGTGCTCGTAACCGATGTAAATCGGCACCAGTGTGATAGGACGCGTACCGCCGCGCAGCATCGCCTGAATGGTCATCGACAGGGTGCCGGTTTTCGGGTCCAGCAAGCGGCCAGTACGGGAACGCCCGCCTTCCACAAAGTATTCAACGGAATAACCCCGGCTGAACAGCTCGCCGAGATATTCGCGGAACACGGTGGAGTAGAGTTTGTTGCCCTTAAAGGTACGGCGAATAAAAAACGCGCCCAGGCGACGGAAAATCGGGCCGGCTGGCCAGAAATTCAGGTTGATACCGGCAGCAATGTGCGGCGGCACCAGCCCCTGGTGATAGAGCACGTAGGAGAGCAGCAGGTAGTCCATATGGCTACGGTGGCACGGCACATACACAATCTCGTGGCCGTCGTGCGCCAGCTGGCGAACGCGCTCGGCGTTGTGCACGTTGATACCCTGATAGAGACGGTTCCAGGTGAAGCCGAGAATGCGGTCCGTCAGGCGAATCATCTCGTAGGAGAAGTTGGCGGCAATCTCTTCCATCAGCGCGATGGCGTTTTGCTGCGCTTTTTCATGAGAGATTTTTTTGCTGCGCGCTTCATCTTCAACGGCTTTGGCAATCGCACGGGAGGCGAGCAGCTTGTTGAAGAGATCCTGACGCGCTGGCAGACGCGGGCCGACTGCGGCCAGACGCTGGCGAGCGAAGTGCATACGCGCCACGCGCGCCAGTTTTTGCGCGATAATTTTATCGGTACCGTGTTCATCGGCCATGCGGCGCAACGAGACGGACGGCGAGAAACGCACAAAGCTGTCGCGGCCGAGCCAGGAGACGGCGAAGAATTTCTGGATGCCGTTCAGCATGCGCAGCGGCGGGTTCACCTCGCCTTTCTCACGCCCTGGACGACGACCAAACATCACCGACACCGGCACCATCTGCACGTCCAGATTCGGATTGCTGCGATGCAGATCGAGATAGTCGTGGAACAGCTTGATAGACTCTTCTTTCGGCGTGTAATAGGTGAACACGCGCGGGCCGCCATGGATAAACACATAGCGGGGCAGTAAGGTGCCGTCGATCTCCAGCGGCTCAAGCGGGTCTGGGAGATCGTGCGCCAGGCACTGGGCGCGCAAGGTCAGTAAGTCGGCCTTAGAGTTATAAGGCAGGACGTACATGATCGGGCGCGACGTATCGAGCCCCAATTCCTGGGCAGGCTCTGCCGGAATAGACTTGCTTTTTACCAGTATGCTTAATGGTAAATTCAGTAATTTGTAGTAAATTCGTGGCCAACCGGACATAAACGATGTAAAGCCTCTGGTTAATCATGCAAATGCGCGGCAAGAATATCAGAAAGTCAGCAGGATTTCTGTTCTACCGCCGATAACAGCTACTGTCATTGATGCGTATAACGCTAAAAGGTTCTATTTGATGGCCAATAATACCACTGGACTCACCCGAATTATCAAAGCGGCTGGTTATTCCTGGAAAGGTTTTCGCGCGGCGTGGGTAAACGAAGCCGCGTTCCGCCAGGAAGGGGTCGCCTCGGTTGTGGCCATTATCATCGCTTGCTGGCTGGACGTTGACGCCATTACCCGCGTCTTGCTGATAAGCTCCGTCCTTCTGGTGATGATAGTGGAAATTCTCAATAGTGCGCTGGAAGCGGTAGTTGACCGCATTGGTTCTGAATATCACGAACTCTCCGGGCGGGCGAAAGATATGGGTTCTGCGGCGGTATTGCTGGCGATTTTCGTCGCGGTGATGACCTGGGGCGTGCTGCTGTGGTCGCATTTCCACTGAGGCTCGCATAATCTGCGAAAACTCCTGTATTTTGTGTGTTTTGCGGTTCCAAAATAGCCGTTAACTGTATATACTCACAGCATAACTGTATATACACCCAGGGGGCGGAATGAAAGCGTTAACGACCAGGCAGCAAGAGGTGTTTGATCTCATCCGGGATCACATCAGCCAAACGGGCATGCCGCCAACGCGTGCGGAAATTGCTCAGCGCCTGGGGTTCCGTTCCCCGAATGCGGCGGAAGAGCATCTGAAAGCACTGGCGCGTAAAGGCGTCATTGAAATTGTTTCTGGCGCCTCGCGCGGCATTCGTCTGCTGGTGGAAGAAGAAACCGGCCTGCCGCTGATTGGCCGCGTTGCCGCCGGTGAGCCGCTGCTGGCACAGCAGCACATTGAAGGTCACTATCAGGTCGATCCTTCACTGTTCAAACCAAACGCTGACTTCCTGCTGCGGGTTAGCGGCATGTCGATGAAAGATATCGGCATTATGGACGGCGACCTGCTCGCGGTGCACAAAACCCAGGACGTGCGTAACGGTCAGGTGGTTGTTGCGCGTATCGACGAAGAAGTGACGGTAAAACGCCTGAAAAAACAGGGCAACGTCGTTGAACTGTTGCCGGAAAACAGCGAGTTTTCCCCGATTGTCGTCGATCTTAGCCGTCAGAACTTCTCCATTGAAGGGCTGGCCGTTGGCGTGATCCGCAACGGCGAATGGCTGTAATCCTCTCCCGATAACAACGGCGCATCATGCGCCGTTGTTCGTTCTCTTTTCTGTTCAGGTTCCTAACCATGTCGCTCTTCACGGCTGCCGACAAGGCATTATGGCGTCTCGCCCTCCCCATGATTTTCTCCAATATCACGGTTCCCTTACTGGGGCTGGTGGATACGGCGGTGATTGGTCATCTGGATAGCGCGGTCTATCTCGGCGGCGTGGCGATTGGCGCAACGGCAACCAGCTTCCTGTTTATGCTGCTGCTCTTTTTACGTATGAGTACCACCGGCTTAACTGCGCAGGCCTTCGGCGCGAAAGATCCCCTTCGGCTTGCCCGTGCGCTGGTGCAACCGCTGCTGCTGGCGCTGGGGGCAGGGTTACTTATCGTACTGTTCAAAGGTCCGCTGATTAATCTGGCACTCACCGTTGTCGGCGGCAGCGATACGGTGCTGGAGCAGGCGCGGCGCTTCCTTGAAATTCGCTGGTTAAGCGCGCCCGCCTCGCTGGCCAACCTGGTGTTGCTGGGCTGGTTGCTCGGCGTTCAGTACGCGCGTGCACCGGTAATTTTGCTGATCGTCGGCAACGTCCTGAACATCGTTCTCGATCTGTGGCTGGTGATGGGCCTGCATATGAACGTGCAGGGGGCGGCGCTGGCGACGGTGATTGCCGAATATGCCACGATGTTCATTGGCCTGCTGATGGCGCGTAAGGTGCTGGTGCTACGCGGTATTACATCTGAAATGCTGAAGACGGCCTGGCGCGGAAATATGCGCAGCCTGCTGGCGCTCAATCGCGACATTATGCTGCGCTCGTTACTGCTTCAGCTCTGCTTTGGCGCATTAACCGTATTTGGCGCGCGGCTGGGCAGCGATGTGGTGGCGGTCAATGCGGTACTGATGACCATGCTCACCTTCACCGCCTACGCGCTGGATGGCTTTGCCTATGCCGTGGAAGCGCACTCCGGGCAGGCTTATGGCGCGCGTGATGATAGCCAGTTACAGCAGGTCTGGCGCGCGGCCTGCCGACAGGCAGGCATTGTGGCGCTGGCGTTTGCGCTGGTGTACGCCCTGGCAGGCAGGCATATCGTGGCAATGTTGACGTCACTGCCGTCGTTGCAGCAGCTTGCCGATCGCTATGTGCTCTGGCAGGCAGTCTTGCCGGTAATCGGTGTCTGGTGTTATCTGCTGGATGGCATGTTTATTGGTGCGACACGGGGTGCGGAAATGCGTAACAGTATGGCCGTGGCTGCCGCCGGGTTCGCCTTAACGCTGCTGACGGTGCCGGTATTAGGCAACCATGGTTTATGGCTGGCACTGGCGGTATTCCTTGCGCTGCGTGGCCTGTCGCTGGCGGTTATCTGGCGTCGTCACTGGCAAAAAGGCACCTGGTTTTCGCCGCAGACATAACGGCGTGGATGGTTAAAGATTCTGAATAGTGAATCGTCGGCGATATCCTCATCTACACTTATTATCACGTTCAGCAGAAATGAACGCCGAAGGACGAAGTGATATCTCATCCATGATCGAATGATAAGGAGCTGATGATGAACAAAGACGAACTCAGCGGTAACTGGAAACAGTTCAAAGGTAAAGCGAAAGAGAAATGGGGCAAACTGACCGACGATGACATGACCGTTATCGAAGGTAAACGCGATCAGCTGGTCGGTAAAATCCAGGAACGTTATGGATATGCCAAAGATCAGGCTGAGAAAGAAGTCAGCGATTGGGAAACCCGTAACGATTACCGTTGGTAATCTCGCTGATGCGTAACGCTTAACTCCCCTCAATAAGCGTTTCTACCCGCTGGTACAAGGATGTGCCAACCCTCGAATTACCGTGCCTTTTTCTTGATCTGAATCGTGTGGTCGTGGTGGCAATGTTCTTGTGAACTGCATGCCTCTACTTCCACACATTCTGCGCACAGACCGTGTGCTTCAATCACATTATGACGTAGCGCAAAGCCCATGCGTGCCGCGACCATATGCATAATATCTTCCACGCCTTCCGCACACTCTTCCTTCACCACGCCGCAGCGATCGCAGATAAACATTGCCGACGTATGCGTAGGTTGATCAAAAAGATGGCACAGCACGTAGCTGTTGGTGGATTCCACCTTATGCACAAACCCTTGCTCGAGTAAGAATTCCAGCGCGCGATAAACGGTAGGCGGCTTGGCCTGCGGCTCTTTCACGCGTAACAGATCGAGAAGATCGTACGCGCTGATGGCACCCTGTTGCAGGCTCAACAGACGTAGCACTTCCAGACGCTGTGGAGTCAGGCGCACGCCGCGCTGCGCACACAGCTTTTCAGCCTGCGCCAACATATCTTGCGAAGTGGTCTTATCCATTTTGCGTCCTCGCGCTACGGGGGAAATAGACCTCTACTTTACCATGTTATGGCAAAAACACCGAGTGCCTGAATAATCGCCTACCTGAGGTAAATCCTAAACATCGCCATTTCTTGCCGACAACGCGAGAAAAGCTGGGAAGCGCTTTTGACCTCATCTATAAATAAAGCTGACGTTAATCATAATTATAAATTGCCAATAATCCTGACATATCCTGTGTTTTTTCCTCTTAATTCAACGCATTCACAGCAATAGTTCACCCTTATGCTTCATGGGTATGGGGCGTATTCACCTGCAAATGAACGGAATAACTGTGAAAAAAAACATTAGAAACACGATTCTCCCGCTTACGGCATCTTTGTTTATGGCAAATCAGGCGCATGCCGCCAACACCTGGTCAGAAGCGCGAAATGATGCGATGGGGGGCACCGGCGTGGCGTCGGCAAATTACGGGAGTGGCGTGCTGATTAACCCCGCGCTGTTGGCGAAAGCCAAACCGGACGATGACATTACGGTGATTCTTCCTGCCGTGGGTGCGCAAATTACCGATAAAGACAATCTTCAGGATGAAATCGACGAGATTAATGACAAAGTTAATAACTATCGCGGCGTACTTAATGACCTAACTTTGCAGGATATTCTGCTCGACCCACAGGGTACGTTAGGGCAGTTTCAGGGCGCGGCAGGCGATCTGGCCAGCGAGCTGGATTATCTGAAGGGCAAAACCGCGCGCGCCAGCGGAGGGGCAGGGATTGCCGTCAGCATTCCAAACGACGTGCTGTCGGTGGCGTTTGTCACCAAAGCCTATGCCCACGGGCGGGTGAGTTCCGCTATCGATCAAGGTGATATTGATTACCTGAGAGAAATTGAGGGCAGCCAGACGACGGCGATTACTGAGGCCGGAAAAGCCGTGGTGGGGGGCTCGGATGAAATCACCAAACACCTTAATTCAACAGCTTCAGGGCGCGTGGCGATTGTCTCTGACTACGGCGTCGCGGTGGCGCGGCAATTTGAGCTGGGCGATGTGCCCGTTTCGGTCGGCATCACGCCAAAGCTGCAAAAAACCTGGCTCTATAACTACACCACCTCTATCTACAACTATGACAGCAGCGACTGGAACAGCAGCCGCTACCGCAACGATGATACCGGCTTTAACGTCGATGCCGGTATTGCGGCTGACTTTGGCGAGAACTGGACGGTGGGCGTGAGCGGGCAAAACCTGATCTCCCGGGATATCGACACCAAAGATGTCTTTATCACCAATGGTGAAACGGGCGTGACGACCAACTATAAAGACACCTACCAGATCCGCCCGCTGGTGACCGCTGGGGTGGCGTGGCATAACGATTTGGTGACGGTGAGTGCCGATGGCGATTTGACCGAAACAAAAGGGTTTAAAAGCGAGGATAACTCGCAGTATGTTGGCGTCGGGGCGGAAGTTCGCCCACTCGACTGGCTCGCCGTGCGCGCCGGTTATCGTGCGGACGTGAAGAATAATGACAGTAATGTCTTCACCGGCGGTGTGGGTTTCGCGCCGTTTAACCGCGTGCATGTCGATCTGATGGGGCTGGTTGGTGAAGATGAAACCTGGGGGGCTGGCGCGCAGTTAAGCGTCACGTTCTGAGCCTTTTGCCGGATGCGCTACGCTTATCCGGCCTACCCGGTAGATGCCCCCGTAGGCCCGGCAAGCGCAGCGCCCCGGGCAGCCAGCCGCACCTTAGCCACCGTAGGCCCGGCAAGCTCAGCGCCCCGGGCTATTCACCGCACCCACCGCCGATACACCATCGCAACCTTGCCTCACCGCTTTTGCTTTGTGCTATAGTAGCGCCCCTTTTTCAGAATGCTTAATAAATCGCCATGCCAGAATCTTCGTCCACCGTTTTCCCTGCACACCGTTTTTCCATCGCGCCGATGCTCGACTGGACCGACAGACACTGCCGCTATTTCCTGCGCCAGTTGTCGCGCCACACGCTGCTGTACACGGAAATGGTCACCACCGGAGCGATTATTCACGGTAAGGGCGACTACCTGGCCTACAGCGAAGAAGAGCACCCGGTCGCATTACAGCTTGGCGGTAGCGATCCGGCGGCGCTGGCGCAGTGCGCGAAACTGGCAGAAGAGCGTGGTTATGATGAGATTAACCTCAACGTCGGCTGCCCGTCCGATCGCGTACAGAACGGGATGTTCGGCGCCTGTCTGATGGGCAATGCCCAACTGGTCGCCGACTGCGTGAAAGCGATGCGCGATGTGGTATCCATTCCTGTGACGGTGAAAACGCGTATTGGCATCGACGACCAGGATAGCTACGAATTCCTCTGCGACTTTATCAATACGGTGGCCGGACGCGGCGAGTGCGAGATGTTCATCATCCATGCGCGCAAAGCCTGGCTTTCTGGTCTCAGCCCAAAAGAGAACCGTGAGATCCCGCCGCTGGACTATCCGCGCGTGTATCAACTGAAGCGTGACTTCCCGCACCTCACAATGTCGATCAACGGCGGCATTAAATCGCTGGAAGAGGCGAAAACCCATCTGGAACATATGGATGGCGTCATGGTCGGGCGCGAGGCGTACCAGAACCCCGGTATTCTGGCGACGGTCGATCGCGAAATCTTTGGTATCGAAGGTGCGGATGCGGACCCGGTTGCGGTGGTGCGCGCGATGTACCCCTACATCGAACGTGAACTGAGTAACGGCACCTATCTGGGCCACGTGACGCGTCATATGCTGGGTCTGTTCCAGGGCATTCCGGGCGCGCGCCAGTGGCGTCGCTACCTGAGTGAGAACGCCCACAAAGCCGGAGCGGATATCAACGTGCTGGAGCACGCACTGAAGCTGGTTGCCGATAAGCGTTAAAATTTCACTAAAAACTGGTCAAATTCACCACGCCCGGCACGTAGTTGTCGGGCGTTTTTATTGAATATCAATAAGTTAATTTTGGCATGATTCTTGTAATAGCACAGACAGAGAATGACGATATCTTTGGGAGAGAGCCATGTTTGAGCTACTTTTTGTGATTGGATTTTTTGTGATGCTGCTGGTAACGGGCGTTTCACTACTGGGCATTATTGCCGCGCTTTTTGTCGCCACGGCGCTAATGTTTGTCGGCGGCTTATTCGCGCTGATGTTTAAATTACTGCCCTGGTTACTGCTGGCGATTGCCGTGGTATGGGTGATTCGGGCGATTAAAACACCAAAGATCCCCGAGTATCGGAGTAATAACCGTTGGCGTTACTAAGGTATTGAGGGGTTCGTCACACAATAGAAATTTTGCATAAAACTGCATAGGTTTCGCGTAATAAATCTGTCACTATTGCGCCGTTAACGAATTCATCGAGCTGTACCCTACATACAGCCGAACTAAAAAAAGTAAGGGCTTCCCATGTGGAAGCCCTAAGCTTTTCTAGGGGATTAACAGGCTCGAACCCTGTGTCGCCCGGCTCTCAAGAACCTCGTGCGCATGCTTCGCATCCGTCAGCGCAAACTTCTGTTTCTCTGCCACATCCACTTTAATCACACCGCTGGCAATCAACGAGAACAGCTCATTGCTCGCTTCCTGCAACTCTTCGCGCGTTGTCACGTAGCCGTACAGGGAAGGGCGGGTCACGTATAACGAACCTTTCTGGTTGAGAATTCCCAGGTTCACACCCGTGACTGGCCCGGAGGAGTTGCCGAAGCTCACCATCAACCCGCGACGTTGCAGGCAATCCAGCGACGCTTCCCAGGTATCTTTCCCGACCGAGTCATACACCACGCGCACTTTCTTACCGCCGGTAATCTCCTTCACACGTTCGACGATATTCTCATCGCGATAGTTAATCACCTGCCACGCACCGGCCTCGAGCGCACGTTTGCCTTTCTCCGCGCTGCCAACGGTACCGATAAGTTTCGCGCCCAGCGCTTTCGCCCACTGGCAGGCAATCAGCCCTACGCCGCCCGCTGCGGCATGGAACAGGAACGGCTCGTCCGGTTGAATTTCATAGGTTTTGCGCAGCAGATAAAACACCGTCAGTCCTTTCAGGAACGACGCCGCCGCCTGCTCAAAAGTGATGGCATCTGGCAAAATCGCCACCTTATCTTCCGCCACGTTATGCACTGCGCTATAGGCACCCAGCGCAGACTGCGCGTAAACCACCCGATCGCCGATGTTAACGTGTTTCACGTCTTTACCGATTTTCGTCACCACGCCCGCCGCTTCGGTACCCAGGCTGCTTGGCAGCGACGGTGGTGGATAAAGCCCGCTGCGGATGTAGGTATCGATATAGTTAATACCGATAGCCTTGTTCTCGACCTGCACTTCGTGGCTCGCCGGATCGGCGGGGGTGAAGTCTACGGCCTTGAGTACTTCGGGGCCGCCATGCTTGTCAAATTCGATGCGTGTTGCCATGCTTCCTCCTGAACAATGTGGTAATCTTTCGACCCAATCTTTATCTCGGTAACTCCATTCACTATGGCAGCAAATAAACCCTTCAACAAACAACAGACTGAAGCTCGTGAGCGTGATCCTCAGGTCGCCGGGCTGAAAGTGCCGCCGCACTCGATTGAAGCGGAACAGTCGGTGTTGGGCGGTTTGATGCTGGATAACGAACGCTGGGACGATGTCGCCGAGCGTGTTGTCTCTGATGATTTTTATACCCGTCCGCACCGCCATATCTTTACTGAAATGGGGCGCTTACAGGAAACTGGCAGCCCGATCGACCTGATTACGCTCGCGGAATCGCTGGAGCGTCAGGGGCAGCTTGATAGCGTTGGCGGTTTTGCTTATCTGGCGGAGTTGTCAAAAAATACGCCAAGTGCCGCGAATATCAGCGCCTACGCCGATATCGTGCGCGAACGTGCCGTTGTCCGTGAGATGATTTCGGTGGCGAATGAAATCGCCGAAGCCGGGTTTGATCCTCAGGGGCGCACCAGCGAAGACTTGCTCGATCTCGCGGAATCCCGCGTCTTTAAAATCGCGGAAAGCCGCGCCAATAAAGATGAAGGCCCGAAAAATATTGCCGATGTGCTGGATGCCACCGTCGCGCGTATCGAGCAACTTTTTCAGCAGCCGCACGATGGTGTGACGGGTGTAAACACAGGTTATGACGATCTCAATAAAAAAACCGCGGGGCTGCAACCGTCGGATTTGATTATCGTCGCCGCGCGTCCGTCGATGGGTAAAACGACATTTGCGATGAACCTCGTCGAAAATGCGGCGATGTTGCAGGATAAGCCGGTGTTGATCTTCTCGCTGGAAATGCCATCGGAACAGATTATGATGCGTTCTCTGGCGTCACTGTCGCGCGTCGATCAAACCAAAATCCGTACCGGTCAGTTGGATGATGAAGACTGGGCGCGAATTTCCGGCACCATGGGCATTCTGCTTGAGAAGCGTAACATCTACATCGATGACTCCTCCGGCCTGACGCCGACGGAAGTGCGCTCCCGCGCGCGTCGTATTGCCCGCGAACATGATGGCATTGGCCTTATCATGATCGACTACCTTCAGCTGATGCGCGTGCCGTCGCTCTCCGACAACCGTACGCTGGAAATCGCGGAAATCTCCCGTTCACTCAAAGCGTTAGCAAAAGAATTACATGTGCCGGTGGTGGCGCTGTCGCAGCTTAACCGTTCACTGGAACAACGTGCCGATAAACGCCCGGTCAACTCCGACCTGCGTGAATCCGGCTCAATCGAACAGGATGCCGACTTAATCATGTTTATCTACCGTGATGAGGTTTATCACGAAAACAGTGACTTAAAAGGTATCGCCGAGATTATTATCGGTAAGCAGCGTAACGGTCCGATCGGTACCGTGCGTCTTACCTTTAACGGGCAATGGTCGCGTTTCGATAACTACGCGGGCCCGCAGTACGACGACGAATAACAAGATTGATTCAGGTAACTCAAGCAAACACTTTTCAAGGAACACAAATGCAAGCGGCAACTGTAGTGATTAACCGCCGCGCTCTGCGACACAATCTGCAACGTCTGCGTGAACTGGCGCCCGCCAGCAAACTGGTTGCGGTGGTGAAAGCGAACGCCTACGGACACGGTCTTCTGGAGACCGCGCGAACGCTCCCCGATGCCGACGCCTTTGGCGTCGCACGTCTGGAAGAGGCCCTGCGGTTGCGCGAGGGCGGCATTACGCAACCCATCTTACTGCTGGAAGGCTTCTTTAACGCCACCGATCTGCCGCTTATCGCTGAACAGCAACTGCATACCGCTGTGCATAATATGGAACAGCTCGAAGCGCTGGAAACCGCGCAGCTCAGCCGCCCGGTAACGGTGTGGATGAAGCTCGACACCGGTATGCATCGGCTGGGTATTCGCCCCGAAGAAGCGGATGCGTTTTACCAGCGTCTGAGCCAGTGTAAAAATGTCAGTCAGCCGGTCAACATCGTCAGCCACTTTGCGCGTGCCGATGAACCCGAGTGCGGCGCGACGGAAAAACAGCTCGATATCTTCAACACTTTCTGTGAAGGCAAGCCGGGGAAACGCTCTATCGCAGCGTCTGGCGGCATTTTGCTGTGGCCACAGTCGCATTTCGACTGGGCGCGTCCGGGCATCATTCTCTATGGCGTATCGCCGCTGGAACAAAAGCCCTGGGGGCCGGATTTCGGCTTCCAGCCGGTGATGTCGCTGACCTCCAGCCTGATTGCCGTGCGCGAGCATAAAGCCGGTGAGCCGGTCGGCTACGGCGGTACCTGGGTCAGCGAGCGTGATACGCGGCTGGGCGTGGTGGCGATGGGCTATGGCGACGGCTATCCGCGCGCTGCGCCGTCCGGCACCCCGGTGCTGGTTAATGGCCGTGAAGTGCCGATTGTCGGTCGCGTGGCGATGGATATGATCTGCGTTGACCTGGGGCCAGAAGCGCAGGATAAAGCGGGCTATCCGGTGGTGATGTGGGGCGAAGGGCTGCCCGTTGAACGCATCGCGGAAATCACAAAAGTGAGTGCTTACGAACTTATCACGCGTCTGACGTCGCGCGTGGCGATGAAGTATATTGATTGATTGTGCGGTTTGGCGTGGTGCCGGGTGGCGGCTGCGCCTTACCCGGCCTACTATTTGATAACATCCGGCGACAACATCCTCTCGACCTTCTCCCGCTTCCGGTTTATTGTGTAATTACCTGCCTTCTGTAAACCTGGAGAACCACCTCGTGTTTCAAAAAGTTGACGCCTACGCTGGCGACCCTATTCTTTCGCTGATGGAGCGTTTCAAAGAGGATCCGCGCAGCGATAAAGTGAACCTCAGTATCGGTCTGTACTACAACGAAGAGGGCATCATCCCCCAGCTTCAGGCCGTTGCTGATGCGGAGAAGCGCCTTGCCGCCGAGCCGCATAGCGCCTCGCTTTACCTACCAATGGAAGGGCTGAACAGCTACCGTCAGGCCATTGCGCCGCTACTGTTTGGTGCCGACCATCCGGTGCTGGCGCAGAAACGCGTCGCCACCATTCAGACGCTGGGCGGTTCCGGTGCGCTGAAAGTGGGGGCGGATTTCCTCAAGCGCTACTTCCCGGATTCCGGCGTCTGGGTCAGCGATCCGACCTGGGAAAACCACGTCGCTATCTTTGAAGGCGCGGGCTTTACGGTCAAAACCTATCCGTGGTTTGACGGTGAGACCAATGGCGTGCGTTTTGACGCGCTGCTGGAAACCCTCAACACGTTGCCTGCGCAAAGCATCGTGCTGCTGCATCCGTGCTGCCACAATCCAACCGGCGCGGACCTGACGAACAGTCAGTGGGATGCGGTGACGGAGGTGCTGAAGGCGCGTAACCTGATCCCGTTCCTTGATATCGCCTATCAGGGCTTTGGCGGCGGCATGGAGCAGGATGCCTATGCCATCCGTACGATTGCGGCGGCGGGCTTACCGGTGCTGGTGAGTAACTCATTTTCAAAAATTTTCTCGTTGTACGGTGAGCGTATCGGCGGCTTGTCCGTGGTCTGCGAAGATGCTGATGCGGCAGGGCGCGTGCTGGGCCAGTTGAAGGCGACGGTACGTCGTAACTACTCCAGCCCGCCGACGACCGGTGCGCAGCTTGTGTCTACCGTGTTGAACGACGACGTGCTGAAGGCCTCGTGGCTGGCGGAAGTGGAAGCCATGCGCGCGCGTATTCTGGACATGCGTCGGGCGCTGGTGAACGTACTGAAAGAAGCCATGCCGGACGGGAATTTCGATTACCTCCTCAAGCAACGCGGTATGTTCAGCTATACCGGCCTGAGCGCGGCACAGGTTGATCGCCTGCGTGATGAGTTTGGCGTCTACCTGATTGCCAGCGGTCGTATGTGTGTTGCCGGGCTGAATTCCCGTAACGTGCATCGCGTCGCGCAGGCATTTGCGGCGGTAATGTAAGCGAGTACTTACTCTTCATGCGGCATTGCTGCCGCATGAAGAGTCCCTCCACGCAAAAGTGTGATCCCTTATCCTTTTTCCAGGATAAATCCTGGAAAATCCTTCCCTTCACACCCTGTAACCGTTAAGGTCTTTCTAATTTTTTGAAGTATCACTCACTTTAAAACAAAAACAAGACGACGATTTAGGGAAAACTATGCGCAAGATCACACAGGCGCTGAGCGCCGTTTGTTTGTTGTTCGCGTTAAATAACACGGTTACCGCTCACGCTTCATCACCTTCTCCGCTTTATCCGGGTACGGATGTCGCTAAACTGGCCGAACAGGCACCCATCCACTGGGTATCAGTGGCGCAAATTGAAAACAGCCTGATGAATCATCCACCGATGGCAGTGGGTTTTGATATCGACGATACGGTGCTGTTTTCCAGCCCCGGCTTCTGGCGCGGGCAGAAAACCTGGTCTCCGGGCAGCGAAGAGTATCTGAAGAATCCTGCATTCTGGGAAAAAATGAACAACGGCTGGGATGAGTTCAGCATTCCGAAAGAAGTGGCCCGTTCACTGATTGCGATGCACGTGAAGCGCGGTGACAGCATCTATTTCGTTACCGGGCGTAGCGAAACCAAAACCGAAACGGTCTCCAAAACGTTGCAGGACTATTTCCTGATCCCGGCGACCAGCATGAATCCGGTCATTTTTGCCGGTGACAAACCGGGTCAGAATACCAAAACACAGTGGCTGAAAGAGAAGGGCGTGAAGGTCTTCTACGGCGATTCGGATAACGATATCTCGGCGGCGCGTGAAGCCGGTGCCCGTGGTATCCGCGTGCTGCGCGCCTCAAACTCCACGTATCGACCGCTGCCGCAGGCGGGCAAGTACAATGAAGAAGTGATTGTTAATTCTGAGTACTAAACGCCCCCCTGTAAATAAATGATGCTTTTTTAGTCAAAAATCAGTCGCCGGAAGGTTTCACCTTTCGGCGACTTGTTGCACACTGAGGTGATGACGTTTGGCACACCGTGGCTCGTGAGACTAAGAGGTATAATATGACCAGTTCGGATCTTTTGGTGTACTGCATGGCGAAGAGTGGCGCAGAGCAAAGCGTACACAGCGACTGGAAAGCGACGCAGATTAAGGTCGCGGATGTGCTTTTTGCGATGGTCAAAGAGGTGGAAGAACGCCCGGCGGTGTCGTTGAAAACCAGCCCTGAGCTGGCAGAGCTGCTGCGCCAGCAGCACAGCGATGTGCGTCCCAGCCGTCATCTCAATAAAGCGCACTGGAGCACGGTTTACCTCGACGGCACGTTGCCGGATTCGCAAATTTACTATCTGGTGGATGCCTCGTATCAGCAGGCAATCACGCTGCTGCCGGAACAAACCCGGCAGCAGCTAGTGAAATGACTACTTCAGCATCGGTTTAAGGAAACGCGCCGTATGTGAGGCTTCGCATTCGGCGACGGTTTCTGGCGTGCCGGAGACGAGAATCTCCCCGCCGCCGCTACCGCCTTCCGGGCCGAGGTCAACAATCCAGTCGGCGGTTTTGATCACATCAAGGTTGTGCTCAATTACCACGATGGTGTTGCCCTGGTCGCGCAGCTGGTGCAGCACTTCCAGCAGTTGCTGAATATCCGCGAAATGCAGGCCGGTGGTCGGCTCATCAAGAATGTACAGCGTCTGCCCGGTACCTCGTTTAGAGAGCTCACGCGCCAGTTTGACGCGCTGGGCTTCACCACCCGATAGCGTCGTCGCCGCCTGGCCGAGACGAATGTAGGTCAGGCCGACATCCATCAGGGTTTGCAGCTTACGCGCCAGCGCCGGTACAGCATCGAAGAACTCACGTGCTTCTTCGATGGTCATATCCAGCACTTCGTGGATGGTTTTGCCTTTGTACTTAATCTCCAGCGTTTCGCGGTTATAGCGTTTGCCTTTGCACTGGTCACACGGCACGTAGATATCCGGCAGGAAGTGCATTTCGACTTTGATCACGCCATCGCCCTGACACGCTTCGCAGCGCCCGCCGCGTACGTTAAAGCTGAAACGCCCCGGCGTATAGCCGCGCGCGCGTGATTCCGGCACGCCCGCAAACAACTCACGCACAGGCGTAAAGACGCCGGTGTAGGTTGCCGGGTTAGAGCGCGGCGTACGGCCAATTGGGCTTTGGTCGATGTCGATGACTTTGTCGAAGTGCTCAAGCCCCTGAACATCGCGATACGGCGCAGGTTCGGCGATAGTCGCGCCGTTAAGCTGGCGCTGAGCAATCGGGAACAAGGTGTCGTTAATCAGCGTAGATTTTCCGGAACCGGATACCCCGGTGATACAGGTGAACAGGCCGACGGGCAGCGTCAACGTGACATCTTTCAGGTTGTTGCCGCGCGCGCCGCTCAGTTTCAGCACTTTCGCAGGGTCCGCCGGTACGCGATTTTTCGGCACTTCGATTTTACGTTTGCCGCTCATGAACTGGCCGGTTAACGACTCTGGCACTGCCATGATGTCGTCCAGCGTCCCTTCTGCGACAACCTGACCACCGTGTACACCCGCGCCCGGTCCGATGTCGATAACGTGGTCAGCGGCGCGGATCGCATCTTCGTCGTGTTCGACCACGATCACCGTGTTACCGAGGTTACGCAGGTGAATCAATGTGCCGAGCAGACGTTCGTTGTCGCGCTGGTGCAGGCCGATGGAAGGCTCATCCAGCACGTACATCACGCCGACTAACCCTGCGCCAATCTGGCTCGCCAGACGGATACGCTGGGCTTCACCGCCGGAAAGGGTTTCTGCCGAGCGGGAGAGCGTGAGGTAGTTCAGGCCAACGTTGACCAAAAACTTCAGGCGATCGCCAATCTCTTTCAGCACTTTTTCAGCGATTTTCGCGCGCTGGCCGGAAAGTTTCAGATTATTGAAGAAGTCCATCGCATGGCCGATGCTCATGTCGGAGATGGTCGGCAGCGGAGTGTTTTCAACGTACACGTGGCGCGCTTCGCGACGCAGACGCGTGCCGTCGCAGCTGGTGCATGGACGGTTGCTGATGAATTTCGCCAGCTCTTCGCGCACCGCGCTGGATTCCGTCTCTTTGTAGCGGCGTTCCATGTTGTGCAGCACGCCTTCAAACGGATGACGACGCACGGAGGTATCGCCGCGATCGTTCATATATTTGAATTCGATAGATTCTTTACCGGAACCGTACAGCACCACTTTCTGCACTGACGCATTCAGGCTGCCCCACGGCGCTTCAACGTCGAAATCATAATGCTCCGCCAGCGAGCGCAGCATCTGGAAATAGTAGAAATTACGGCGATCCCAACCGCGAATTGCGCCACCCGCCAGCGATAGCTCCGGATTCTGAATGATGCGGTCCGGGTCGAAATATTGCTGCACGCCCAGACCGTCACAGGTTGGGCACGCGCCCGCCGGGTTGTTGAACGAGAACAGACGCGGTTCCAGTTCGCTCATGCTATAGCCGCAAATCGGGCAGGCGAAGTTGGCGGAGAAGAGCAGTTCGTCCGCTTTCGGATCGTCCATATCAGAGACGATCGCCGTGCCGCCGGAAAGCTCCAGCGCGGTTTCAAACGACTCGGCCAGACGCTGCGCCAGGTCTTCGCGCACCTTGAAGCGGTCGATAACCACTTCAATGGTGTGTTTCTTTTGCAGTTCCAGCGTCGGCGGATCGGACAGGTCACACACTTCGCCATCGATACGCGCGCGGATGTAGCCCTGGCTTGCCAGGTTTTCCAGCGTTTTGGTGTGCTCGCCTTTACGCTCTTTAATGATTGGCGCCAGCAGCATCAGGCGTTTGCCTTCCGGCTGCGTCAGCACGTTGTCTACCATCTGGCTGACGGTTTGCGCCGCCAACGGCACGTCGTGATCGGGGCAGCGCGGCTCGCCTACGCGAGCATAAAGCAGACGCAGGTAGTCGTGAATTTCGGTAATGGTCCCGACCGTGGAACGCGGGTTATGGGAGGTCGACTTCTGCTCAATAGAGATAGCAGGCGACAGCCCTTCAATATGATCGACATCCGGCTTCTCCATCAGCGACAGGAACTGGCGCGCATACGCAGAAAGCGATTCGACGTAGCGACGCTGCCCCTCGGCGTAAAGGGTGTCGAAAGCCAGTGAAGATTTGCCAGACCCCGACAGCCCGGTAACGACAATCAGTTTGTCGCGCGGGATGATGAGGTTGATATTTTTGAGATTATGGGTGCGGGCGCCCCGAACTTCGATCTTATCCATTTACCTTTCCCGGTAGAGACTCGGCTTGCCAGATTTGCTTGAAGGACAAACGGCGGAAACGGCTAATTATGACACAACTCACCCTGAATGAATATACAGTAGTGGAATGTGCATTCCAGAGTTGAGTGTAAGATATTCAACGTAAACGAGTTTAGTGGAATCACCGTCGCATGCTATCAAAACGCCTCTTTGAAATGCTACAATCGCGCGTTTACACTATTAAGAAACACATTCAGGAGAGACAATCATGGCCAGCAGAGGCGTAAACAAGGTGATTCTCGTCGGTAATCTGGGCCAGGACCCGGAAGTACGCTACATGCCGAATGGTGGCGCAGTTGCCAACATTACGCTGGCTACTTCCGAATCCTGGCGTGATAAAGCGACCGGTGAAATGAAAGAGCAGACTGAATGGCACCGTGTTGTGCTGTTCGGCAAACTCGCGGAAGTTGCGGGTGAATACCTGCGTAAAGGCTCTCAGGTTTATATTGAAGGCCAGCTGCGTACCCGTAAATGGACCGATCAGTCCGGCGTTGAAAAATACACCACTGAAGTGGTCGTCAACGTTGGCGGCACTATGCAGATGCTGGGTGGCCGTCAGGGCGGTGGCGCACCGGCAGGTGGTCAGGGTCAGCAGCAGGGCGGTTGGGGCCAGCCTCAGCAGCCGCAGGGCGGCAACCAGTTCAGCGGCGGCGCGCAGTCTCGCCCGCAGCAGCAGGCCGCTCCGGCACCGTCTAACGAACCGCCGATGGATTTCGACGACGATATCCCGTTCTGATTTTCAGACATAAAAAAACCTGCGAAAGCAGGTTTTTTTATGGATAAAATTTTTATCAGGTCAACACCATCGGCCATTCTGGCGGTGTCTGGCTCATCACTTCCACCATCACCTCTTTGATGTTATTGCAGATAGTCGCAATATCCACCATCGTAATTCCCAGCAACCCCGTTGCGAACCAGCAGGCCGACGCCACGCCCAGCGCGCTACAAATCACCGCGAGGCCCGCGTAATCAGCTTTGCGTAAGCGGATTTTCAGAGTACTGGCAAGGAACATCAGAATGGCGCTGAAAAGCGGCCAGCGTAACAGTACGACACCTGTAGAGATAGAAACCATGAGACCTTATCCTCAGAGATAAACGGTATGCCCTGACAGCGCGGCGTTCTCACGGAGGTGTAGTCCACTCTGGCTATCGACAGGCATTCACAAATGATATGAAACGCTGTTTTTGTTTCACTCTATAGTGTGAACTATATCACAATCGCTGTTTTATTCACCAGAGGTAAACGCAGCAAATTGCGCCATTTATCGCTGACAATAGTTACATAAGGAAAGGGCTCTGTTTTACCTGTAGGCCGGATAAGCGCAGCGCTATCCGGCGTGATACTCATGCTGACAGACGGTGGCGATAGTCGCTCGGCGTGCGGTCGAATTCACGGCGGAAAACACGTGAGAAGGTCTGCTGGGAAACATAACCCAGATCCATCGCAATATCGAAAATCGGGCGCTGGGTATTACGCAACTCCTGCGCAGCCAATAACAGACGACGCTGGCGAATGTAGTCGCCCAGCGTTTGATGCATCTCGGTGCGGAACATCCGTTGCAGATACCATTTCGAATACCCGGATTTTTTCGCCACGATATCAATGTTAAGTGGTTGATCGATATGTTCATCTATCCATTCGATAAGCGTTTGAATAATTTCCCGATGGGACATAAGGCTCTCCCCGTTGTCTATTTTTGCTTCAACTTTTGTCTTGCTGGCGAGTATAATTCCTCAAGTTAACTTGAGGTAAAGCAGAAAATGGAAAAAAAACCAACGCGCATTAAAACGCTGCTCACGCCGGGTGAAGTCGCCAGACGTACCGGGGTTGCCGTCTCCGCTTTGCACTTCTATGAGAGCAAAGGGCTCATCCGCAGCCAGCGCAACGCGGGCAATCAGCGGCGATACAAACGTGACGTACTGCGCTATGTGGCAATCATTAAAATCGCGCAGCGGCTGGGCATCCCGCTCGCCACGATCGGCGAGTCGCTGGGCGTGGTGCCCGAAGGGCATACGCTGGGGCAAAAAGACTGGAAACGGCTGACCACTCAGTGGCGTCAGGAGCTGGATAAACGCATTCACTCGATGGAAGCGCTACGCGATCAGCTTGATGGCTGCATCGGTTGCGGCTGTATGTCGCTGCGTGACTGCCCGCTGCGTAACCCTGGCGACAAACTGGGGGAAGAAGGAACGGGCGCGCGCCTGCTGGAAGACGAATAAAAAACGAAAGCGCCACAACTGGGCGCTTTCGTATGTTCCGGTCTTTGTCTTTCGCTCTATCCCACTGGTTCATGGGAGGGTTTCCCCCGACATCAGCATCCCTCGGTCGAGCTACGGGTTGGAGGTTCCGGTTTGTGCTGACACTTTAAGTCTACCTCTCCTCCCCCTGTTCGCCAGTCAGATTGACGTTTTTTTCGCCGCAATTTTTACGGGGATTGCCGTCTGTTCCTATAGTTAATTTGAACAAACCTGCGGAGAAAACCATGTTAACCGTCCACCATCTGAACCAATCCCGCTCGCAGCGCGTGCTCTGGGCGCTGGAAGAGTTGAACCTGCCTTACCAGATTGTCCGCTATCAGCGCGGGGCTGATATGCTGGCTCCTGACTCTCTGAAAAAAATCCATCCGCTGGGTAAATCGCCGATTGTCGAGAATGACGGCCACGTTATCGCTGAATCTGGCGCGATCCTCGAATATCTCCAGGAAATCGGCGATCCCGAAAGCCGCTTTAAACCGCAGGATATCGAAGGAAAATTGCAGTATCGCTTCTGGCTGCACTATGCCGAAGGCTCGTTGATGTCGCTCATGATGATCAAGCTGGTTTTGCAGATGCTGGGCAAATCCCCGGTGCCGTTGGGGTTGCGCACGGTGGGGAAAGTGCTGGGAACGGGCGTTCAGAAAGCCTGGCTGAATAATCAGATTGCCACGCATGCCGGGTTTATCGAGTCGCATCTTGCGAAAACGCCGTGGTTTGCGGGGGAAAACCCGAGCATGGCGGACATCCAGATGAGTTTTCCACTGTTTGCGCTGCTTTCTCGCGGTGGGATACCGTCTCTGCCCAATATCGCCGCATGGAAGGCGCGTGTGGAAGCGCGTCCGGCCTGGCAGCAGGCGATTGAAAAGGGCGGTCCCTTTTCACTACCTGGCGAATAGCGCCCGATTTGCAACGAAATTGTTGTCGGATTGCGCATGAACGATAACGTTTGCGCACAGGTTGGCGATTTCTTCATCGTCATAAGCGAAATTTAGCGAAATGGCGTAAACATCAGTTGAAAATGGTGCCATAAAAACCAGATAATCGTTTGCCTTAAAATTCTGACGCCTTCTTCTGGCATTTTTGACGTTTTATGCTTAGTCGATTTGCCGGTGTCGTCCAGAAAGTACCCATTCTGCATGTGCAGCGTGGAAGGTAACGCTCAACCGTTTTGTATGCGCGGAGTTAAACGTTTGCTTTTTTGCGGCTCCCCTTTGCCGCGAGGTTTAAGCACAAGGAGATGACGTTTAACTGTCAGTGGATGCTCCACCACGTATGCGAACGAATGATAAAAATTTTCAGGGGATGTTTTCTATGTCTACGCCTTCAGCGCGTACCGGCGGTTCACTCGACGCCTGGTTTAAAATTTCTGCTCGTGGTAGCTCCGTTCGTCAGGAGATTGTCGCCGGTCTTACCACCTTCCTGGCGATGGTCTATTCCGTTATCGTCGTGCCGGGGATGCTGGGCAAAGCGGGCTTCCCGCCTGCTGCGGTCTTCGTAGCCACCTGTCTGGTGGCGGGCGTCGGCTCCATCGTGATGGGACTGTGGGCGAACCTGCCGCTGGCTATTGGCTGTGCTATCTCACTGACCGCGTTCACCGCGTTCAGTCTGGTGCTGGGTCAGCACATCAGCATTCCGGTCGCGCTCGGCGCGGTCTTCCTGATGGGTGTTCTGTTTACCATTATTTCTGCGACGGGCATCCGTAGCTGGATTTTGCGCAATTTGCCGCAGGGCATCGCGCACGGCACCGGTATCGGTATCGGCCTGTTCCTGCTGCTGATTGCGGCAAACGGCGTTGGCCTGGTGATTAAGAACCCGCTGGATGGTCTGCCAGTTGCGCTGGGTCACTTCGCCAGCTTCCCGGTGATTATGTCGCTGGTCGGTCTGGCGATGATTATTGGCCTCGAAAAACTGAAAGTACCGGGCGGCATCCTGCTGACCATCATCGGTGTGTCGATTGTCGGCCTGATTTTTGACCCGAATGTACACTTCTCCGGTTTCTTCGCCATGCCTTCTCTGAGCGATGACAACGGTAACTCCCTGATTGGCAGCCTGGATATTATGGGCGCGCTGAACCCGATCGTGCTGCCAAGCGTACTGGCGCTGGTGATGACGGCGGTGTTCGATGCCACCGGCACCATTCGTGCCGTAGCGGGTCAGGCTAACCTGCTGGACAAAGACGGGCAGATCATCAACGGCGGCAAAGCGCTGACCACTGACTCCCTGAGCAGCGTGTTCTCCGCGTTTGTTGGCGCAGCGCCAGCGGCAGTGTATATCGAATCTGCGGCCGGTACGGCGGCGGGCGGCAAAACGGGCTTAACGGCGATCACCGTCGGCGTTCTGTTCCTGCTGATCCTGTTCCTCTCTCCGCTTTCTTACCTGGTTCCGGCCTATGCCACCGCTCCGGCGCTGATGTACGTCGGCCTGCTGATGCTGAGCAACGTGGCACGCATCGATTTCAACGACTTTGTTGATGCGATGTCTGGCCTGATTACCGCCGTTTTCATCGTGCTGACCTGTAACATCGTGACCGGCATTATGATCGGTTTCGCCACGCTGGTGATTGGCCGCGTGGTATCGGGCGAATGGCGTAAGCTGAACGTTGGCACTATCGTGATTGCGGTGGCGCTGGTGGCGTTTTATGCGGGCGGCTGGGCGATTTAAATCATATTACTGCGTGCTTTGTAGGCCTGATAAGCGCAGCGCCATCAGGCTATTTGCAGCATGCTCCCTACAGTTCCTCTAAAGCGGCCTCACGGCCGCTTTTTTTATCCCCGAATTACAGCAGTTCCCTTGCCGCCGCGATGATATCATCCCGCGTCAGCCCATACTCCTGCTCGAGAAAATCCTGCGTTCCTACCTGACCATAACGCTCTTTCACACCCACGCGACGCATCGGGACCGGGCAGGTTTCCACCAGGACTTCCGCCACTGCCGAGCCCAGCCCGTTATGAATGCTGTGGTTTTCACAGGTGACAATTCGCCCGGTTTTCTCGGCATAGTTCTTCACCAGCATCCGATCTATTGGCTTGAGCGTAAACATATCAATAACGGCGGCGCTCACCCCTTCAGCAGACAGTTTTTCCGCCGCTTCCAGCGCTTTCGCCACCATAATGCCGTTGGCGATCAACGTGATGTCATTGCCGTCGCGCAGGACGTTTCCTTTGCCGATGGTGAATGTCGAGCCCTCCTGATACACCGTTGGCGCCTGTTTGCGGATGGTACGTACCCAGTAGAAACCCTCCAGGGTGGCGAGTTGGCGCAGAACATCTTTAAACATCACCGCGTCAGTGACTTCCAGCACCACGGAGTGCGCCAGCCCGCGCACAATGCCCATATCCTCAAACGACATATGCGTGCCGCCGTTGTGGCAAGCGGTGACGCCCGCGTCAGAGGCGATCACTTTGACGTTATTGCGCTGATAATCCAGCGACATAAACAACTGGTCGAAACAGCGGCGGCTGGCGAATGCGGTAAACGTGTGGACGAAGGGTTTCCGCCCGGTTAGCGCCAGCCCTGCTGCGGTGCCAATCACGTTGGCCTCCATGATCCCGCAGTTGATGACATGCCGGGGGAATTCACGCTGCACACTATCCATCGCCATCGAACTCATCAGGTCTGCCTCCAGCGCGATAATCTCGCTGCCCGCGTTGACCTGCTCCGCGATAAAACCCGCGTAGACCTTACGCATTTCAATGGTGTCTTTCTCTCCCGCAGGTGCAACCTTAATCATACGCGGCCTCCAGTTGGCGAATTGATTCATTCAGCGCTTCTCGCATTTCATCATTCAGGCGCAGATGGTGGGTGTTGATCAGACTTTCCAGATAAGGCACGCCTTGCCCTTTCACACTATCGAGGATCACGATGCGGGGACGGTCATCTCCGCTGCGTACCGGGCGGGTGACGGCCTGAATCGCTGCAATATCGTCGCCTTTCACCGTTTGCACATCGAAACCGAAAGCATGGAATTTTTCCGCAAGATCGAAGGGGGCAATAATGTCGTCCAGTTCGCCGTCCAGTTGCTGCTTGTTCCAGTCGATATACACCAGCAGGTTGTTCAGCTTATGGTGGGCGATAAACTGGAACGCTTCCCAGCACTGACCCTCGTTCAGCTCGCCGTCGCCGACGATGCAGAACACGCGGTTCGGGCGGCTGGCGAGTTTATGCGACAGTGCCATGCCCGCCGCGATGGATATCCCCTGGCCGAGCGAGCCGGTCGTGGCGTCCACGCCGCGCGTTTTGAGTCGGTCCGGGTGGCTTGGCAGGCGCGTGCCGTTCTGGTTAAGCGTGGCCAACTCCTCCATCGGGAAATAGCCCTTGATTGCCAGCGTGCTGTACAGCGCTGGGCCCGCATGACCTTTCGACAGGACAAAATAGTCGCGCTGCGGCCAGTCCGGGTCGGCAGGGTCGATACGCATCACATCGCCATACAGCACCGCCAGCGTCTCCACCACCGACATGCTGCCGCCATAGTGACCAAAACCGAGCTGGGTTAAGGATTTCAGCGTGGCAACGCGAATATCGCGCGCCAGTCTTTTCAGTTCATCATGCATTACGATTTTGCTCCTGTGTCTTGCTGCTGCGCGTTAGGTTTACTTTTCACGATGTTGTAGACCACCAGTAGCGCGAACAGGGCTACCACCAGGCCGGTAATCGCCATCGGGGAGAGGTAGCGCGCCAGGTTACCCATAACGATGCCGACGACGCCGAAATCTGCGTCGGAGAAGGTGGTATTCGCGAAGCCAATCGCGCCAAGCACGGGCAACAGCAATACCGGGAGGAAGGTGATCAGCAGGCCATTGGCAAATGCGCCGATCATCGCGCCGCGACGGCCCCCAGTGGCGTTACCAAATACGCCAGCGGTTGCGCCGGTGAAGAAGTGCGGCACGACGCCGGGCAGAATCAGTACCAGCTTGAACTGACCGAGCAGGAACAAACCGACCAGCCCGCCGAGGAAGCTGAACAGGAAACCAATTAACACCGCGTTAGGCGCATACGGATACACCACCGGGCAATCCAGCGCCGGGCGGGCGTTAGGCACCAGTTTTTCCGAGAAGCCGGTAAAGGCCGGGACGATTTCCGCGAGGATTAAACGCACACCCTGCAGAATGATGAACACGCCCGCCGCAAAGGTGATGGCCTGAATGATGGAGTAAACCAGGTAGTTTTGCCCGCCGCTGAGCTGGGTTTCGACATATTCACGTCCGGCACTGACGGCCAGAATCATGTAAATAATGATCATGGTGAGCGAGATAGAGATGGAGCTGTCGCGCAGGAAGCTCAGATTTTTCGGCAGGTTCATTTCTTCAGTAGAGCGAGAACCTTTCCCGCACACGCTGCCAATCCAGCCTGAAAGCACATAACCCAGCGTGCCGAAGTGACCAAATGCGATATCGTCAGTGCCGGTAATACGCTTCATGTAACGCTGTGCCAGCGCCGGGAAGAAAGCCATCACTAACCCGAGAATCAGTGACCCTGTAAACACCAGACCAATGCCGTCGAAGCCCGCCACCGTCAAAATAACGCCGATCATGCACGCCATATAAAACGTATGGTGCCCGGTCAGGAAGATGTACTTCAGACGCGTGAAGCGGGCGACGATGATGTTGGCCACCATGCCGAAGGCCATGATGAGCGCCGTCGATGCGCCATATTTTTCCAGCGCGATAGAGACGATCGCTTCGTTGTTAGGAATGATGCCCTGAATGTTGAATGCATGTTCGAACATACCGCCAAGTGGATTCAGTGAACCCACCAGTACGGATGCGCCGCCGCCCAGCACAATGAAGCCGAGAATGGTTTTGATGGTGCCTTTAACCACATCAGAAAATGATTTTTTCTGTGCCACGAGGCCAATTAAGGCAATTAACCCGACCAGAACGGAAGGGACTTTAAGAATATCGACAACAAAATTTAGCGTTTCAAGGATAAACATATCCGCCTCGCTTTAATCAGGATTATTGTGCCGAGAAATAAGCGCTGAGCTTAGTTTCTAATTCATTAATATCGATAATGTTGTTAATAACGACGAGCTGACTTTCCGGAACACTGGCGCTACTGGCAATATCTTTCGCCATCACAAAAAGATCGGCAGCGCCGGGTGTCGCCGAAGATAAATCTGAGTGCTCGACTTCCGCCTCAATATTTAATTTCTTCAGCACTTTTTTGATATTCATTTCTACCATAAAACTACTGCCCAAACCGGAGCCACAAATTGCCATTATTTTCATGGTTGTTACCTTATTTTGAGTAGAGTACGGGCGCACGATGTCAGGAGAGATCGTGAGCATGTAAAACGGAGAAAAAATAAAATCAGAAACGGGAAATAATGGTTGTAATCTCCTCTAATGTTTTTGCCTGATGAAGCAATGCGAGATCGTCTTCGCTGGAAAAAAGTTCGGCAAGCGCAGAAATCATTTCAATATGGCTGTGCTTATCGGGTGCCGCGAGCATGATAATCACATCGACGGGATCAAATTCATCGGCGCCGAATGCCACGCCGTGCTGTAATTTCAGTAATGACAATCCCATTCCCCGAGCACCTTCTTCCGGACGAGCGTGCGGCATTGCAAGGCCGGGCGCCAGGACGTAATAGGGGCCTAATTTTTGATGCTGCTGGATTATCGCCGTCACGTAACCGGGTTCGATAATGCCGGACTCAAGCAGCTGCTGAGCGCAAATCTCCAGCGCCTGAGGCCAGCTTTCGACCTCATTTCTTAGTGCAATGGTGGTGTCATTCAGCCATTGGTTCAGCACATGGATTCTCCTGCAACGGGATGTGTGGAATGAGCAAACTTTATTCAACGGCGAAATTGGTAACCGTGATGATTATCACAAAGATAGCGCTATCAAAATGTATCATTGGAAATTGTGATAGCGCTATCAAATTGGGACGCATCAATTCACAGCAAAATTGTGGGTTTCCGGCGTATACTGCCCAACATGTGAAGAAAAAATGATCGCTAACTCTCTAATAACATAGCGTTTACTCAGGAATTCAAATGTCGATAACCCGAAAACGACGCAGTACGGGAAAGGTTACCCTGGCCGATGTCGCCCAACTGGCGGGGGTTGGAACGATGACCGTATCAAGGGCCCTGCGAACGCCCGAGGCGGTATCGGATAAGTTACGCGAGAAAATTGAAGCAGCCGTTCAGGAGCTTGGCTATGTGCCGAATCTGGCGGCCAGCGCGTTGGCTTCCGCCTCATCGTGGACGATCGCGATGGTCGTGCCGCATCTTAGCGAATTCGGCTGCTCAGAAATGTTTGCAGGTTTACAGCAGGTGCTGCAACCGGCGGGCTATCAAATCATGCTGGCGGAGTCTCAGCATCAGCCGGAGCAGGAGGAAAAACTGCTGGAAACCCTGCTGGCTTCCAATATCGCGGCGGCGGTACTGCTGAGCGTCGAACACAGTGAAAACGTGCGCAACTGGCTGCAAAATGCGTCTATTCCGGTGATGGAGATTGGCGCGGTGCGTGCCGATCCTATTGATATGAATATCGGCATTGACCATGCCGCTGCGATGTTTGAACTGACCGAAATGCTGATCACACGCGGTTATCAAAACATAGGCTTACTCTGCGCCAATCAGGAAAAATGGGTGTTTCAACAGCATCTGCAGGGGTGGTACAAGGCGATGTTGCGTCATCACCGTTCCCCGGATCGCGTCATTAACGCGGCATCGTCGCCCACGTTTTCCACCGGTGCGGCGCAGCTTCCGGAATTTCTGCTGGCCTGGCCGGAACTGGACGCGCTGGTGTGTGAATCGGATGAGCTGGCCTGCGGTGTGCTGTATGAGTGTCAGCGTCGGCGTATTAAAGTGCCGGAAGATCTCGCGGTTGTTGGATTTGGCGACAGCGATGTGAGCCGGGTGTGTCAGCCACCACTCACCACCATGGCTGTGCCGCATCGAAAAATTGGCGCGGATGCCGGAAAAGCGTTACTGGCGCGGCTGAGCGACAACGACTGGAGCCCGAAAGCGACGATTACCTCAAGGTTGTGCCAGCGCGACAGCTGTTAACGATTTTTCGCATTTTTTTACCGGTCGATTTTTCATTTTAAGGATCGTCTCGTTTCCTTTTGCGTTACTCTGGTATGCGTATGATACAGAGGCATGACGCTTCATATTTTACGTTCCATATAATAAGACAACGCTGCAAACAGGGATCGCATGGAAATATTCTTCACCATACTCATCATGACCCTCGTGGTCTCGCTCTCCGGGGTTGTAACCCGTGTCTTGCCATTTCAGGTGCCGCTGCCGCTGATGCAGATCGCCATCGGTGCGCTGCTGGCGTGGCCGACCTTCGGCCTGCACGTGGAGTTCGACCCGGAGCTGTTCCTCGTTCTGTTTATTCCGCCGCTGCTGTTCGCCGATGGCTGGAAAACGCCGACCCGCGAGTTCCTTGAACACGGGCGCGAAATCCTCGGCCTGGCCCTTGCGCTGGTGCTGGTGACGGTGGTTGGTATTGGTTTCCTGATTTACTGGCTGGTGCCGGGGATCCCACTGGTGCCTGCGTTCGCGCTGGCGGCGGTGCTGTCGCCGACCGATGCGGTGGCGCTCTCCGGGATTGTCGGTGAAGGGCGCATTCCGAAGAAAATCATGGGCATCTTGCAGGGTGAAGCGTTGATGAACGATGCTTCAGGCCTGGTCTCGCTGAAATTTGCCGTGGCGGTTGCCATGGGCACGATGGTCTTTACCGTTGGCGGCGCGACGCTGGAATTTATGAAAGTGGCGATTGGCGGCATCCTGGCCGGTTTTGTGGTCAGCTGGCTGTATGGTCGCTCGCTGCGCTTCCTGAGTCGCTGGGGCGGCGATGAACCGGCAACGCAAATCGTGCTGCTGTTCCTGCTGCCGTTCGCGTCTTATCTGATTGCGGAACACGTCGGCGTTTCCGGCATCCTCGCGGCGGTTGCGGCGGGGATGACCATCACCCGTTCCGGCGTGATGCGTACCGCGCCGCTGGCGATGCGTCTGCGTGCCAACAGCACCTGGGCGATGCTGGAGTTCGTGTTTAACGGCATGGTGTTCCTGCTGTTGGGCCTGCAATTACCCGGCATTCTCGAAACATCGCTGGTGGCCGCAGAAGCAGATCCGAACGTTGAAATCTGGATGCTGTTTACCGACATTCTGCTGATTTATGCGGCGCTGATGCTGGTACGCTTTGGCTGGCTGTGGACGATGCAGCGCTTCAGCCAACGCTTCCTGAAGAAAAAACCGATGGAGTTCGGGAGCTGGTCAACGCGCGAGCTGGCCATTGCCTCCTTCGCCGGGGTGCGCGGGGCGATTACCCTTGCCGGTGTGCTCTCCATCCCGCTGCTGCTACCCGATGGCAACGTCTTCCCGGCACGTTATGAGCTGGTGTTCCTGTCGGCGGGCGTCATTCTCTTCTCACTGTTTGTCGGCGTGATTATGCTGCCGATTCTGCTGCGCCACGTTGAAGTTCGTGATCTGCCGCAGCAGCAAAAAGAGGAGCGTCTGGCCCGGTCCGCAACGGCGGAAGTGGCGATTGTCGCGATTCAGAAGATGGAAGAACGACTGGCGGCGGATACGCAGGAGAACATTGATAACCAGTTGCTGACGGAAGTCAGTTCCCGCGTGATTGGTAACCTGCGTCGCCGCGCCGATGGGCGTAATGATGTGGAAACCTCAATGCTGGAAGAGCAGCTGGAACGTCGTTTCCGCCTGGCGGCGCTGCGTTCAGAGCGCGGGGAGCTGTACCACCTGCGTGCGACAAGGCAGATTAGTAATGAGACGTTGCAGAAACTTCTGCATGACCTTGATTTGCTGGAAGCGCTGTTGATTGAAGGTGAGTGATGCCCCTCACCCCGGCCCTCTCCCACAGGGAGAGGGAGACAACCGGCGCTGTTCTGTCATTTATCTGCGAGCGGTTCCCTCTCCCTGTGGGAGAGGGTTAGGGTGAGGGTTGCCTACTTCGGTAACCAAAACCCTTCGCAGCACTTCAGCCACGCCTGAGCGCTGTGCGACAAATACACCCCTTCGCGCCAGATCATGCCCAGTTGCCAGTGCAGTTCGCTCTCGAGCGGCAGCCAGCGCAGCGTTTTCGCATCCAGCCTTTCGCAAATCGGCTCCGGCAAAATCGCCACGCCGACACCCGCCTGGACCATCGCGGCGAGGAAATCCCATTGGCCGCTGCGCACCGCGATACGCGGCTTCACGTTATGTTGATTAAACAGATGCATCAACTGACGACTCAGCGCGAAATCTTCGTTATAGATAAGCAAAGGATGCGCCGCGAGCTGCTCCGGGGAAACCGACGTCTGTTCCAGCCACTCGCCGGAACGGGGAACCAGCACGCAAAGCGGGTGGCTGAATAGCGGCAATGTCGCAAGGCCGCTCTCTTCTTCCACCGGCAGCGCGGTCATGGCTAAATCAAGTTCGCCGTTCATCACCGCCTGCTGCACCGTCAGCCCGCCGAATTCGGACACTTTGAGTTCTACGCCGGGGTAGCGCTGGCGAAACAGGCTGATAGGCCCGGCCATCATCATGCCGACCATTGGCGGGATGCCGAGGCGCAACTGGCCTTTGTTGAGATGGTTGATATCGGTCAGTTCGGCTTCCAGTTGGCGGAATTCGTCGAGGATCACCAGCCCGCGTTCAAACACTACTTGCCCGGTATCGGTGAGCAGCAATTTGCGTCCGTCGCGGATAAGCAGGGTGCTGTTGAGTTCATCTTCCAGGTTTTTCAGCATCTTGCTGATGGTGGGCTGCGTAACGAAGAGTTTCTCCGCCGCGCGGGTAAAGCTTTGCTGACGTACCACTTCAACGAAATAGCGCAGCGTTCTGATGTCCATGATTATGCCTCGAAACTATACCTGCGATGAGTTTAATTCATTTCTGCCATCCTCGTGCGCTCACTATACTGTGCGTCTCTGATTTTTTCTGGACACTCCTTTCATGGCTGAGGCCTTAGGGCGCGTGATGCCCTCCGTTTTGCAACGTCTTCAGGTGCCGGTGCAGGTCATTCTGTATGCGGGGCTGTTTGTTTTTGCTGAATATCTGGTGAACTGGCTGAATCTGCCGCTGCCCGCCAATCTGGTGGGGATGGTGCTGATGCTGGCGTTGATTGTCTGCCATATTGTGCCGCTGAAGTGGGTGCGCGCGGGCTCGCGCTGGCTGCTGGCGGAAATGCTGCTCTTCTTCGTGCCAGCCGTGGTGGCGGTGGTGAATTATGCGCAACTGCTGATGGTTGATGGCTGGCGCATTTTCCTGGTGATTGCGCTCAGCACCATGATGGTGCTCGGGGCGACGGCGTGGGTGGTGGATAAAGTCTATCGCTACGAACTGAAGCGGATGCGCCATGAGTAACTTTCAGCTGAGCGTGCTGTGCCTCGCCATTACGCTGGTGCTCTATTTCGCCAACAAACGGCTCTATCGCCGCTTTCGCAAACTGCCGCTGATGCCGCTGGTGTTAACGCCGGTTCTGCTGGTGCTAATGCTGGTGTTCGGTCATATCTCCTATCAAAACTATATGGGCGAAGCGCACTGGCTGCTGTGGCTATTGGGTCCGGCGACCATCGCGTTTGCCGTGCCGGTGTATGACAATCTGGCGATCATCAAGCGACACTGGATGTCGCTTTCCGCCGGGGTGATTACCGCAACGGTGGTGGCCGTGACCAGTTCCGTGTGGCTGGCGCGGTTGTTTACGTTGCCGGATGAAATCCAGCGCAGCCTGGCGGTGCGCTCGGTGACCACACCGTTTGCGCTGGCGGCGGCCAAACCGCTCGGCGGGCAGCCGGATCTGGTCGCGTTGTTCGTGGTGGTGACCGGCGTCTTTGGCATGGTGATTGGCGATGTACTGTTTTTACGCCTCTCCATTCGTGAAGGCATGGCGAAGGGCGCAGGATTTGGCGCCGCGTCGCACGGCGCCGGAACCGCGCGCTCCTACGAGCTGGGCCCGCAGGAGGGCGTGGTGGCAAGCCTGGTGATGATGCTGTCAGGCGTGGTGATGGTGCTGGTTGCGCCGCTGGTGGGCTGGGTGATGTTTTAAAAATTAACGGTTCAACCGCCGGACAATACGCTCAACCTGCTGACGGAATGTGACGGCAACCTGCGCAGGCGTCTGGCCGCCATGATCCATTTTCTCGCGCGCCGCAGTGAACTGATCCACCACCTGCAAATCCTCAATGTAAGGTGTCGCAACGGCGGTTGTGGGCAATGATTGTGCCTGGCGCAGCCCGGCAACGACCGGGTCGTTCGGATCAATCGTGCCGTTGTCGGTCAATATTTTCTCTGCGGTTTTACTCAGCGGAATCCCGCGCTCGAGCCCTAATGCTTCCACCGCCTGCGGGTCATTCAGCAGGAAGTTGATAAGCGTTGCGGCTTCCTGCGGATGACGGGTCGATTTCGATATGGAGAACATCTGCGCGGTTTTAAAATAGACACCAGAATCACGTGCTCCCGGCTGCATAACATAATCGCCTAACACCAGTTTGGCGGGCGGTGTCATGTTATTGATATACATGCGGATAGAGATATTCCAGGTAAACGTACCGCCCCATTCGCCGGTGATCCAGGGCTTCATCTCATAGAGATTGCCTTTGCCATAAGAGGACATCGTTTTTGGCCCTGGAATAACGTGATCGTCGCTGAGACGTTTCACAAAAGAAAAAGCCTCTTGCCACTGCGCGTCATTCCAGGTGAATTTGCCACTGGAGTCAAACATCGGTTTACTGTATTTCTGCATCATCCACGCGTTGAGTAGTAAAATAACATCCTGATCAACCATCGCATACGGATAATAGTTTTCCCCTAACGTGCTGCGAAAGGTTTTCCCCGCCGAAAAAAGTTCATCCCAGTTCTTTGGATACGTCAGCCCTGCTTTTTTCCAGGTGATATCATTGTAATAAAACACCGGGGCATTCACTGAAATCGGCAGACCATTAAGTTTACCTTTCACGGTGGTGGAATTGAGATCGCCCGGCGCGTACTGCGCCAAATCCAGCACCTCTTTCAGCTTATTTAAATCGTAATAGCCTTCGCCATTTTTAGAGAAAATAATCAGCCATGGCCAGTTGGTTTGCATGACATCGGGCTCGGTACCGCTCGCCATTTGCGTGGTTAAACGCGAAAGATGGCCATCCCAGCCGGTATATTCCGCCTTTACTTTGATATCGGGGTATTTTTGTTCAAACGCGGCGATAGCCTTTAACGTTGACTGATGACGGCTGTTGCCGCCCCACCAGGACATGCGTAATTCCACGGGCTGCGCCCAGGCGGTGGTGCAGGACATTAAAAGGGTTGCGATAACACCTGTAGCTATTTTATTCATTATCGACTCCGAAACAGAGAAGCAGGTGAGTAACAGCAAAATACTAACCAGAGGTCTCGGCGCGGCAGGTCGCCGCGCCGTGGTGATTAACGTTTGGTCAGGCGGGAAACGAGTTCAAACTCTTTAAAATTGACCGGGCGCTGCTGCTGCATCGAAATATTCCCGGCAATTCCGGTGAGAATGGACATCGCCCCGGCCCGGTGGTCGGCGGCGCGTTGTAGCGGGTCGTTGCCCGGCACGCCGAACAGATCCGCCAGCATGGCGTTATCGCCACCGCCGTGGCCGCCTTCGCCGAGGGTGAAATCCGCTTTCCATGGCTCGGCAAACATCGGGAAGACGGTGATATCACACAGCTCCAGGCTGCCTTCGTTCTCGCGTTTGCCGCCCGCGTTAACGTAGGATTTCTCGATGATTTTCATCTCCAGACGCCCTTCGGTACCGTTGAACACCACGTTCAGCCCTTCCCACGGTAAGTAAGCGTTCAGGGAGTAGGTGAGCTGTACCTGGTTCTGGTATTTCACCAGTACCGACATGGTATCTTCAATGGTAATACCATCGCTAAAGACGCTCTGGTCACGGAAATAGTTATCTTCATGTTCGGCGTCCAGATAGAGCGCTTTAAGCTGTGCGTTTTCCGCCATTTCCAGCGCAAACGGATCGTTCTTCGCTTCCGCGTAGCCGTGAGTGCGTGGATAGAACTGCGTCACGCCGCGTTTTTCGGCGTTTTCTTTGCCGTAGAATTGCAGGCTGCCCTCGGCGTAAACGCGTTCCGGGTAGCTTGCCAGCCAAAAATTCATCAGATCGAAGTGGTGGGTGGATTTATGCACCAGCAGGCCGCCGCTGTTGCGTTTTTCGCGGTGCCAGCGGCGGAAATAGTCTGCCCCGTGTTCAGTGTTGAGCAGCCACTCGAAGTGCACTGATGTGACCTGACCGATCACGCCCTGCATCAGCAGTTCGCGCACCTTGCTGTGGTGTGGTGCATAGCGATAGTTGAACGCCACGCGCACGGTGTGCCCGGTTTCTTCAATGGCGTCCAGAATGCGCAGGGCGCGCTTCTCATCGATGGTCATCGGTTTTTCGGTGATCACATCGCAGCCCGCGTGCAGCGCCCGCACGATATAGTCATCATGCGTGCGGTCCATGGTGGTGACGATAATAATATCCGGGCGGGTTTCGCGGATCATCTCCTCAAACTGCGCGGCTTTCCAGGTAGAAACGGGCTCGGCGCCTTCCTTTTGCAGCAGCGTATTGGCGTAATTCATGCGCGTCTGATTGGTATCGCAAAAGGCCACCAGTTTGGCATTTTCGCGCCATTGACCGCCGATAGCTGAAATATATAAACCTGCACGTCCTCCCGTGCCGACCAGCGCATATTTTTTCATTGTGTCCTCGATTATGATAAACGACCAAATAATGGCAGGATGTCGCGATGAAACGTATTCCCCACCAGTTGATGGAACTGAATAGCACCTTTATCTGGCACTGGCCCTGGTTTGTTCAGGGCGTGCAGAGTGCGAAACAGCATGGTTTCACCGGGATAATCCTGCACCAACAGGAACTGCTTTCTATTCTGGCTACGCCCTCGCCATTGAGTCAGAAACTGAATGTCGAGAACCTTATTCATCAGCAAAATTACGCGTTGCTGTATTTAAAACGCGTTGACCGTTATCTGGCCGACAATAATTTATCCTTCTGGCTTCAGGGTGAAGCCGCGCCGACGGATGACATTATTAAGCGCAAATTTCCCGAGATGGCTTTCGATGAAAAAAGCGCGCCCGATTTCTGGCCGCAGTTTTATGCGGCAATCATGCATCCGTTATTGCAGGCGTTGCCGCATCTGAGCGGTTTAATTCTCAGCCTGACCACGCCCGCGTTTCAGACCTCCGGCTGGCAGCGCAGCCTGCATTCCGTCTGGAGCCTGCTGCGCGGGCAGGGCAAGAAGCTGGTACTGCGCGACTTTATCGATGACAGCTGGCCGCGCCAGCAGCTCTCGAGCATTCTCGCGACCCTGCCGGGCGATGTGCGCGCCTCCATCAAAGCCACCGAGCTGGATTACCACCCCGGCTTCGCTAACCATCCCAATATCGCCACGCTGCCCGGCCACAATAAGTGGATCGAGTTTGACCTCTTCGGCACCGGCTACGGCTGGACGGCGCTGCCGTGCTATCTCGCAGATGAAATCAGCGGTCGCCTGAGCTGGGCGCTGAGCGTGGCGGAAAACGAAGTTGAAGCCATCACTTCCCGCGTCAGCTGGCAGTGGTTACCCGACAGCCGGGTGATGGACTCCGTCAACGCCATCAATCTGCTCGGCCTGTCGGCGGCGAATCAACTTCAGGAGGGCGCGCCCTCCACCTTCGAACGCTGGGCGGAGCAGCATCAGCTCCGTTTCCGTTCCGCGCAGGATAAACAACGTCTCGCCACATTGCTGCACACCAGCTATGACTGGTTGTGCAAAACGCCCAACCTGCTGGGGAGGCGTATGCACTATCAAAGCCAAATCCCCGAAAGCCTCGCTCAGGCTCAACAGCTGCTGCACATGGATACCCGCAGCGCCAACTGGATGCAGGCGTACCAGCCGCTGATGCCCACCGATGACCCGGCGCTTGGCAATGAGCAGCGGGAGCTGATCGCCCTTGAGAAAGAGACTGCCTGCTTCCTCGCCGCCAACGCCGTGCAGAGCCTGCGGGAACTGATGCCGCGCATCACCTGCCCGAACGATTCACTGGAGCAACTGCTCGCCGCCTGGCGTAGCGCCGAGGTCTACAGCCAGATGTTTTCCCGCGTCGCCGCCAGCGTGACGCTGCTCACCTGGCACGATCACTACGGTAGCGAGCCCTCTACCAGTACGCTTGCAGAACAGCAAAATGCGCTGCTGCGCTATGCCGATACGCTCGACCGCTGGCTGGAAACGCCGCCAGCGGGCAGCCCGCTGTTTTTGTCGATGTTGTTGAATCCTGAACGTCTGAGCCGTTTCGCTTACAGCCTGTCGATGGGGTAAGAATAGGGAGCGGTCTGCGAAAAGTCGCCTGCGGGCAGAGGGAAGACGCATTGCGCAGGGCAGAAGGGGGGAAAAGTGTGATGGATGTAGCAGGTTGTGAAAAATCAATGTGATGCAGATCGTTTTTCAACGTTCGCAAAGCGTGATTCCAGTCACCAGAGGGGCGTGAAAATGTGATTCAGCAATAATACGAATATCAGCGAGATATTCTGGACTCTCGCAAATGCCCATCGAAATTAGTTCTCTTTATGCAAAAGGTCCTGATAAATCTCACTCAAAATACCGCCGGGGGCGAACTCTTTTTTAATCCACAGCGTCACCTGCCCGGTGGCGGAGTGGCGCGTCGCCAGCAGCATACGGGAATCCTGGCGTGGGTTGTGGATTTGCCGGGTCACCAGCAGCGATTGTTCTGCCGCTTTACGCACCATATAGTCAGGCAAAAAACCGATCCCCGCACCGAGGATCTGACACTGGCATTTGGTATTAAAATCGGGCACCAGCACCGATTCCTGACCATGCAGCAGCCAGCCCACTTTTTTATTGATGGTATGCGCGGTGTCTTCCACCATGATATTGGGATAAAGGCGCAGCTGACTTTCGGCGATGGGCTCCGGCATAAAAGCCAGCGGGTGATCGGGGGCGATAGCGAAGACCCAGCGAATTGCGCCAATTTCGGTGTAATCGATGCCGCCGCCGTCGAGCAGGGTATCCGGCGCGCCGATGGCAATGCTGGCCTGGTTGTTGATCATCGCATCCCAGACGCCGTTATACACTTCAGTCGTGACGGTTATCTGGCAGGTTGGAAATTGCTTTTTCAGCACCTGAAGCAGGCGGGCAGTGTGTTTCGGTGTATACAACAACTGGTTGATACAAATACGAATTCTTGTCTCTATTCCCTGCGCGATAGTGTCGATGCTGCGGCGAATGGCGTGAAAATCGTTGAGCAGATCGCTGGCTTTACGCAGAAAATAGCGCCCGGATTCCGTAAGCTCAATGCTGCGCGTATTGCGGGTAAACAGCACCACATCAAGGCCGGTTTCCATCCTGCGGATCGTGTAGCTGATAGCGGAAGTCGTCAGCCCAAGTTCCTCCGCCGCCTTGCTAAAGCTGCCGTAACGTGCGGCGGTGGTAAACGCCAGCAGGTTTTCTTCCGTAAAAATTGAGTTCATTTTCCTGCTCCGGTTGCCGCAATACACGCCTGTTTACTGTAGTGATTCTCAGGGCCAAGAGACAATCACTTTTGAATAACTTTTAAAACTCATTACGCCTTCTCTTTTGAGGTGGCCTCACTCAGCCTGCGCCCGGTATATTCCGAGATGAGTCCGATGCCGTTCCCGACGATAAACCCTGACAGCGCAACGGCCCAGTTAAGCCCGGTGGCAAAAAACAGCGTCATGCCAAGAAAGCCGCCGGGAATAAACGAGGTCAGCCAGAAGCGCCCCTGCCAGACGATAACCGCCGAGAAGGGAATGGTCATTATCACGCCAGCCAGCCACGGCGAGAGCCCGGACGCGGTGGCTAACCAGCCCGTCGCCAGCGCTGCCAGAAAAGCCCATACCGCCCCGGAGACGTTAACGAACAGGCTTTTTGTAAACCCGGCTTTTCCGCCGCCTGCCGCATAGAAACTACAAAACGAGACAAAGCCGGTGGTGCCCAATAACTCCCAGCCTGGCGTCATTCCGGCCTTAGAGGCCACCATTTGCCAGAGCCCTGCGCAAATACCGACAGTGATACCTGTTGCGGTGAGTCCGTTCATGGTGCCCCCAATGTTATGTTGTCTGAATGTGTTGGTTTCGTTTCGGAACTATATCCAAATAAAACCCGGTTGAGTTAAGGGGTATAGCGGGAAAAGAACAAACAGTGCCTTAACGCACACTCTGCTTTCATTGTTGAATTATTTTCAATAATAAAGCGTATTACGGCGAATTAAATTTAACCGCCTTCTTTTCCTGAAATTTCATTGCTATTCTCGATTCATGGAACAAACAGCCACACCATCATCAGGGGAATGTTTATGACCACGAATAATTTGGCTAGTGAGTTTTTGCTGGCAGCCCAACACGGAAATATCGATGCGCTCAGAAACTGCCTACAGCAGGGCGTTGATATTAATACCCGCAATGCCACTCAGCAAACAGCTATTATTCTGGCAAGCCTGCATAAACACTATGATTGCGTGCAAATACTGATAGAGGCAGGTGCCGATATTAATATACAGGATAATATCTGTGCAAACCCTTTCTTGCTAAGTTGTCTGACTAATGATTTAACGCTTTTAAATTTAATTCTACCCGCTAATCCCGATCTCAATCGACTAACCCGTTTTGGCGGCGTAGGGCTGACACCCGCCTGCGAAAAAGGCCATATCAATATTGTGCGGGAATTATTAACGCGCACCGATATTAACGTTAATCAGACCAACTATGTTGGCTGGACGCCGCTGCTGGAAGCCATTGTGCTCAATGATGGTGGTGAAACGCAGCAGGCAATTGTGCGTCTTTTACTGGAATACGGCGCCAGCCCGCATATGACCGATAAATATGGTAAAACGCCATTGGAACTGGCGCGCGAAAAGGGTTTTTCCGACATTGCTGAACTGCTGATTGCGGCGGGTGCATAACGAAGGAGAATCGCCATTAACACACCTCAACTCCGGTGTGTGCAGGCGCTAACGGCTGATGCGCGTTTTCTGGCCGAACGAGGCTCAGGGCAGATTGCACAGGTATTTAACCGGGCGGTTAATCTCTGGCTGCCTGCCCGGCAGCGATGGCTGACGCTGCTCAGTGAAACCTGCGACAACGCCCCAAACAGCTGTAGGTTAGCGCTCACTCACTTTGATGATTCATTTCAGCCGGGCCAGTTGATTCAGTTGCATCCTCACGGAATCAGGGTTGCTGATAAGCTGAAAATTGATACGGTTTCATGTCGTTGCTGGCAACCGCCGAAATTAATGCTGAGTGCCGAACGTTTTCACCAGATACCGTGGCTTAAATGGCGCGATACAATTACTCAGCAACTGCAAACGCATGAAACGCTTTTTCTTGGCGGTGGGAGTAACCCTTTTTATCAGGCGATCTCTGAGCAATTGCAGTGCAACCGGAAAATACTTCTTAAGGCGCTGCTTAATAATTTAAATATCACGTCCGCCGTTACGCAAATGATAGGTTTAGGCATCGGGCTCACGCCGTCTTCCGATGATTATCTGGTGGGGATGAGTGCGATTCTTTTTATTCCTGGTCACCCGGCAGCGCATCTGCGTGATGAATTTATATCGGCTTTGGCGTGCGCCAGAAAAAATACAACATCCTTGAGTGCCACGACGCTCGAGGCGGCATTTGATTATCGTTATCGTGAAAATATCTTTGCGTTTATTGCCAGCCTGATTAATGAACCCTGGCAATTATCGGAAAAGAATATCGCTGGTATTAAAAATATTGGCTCCAGTTCCGGCTGCGACATGCTGTATGGCATGGCTGATGGTTGTGCGCTGAGCCAAACCTACGGAGGGAATTATGTCAGTTAAAATAGTCATTAAACCGAATACCTATTTTGATTCTGTCTCGCTGATGTCTATCTCCACGCGTGCAAATAAACTCGACGGCGTCGAGCAGGCATTTGTGGCGATGGCGACTGAAATGAACAAAGGCGTGCTGAAGAATTTAGGGCTGCTGACGCCGGAGCTGGAACAGGCGAAAAACGGCGACCTGATGATTGTCATCAATGGCAAAGCGGGCGCTGACAACGAGCAGTTGCTGGCGGAGATTGAAGAACTGTTCAACAGCAAAGCGCAAAGCGGCTCGCATGAGGCGCGTTACGCTACCCTTGCCAGCGCCAAAAAGCATATCCCGGAAAGTAACCTGGCAGTGATTTCGGTCAACGGTCTGTTTGCCGCTCGCGAAGCGCGTCAGGCGCTGCAAAACGACCTTAACGTGATGCTGTTTTCCGATAACGTCTCGGTTGAAGATGAACTGGCGCTCAAGCAACTGGCCCACGAAAAAGGGCTGCTGATGATGGGGCCAGACTGCGGCACGGCGATTATTAACGGCGCGGCGCTCTGTTTTGGTAACGCCGTGCGTCGCGGCAACATCGGTATTGTTGGCGCATCCGGCACAGGTAGCCAGGAACTGAGCGTCCGTATCCATGAATTTGGCGGCGGCGTTTCACAACTGATCGGCACCGGCGGGCGCGACCTGAGCGAGAAAATCGGCGGCCTGATGATGCTCGACGCTATCGGGATGCTGGAAAACGATCCGCAAACTGAAATCATCGCGCTGATCTCCAAACCGCCTGCGCCTGCGGTGGCCCGCAAAGTGCTGGAACGCGCGCGCACCTGCCGTAAGCCAGTGGTGGTCTGTTTCCTCGGTCGTGGTGAAACGCCAGTGGACGAGCAGGGGCTACAGTTTGCCCGCGGCACCAAAGAGGCGGCGCTGAAAGCAGTGATGCTCTCCGGCGTGAAACAGGAACATCTCGACCTGCATACCCTGAACCAGCCGTTGATTGCTGACGTACGTGCTCGCCTGAAACCGCAGCAGAAGTACATTCGTGGCCTGTTCTGCGGCGGCACGCTGTGTGACGAAACCATGTTCGCGGTGATGGAAAAACACGGCGATGTCTACAGCAACATCCAGCCCGATCCTGAATTCCGCCTGAAAGATATCAACCGCAGTATCAAACACACCTTCCTCGACTTTGGCGATGACGACTTCACCAACGGCAAGCCGCACCCGATGATCGACCCCACCAACCGCATCAGCCGCTTGATCGAAGAAGCGCGCGATCCAGAAGTGGCGGTGATCGTGATGGATTTTGTGCTCGGATTTGGATCGCATGAAGATCCGGTCGGCTCCACCCTCGAGGCGATCAAAGAAGCGAAAGCGATCGCCGCAGCCGAAGGACGCGAGTTGATCATTCTCGCCTATGTGCTGGGTACCGATCTCGATACGCCATCGTTAGCACAACAAAGCCAGATGCTGCTTGATGCCGGAGCGATTCTGGCCAGCAGCAGCACCAATACCGGATTGCTGGCGCGTGAATTTATCTGCAAAGGGGAGGAAGCCTGATGAGCCAGTCACTGTTTAGCCAACCGTTGAACGTTATTAACGTCGGCATCGCCATGTTTAGCGATGACCTGAAAAAGCAGCATGTAGAAGTGACCCAACTCGACTGGACGCCGCCGGGGCAGGGCAATATGCAGGTGGTGCAGGCGCTGGACAACATTGCCGATTCACCGCTGGCAGACAAAATCGCCGCCGCTAACCAGCAGGCGCTGGAGCGCATTATCCAGTCCCATCCGGTGCTGATTGGTTTTGATCAGGCGATCAACGTGGTACCGGGCATGACGCCGAAAACCATTCTTCACGCCGGGCCGCCGGTTACCTGGGAAAAAATGTGCGGCGCGATGAAAGGCGCGGTCACCGGGGCACTGGTGTTCGAAGGGCTGGCGAAAGATCTCGACGAGGCGGCTGAACTGGCGGCTTCCGGGGAGATCACTTTCTCGCCGTGCCACGAACACGACTGTGTGGGATCAATGGCGGGTGTCACCTCGGCCTCGATGTTTATGCACATCGTGAAAAACAAAACCTACGGCAACGTCGCTTACACCAACATGAGCGAGCAGATGGCGAAGATTTTGCGTATGGGTGCCAACGATCAGAGCGTGATTGACCGCCTCAACTGGATGCGCGATGTGCAGGGGCCAATGCTGCGCGACGCGATGAAAATTATCGGCGAGATCGATCTGCGCTTAATGCTGGCGCAAGCGCTGCATATGGGCGATGAGTGCCATAACCGCAATAACGCCGGGACGACGCTGCTGATTCAGGCGCTGACGCCGGGGATTATTCAGGCAGGTTATTCCGTCGAGCAACAGCGCGAAGTGTTTGAGTTTGTCGCCAGCAGCGACTACTTCTCCGGCCCGACGTGGATGGCGATGTGTAAAGCGGCGATGGATGCGGCGCACGGCATCGAATACAGCACCGTGGTCACCACGATGGCGCGTAACGGCGTCGAGTTTGGCCTGCGGGTCAGCGGATTACCGGGGCAATGGTTTACCGGTCCGGCGCAGCAGGTCATCGGCCCGATGTTTGCCGGTTATAAGCCGGAAGATTCGGGGCTGGATATCGGCGACAGCGCCATCACCGAAACCTACGGTATTGGCGGATTTGCTATGGCGACCGCGCCTGCAATCGTCGCGCTGGTGGGGGGCACGGTGGAAGAGGCTATCGATTTCTCTCGTCAGATGCGCGAAATCACCCTCGGTGAAAACCCGAACGTCACCATTCCGCTGCTCGGTTTTATGGGCGTGCCGTCGGCTATCGACATCACCCGCGTTGGCAGCAGCGGCATTCTGCCGGTGATCAACACCGCCATCGCCCATAAAGATGCGGGCGTGGGCATGATTGGCGCGGGTATTGTGCATCCGCCATTCGCCTGCTTCGAGAAAGCCATTCTTGGCTGGTGCGAACGTTACGGCGTCTGACTTACATGTTTATGCCGGATGCGGCGTGAACGCCTTATCCGGCCTACGAATGGCGCAAGAATGGTAGGCCTGATAAGCGTAGCGCATCAGGCAATTTGGCGTTGGTCATAACCCCATCACCCTCTGTAGCGGACATAACAACATGAAAGAACTTGTGGTCGTTGCCATTGGTGGCAACAGCATTATCAAAGATAACGCCAGCCAGTCGATTGAGCATCAGGCGGAGGCGGTGAAAGCCGTCGCCGATACGGTGCTGGAAATGCTGGCTTCCGATTACGACATTGTGCTGACCCACGGCAACGGGCCGCAGGTCGGTCTGGATTTACGCCGCGCGGAGATAGCCCACGAGCGTGAAGGGCTGCCCTTAACGCCGCTGGCGAACTGTGTGGCAGATACGCAAGGCGGCATCGGCTATCTGATCCAACAGGCGCTGAACAACCGGCTGGCGCGTCACGGGGAGAAAAAAGCCGTCACCGTGGTGACTCAGGTGGAAGTGGATAAAAACGACCCGGGGTTTGCCCATCCCACCAAACCCATTGGCGCATTCTTCAGTGAAAGCCAGCGTGACGAATTACAAAAGGCTAACCCTGACTGGCGTTTTGTTGAAGATGCCGGACGCGGCTATCGCCGCGTGGTCGCCTCGCCGGAACCGAAACGTATTGTCGAAGCACCAGCCATTAAGGCGCTGATCCAGCAAGGCTTTGTGGTGATTGGCGCAGGCGGCGGCGGAATTCCAGTGGTGCGTACTGACGCGGGGGATTACCAAAGCGTGGACGCGGTTATCGACAAAGATCTCTCTACCGCGCTGCTGGCGCGCGAAATTCACGCCGACATTCTGGTGATCACCACCGGCGTGGAAAAAGTGTGTATTCACTTTGGCAAGCCGCAGCAGCAGGCGCTCGATCGGGTGGATATTGCCACCATGACCCGCTATATGCAGGAAGGGCATTTCCCGCCCGGCAGCATGTTGCCAAAAATCATCGCCAGCCTGACGTTCCTGGAACAGGGCGGCAAAGAAGTGATTATCACCACGCCGGAATGCCTGCCCGCGGCGCTGCGTGGCGAAACGGGCACCCATATTATTAAAACGTAAGGACGTAAGATGAAAGAAAGCAATAGCCGTCGTGAGTTTTTGAGCCAGAGCGGTAAGATGGTTACCGCCGCCGCGCTGTTTGGTACCTCTGTGCCGCTCGCCCATGCGGCGGTAGCTGGCACCCTAAACTGCGAAGCGAACAACACCATGAAAATCACTGACCCGCATTACTATCTCGATAACGTGCTGCTGGAAACCGGTTTTGACTACGAAAATGGCGTGGCGGTGCAGACCCGCACGGCGCGCCAGACCGTGGAGATTCAGGACGGCAAAATTGTCGCCCTGCGCGAGAATAAGCAGCATCCGGACGCCACGCTGCCGCACTATGACGCTGGCGGTAAGCTGATGCTGCCTACCACCCGCGACATGCATATTCATCTTGACAAAACCTTTTACGGCGGGCCGTGGCGCTCGCTCAATCGTCCGGCAGGCACCACCATCCAGGACATGATCAAACTCGAGCAGAAAATGCTGCCGGAGCTGCAACCGTACACTCAGGAACGAGCGGAAAAACTGATCGATTTATTGCAGTCGAAAGGCACTACCATTGCCCGCAGCCACTGCAATATCGAACCGGTTTCCGGCCTGAAAAATCTGCAAAATTTGCAGGCGGTGCTGGCGCGACGTCAGGCGGGCTTCGAGTGTGAAATTGTCGCCTTCCCGCAGCACGGTTTGCTGCTGTCAAAATCGGAACCCTTAATGCGCGAAGCGATGCAGGCGGGGGCGCATTACGTCGGCGGGCTGGACCCAACCAGTGTTGATGGCGCGATGGAAAAATCCCTCGACACCATGTTCCAGATTGCGCTGGACTACGACAAAGGCGTCGATATTCACCTGCACGAAACCACTCCGGCAGGCGTGGCAGCCATCAACTATATGGTTGAAACGGTAGAGAAAACGCCACAGCTGAAGGGCAAGCTGACCATCAGTCACGCCTTTGCGCTGGCAACGCTCAACGAGCAACAGGTCGATGAGCTGGCGCACCGGATGGTGGCGCAGCAAATTTCTATCGCCTCGACGGTGCCGATTGGCACGTTGCATATGCCGCTCAAACAGCTGCACGACAAAGGCGTAAAAGTGATGACTGGCACTGACAGCGTTATCGACCACTGGTCGCCTTACGGCCTGGGCGACATGCTGGAAAAAGCCAATCTGTACGCGCAGCTCTATATTCGTCCTAACGAACAGAACCTCTCCCGCTCGCTGTTTTTAGCCACTGGCGATGTATTGCCGCTCAACGAAAAAGGCGAGCGTGTGTGGCCAAAAGCGCAGGATGACGCCAGCTTTGTGCTGGTGGACGCCTCCTGTTCTGCCGAGGCGGTGGCGCGTATCTCGCCGAGAACGGCGACGTTCCATAAAGGGCAACTGGTGTGGGGGAGTGTGGTGTAACGTCCTCAGCAGGGATATATGGGCAGGCACTATTCCGATTTTAAAACCCGCTATCCTCTGCGTTTTGCCCATGACGTACACTGCGGGTTATCTTTTTTATCCAGGGATGGATAGACACCGTGAAATATTTTTGGTTATCTCTGCTGTTTCTGAGCCAGGCCGTCCTGGCAACTTGCCCTGCTGGAAATTCACAACGCGAATGCGAGGCGGTGCGCGTACAGCCCCTGGTCACGCAGGAGCAGAAAAAAGATGCCTTAACGCAATTGCAAAAGTTTCAGCAAGCACTGAGTGCAAAGGATGCCACGAAACTAAAAACCTTCTTAAAATTCCCCTACGATACCTATTTCGGCTTTCTCGCTGAGATTGAGTTGCCTGAATCTGAACCCTTCACAGAAGCGTTATTTGATCGCCATTCAGAAACCATTATGCGGCGTCTGCATAACGTAACAAAATTCACGATCCATCCGGGTACGCAATGGATTGATGATTATCTCAGTCAGTCGCTGACGCCTGTGGAGCAAAAAAGAACGTATTATCCCCTCGATGACGGGCGTTTCTATTACGAAGAGAAAGGGGCGCGCCATTACGTCACGGGCATATGTGAACTGGCAATGTCGGGGAATATCTCTGACGATGGTATTACGCTGAATATTGGCTCGCAGGCTAATGAGCAAATCCCACCGAGTGTGTGTGATGGCACAACCATACTGGAATTTGGGATGATAGATGGGCAACTGAAATTATTGCGTGTTTTCTTTGCAGGATAAGGCTTCCCCGGCCTTTCGACCGGGGAATCTAACATTAATGCGCGCGCCCCTGCTCGACGCCGAGTCCGGTTTGCGAACGGATAAACTGGGCGCGGAACTGCTCGCGCTCAAGGTTACCCTCAGCAGAGTTGTCGGTTGCCGAGAAGAACCAAATCCCCAGGAATGCCACGGTGATGGAGAACAGCGCCGGGTATTCATACGGGAAGATGGCTTTTTCGTGGCCGAGGATCTGTACCCAAATGGTTGGGCCGAGAATCATCAGCACCACCGCTGTCAGCAGGCCTAACCAGCCGCCCAGCATCGCGCCACGGGTGGTCAGTTTTGACCAGTACATGGAGAGCAGGATGATTGGGAAGTTGCAGCTGGCGGCAATGGCAAACGCCAGGCCAACCATGAAGGCGATGTTCTGGTTTTCAAACAGCACGCCCAGCACGATAGCAATCACGCCCAGAATCAATACGGTGATTTTCGAAACACGCAGCTCTTCACGCTCGGTGGCGCCTTTACGGAAGACGTTAGCGTAAAGGTCATGTGAGACCGCCGAAGCGCCTGCCAGCGTCAGCCCGGCGACGACCGCCAGAATGGTGGCGAAGGCCACAGCGGAGATAAAGCCGAGGAACAGGTTACCGCCGACCGCATTGGCCAGGTGAACCGCCGCCATGTTGTTACCACCAATCAGCGCGCCAGCCGCATCTTTATAGACCGGGTTCGCCCCCACCAGCATGATTGCGCCAAAGCCGATGATAAAGGTCAGGATGTAGAAGTAACCCATAAAGCCGGTGGCGTAGAACACGCTTTTACGCGCTTCGCGGGCATCGCTGACCGTGAAGAAACGCATCAGAATATGTGGCAGCCCCGCCGTACCGAACATCAGGCCAAGGCCTAACGATAGCGCGGAAATCGGATCTTTTACCAGCCCGCCAGGACTCATAATGGCTTCGCCTTTCGGGTGAACCGCCATGGCTTCAGTGAACAGGTTATTGAAGCTGAAGCCCACGTGTTTCATCACCATAAAGGCCATAAAACTCGCGCCAAACAGCAGCAGCACGGCTTTGATAATCTGTACCCACGTGGTGGCGAGCATGCCGCCAAACAGCACGTACATCATCATCAACACGCCAACCAGCACCACCGCGATGTGGTAGTTCAGGCCGAACAGCAGCTCAATCAGTTTACCCGCACCGACCATCTGGGCGATGAGGTACAGCGCGACGACGACCAGCGAGCCACAGGCAGAGAGAATACGAATCGGCCCCTGTTTCAGACGATATGAGGCGACGTCCGCAAAGGTGTAGCGGCCCAGGTTACGCAGGCGCTCGGCAATCAGGAACAGAATGATGGGCCAGCCCACCAGGAAGCCGAGAGAGTAGATAAGCCCATCATAGCCGGAGGTAAAGACCAGCGCGGAGATCCCGAGGAATGATGCGGCAGACATATAGTCACCCGCAATCGCCAGTCCGTTCTGGAAGCCAGTGATATTGCCGCCTGCGGTGTAATAGTCGTTACGCGAGCGCACGCGTTTAGAGGCCCAGTAGGTGATCCCAAGCGTAAACAGGACGAAAATAAGGAACATGATAATCGCCTGCCAGTTAGTCGGCTGGCGCTGTACAGCACCGCTAATCGCATCGGCTGCATTGGCGGCGAAGGGTAGTGTGGCGGCAAGCGCCGTCAGGACTCGCTTCATGATGCTTTTACCTCGTGCAGTACCGCTTTGTTAAGACGATCGAACTCGCCGTTTGCGCGCCAGATATAAATACCGGTCAGGGCGAAGGAGATAAGAATCACGCCCACACCAATCGGAATACCCCGGGTGACGCTGGTACCCGCATGCAGCGGTGTGCCCAGCCAGCCAGGCGCGAAAGCAATCAAAAGGATAAAGCTGATATAAACCACCAGCATGATAATCGACAGAATGGTGGCAAACCGTTGCCGTTTTTCGACTAACTCCCTGAAACGCGCACTGTCTTCTATCCGCTGATAAATGGTGTCATTCATCACAGAGTCTCCAGAGGTAAAAGTGGGGTTTGTTATGGGGCAAGCAGTTGCCGGATGGCGCTTCGCTTATCCGGCCTACCGTAGGCCCGGTAAGCGAAGCGCCACCGGGCAAGGTATGGTTATGAAGGCATGGTAATCGCCTGCTTCTCTTCGAGCAGTTTATCCACCACGCCCGGATCGGCGAGCGTCGAGGTGTCGCCGAGGTTGCTGGTATCGCCCGCGGCAATTTTGCGCAGAATGCGGCGCATGATTTTGCCCGAACGCGTTTTGGGTAATGAATCTGTCCAGTGCAGCACGTCCGGCGTCGCCAGCGGGCCAATCTCTTTACGCACCCAGTTACGCACTTCGGTGTACAGTGCCGGCGTCGGCTCTTCACCATGATTCAGCGTCACGTAGGCGTAAATCGCCTGGCCTTTAATGTTGTGTGGAATGCCAACTACCGCCGCTTCCGCGACTTTCGGATGCGACACCAGCGCCGACTCGATTTCTGCCGTACCCAGGCGGTGACCGGAGACGTTCAGCACGTCATCGACGCGCCCCGTTATCCAGTAATAGCCATCTTCGTCGCGACGTGCGCCGTCACCGCTGAAATACATATTTTTGAAGGTGGAGAAGTAGGTCTGCTCAAATCGCTCGTGATCGCCGAAAAGCGTGCGAGCCTGGCCTGGCCAGGAGTCGGTGATCACCAGGTTGCCTTCGGTCGCGCCTTCCTGCGGATTCCCTTCGTTATCCACCAGTGCAGGCTGTACGCCGAAGAACGGACGGCTGGCGGAACCGGCTTTCAGTTCAGTCGCGCCCGGCAGCGGGGTGATCATGAAGCCACCGGTCTCGGTCTGCCACCAGGTGTCGATCACCGGGCATTTCTCTTTGCCGATTTTCTTCCAGTACCACTCCCACGCTTCCGGGTTAATCGGCTCGCCGACGGAACCGAGAATGCGCAGGGAAGAGCGGTCGGTACCTTCAATCGCCTTATCGCCTTCCGCCATCAGGGCGCGGATCGCCGTTGGCGCGGTGTAGAGAATATTAACTTTGTGTTTATCGACAACCTGGCACATACGCGCCGGGGTCGGTGAGTTCGGCACGCCTTCAAACATCAGCGTAGTTGCGCCGCAGGCCAACGGGCCGTAAAGCAGGTAGCTGTGGCCGGTGACCCAGCCGACATCCGCGGTGCACCAGTAGATGTCGCCCGGATGATAATCAAACGTATATTTGAAGGTCGTCGCCGCGTAGACCAGGTAGCCGCCAGTGGTGTGCAGTACGCCTTTCGGTTTCCCGGTTGAGCCGGAGGTGTAAAGGATAAACAGTGGATCTTCGGCGTTCATTGCTTCCGGCTGATGCTGGTCGTCAGCTTTTTCAATCAGGTCGCTCCACCACAGGTCGCGACCTTCATGCCAGTCGATATTGCCGCCGGTACGCTTCAGCACCACCACGTTTTCGATGGTCTTGACGTTCGGGTTTTTCAGCGCATCATCGACGTTTTTCTTCAGCGGGATCCCGCGCCCGGCGCGCACGCCTTCGTCAGCGGTGATAACCAGACGTGAACTGGAGTCGATAATACGCCCGGCTACCGCTTCCGGTGAGAAGCCGCCGAAGATAACCGAATGCACCGCGCCAATACGGGCGCAGGCCAGCATAGCGACTGCGGCTTCCGGCACCATCGGCATATAAATTGCGACCACGTCGCCTTTCTTAATGCCCAGCGAGAGCAGGACGTTAGCGAAGCGGCAGACGTCGCGATGCAGTTCTTTATAGGTAATGTTTTTGCTCTGGCTGGCGTCGTCGCCTTCCCAGATAATGGCGGTCTGGTCGCCGCGCTCTTGCAGGTGTCTATCCAGGCAGTTCGCCGCCAGGTTCAGGGTGCCATCTTCATACCATTTAATGGAGATGTTGCCCGGCGCAAACGAGGTGTTCTTGACCTTTGTGTAAGGTTGGATCCAGTCGAGAATTTTACCTTCTTCTCCCCAGAATGCATCAGGATCGGAGATAGAGAGCTGGTATCTCTGCTGGTACTGCTCCGGGTTGATCAGGCAACGGTCTGCAATGTTCGCAGGAATTGAGTGTTTGTGTATTTGGCTCATGCTTTTTTTCTCCTTGTAAGATGTTAATAATATGTCGCCAAAAAGTTAATTGTAGGGGTATTGCGACCTTTGTTTACTATTTGGGCGACAGATCACGCATTATTAGAATTGTTCAAATAATGTGCATTTGATTCTTTGAAGGAAAATAATTGCCAGCCGTTATTTATGAAAAATGTGAAAAAAAATTATTATTTATAACAAAAACTTATAATAGTTTATTGGTAGAAATTAATGAGAATATGCGTGAAGGGAGTGAAAAGCCCTGTTCTTAAAGGGTTGCGCAACATACCGTCCAGATGATACTGATACTGCGCGTTAAAAAACCCCATAAACAAACGCAACACAAATCATCCCTTTCAAGTAGATGTCATTCCTTTTTGGAATGGTAGCTTTCATTGAGGAAGTCTGTTGTTATGAAAAAAACGAGAATCAGCCTCGCCTGGCAGATTTTGATTGCCCTTATTCTGGGCATCCTGCTGGGTAGTTACCTGCATTATCAAAGTGATAGCCGTGAATGGTTGATTGCTAACCTTTTATCACCGGCGGGTGATATCTTTATCCATCTGATTAAAATGATCGTCGTACCGATTGTGATCTCCACCCTTATCGTGGGGATTGCGGGCGTGGGCGATGCCAAACAGTTGGGGCGAATCGGCGCAAAAACCATTATCTATTTCGAAGTGATCACCACGGTGGCGATTATCCTCGGGATTACGCTTGCCAACGTCTTCCAGCCGGGTGCGGGCATTGATATGTCGCAACTGGCGACGGTGGATATTTCGAAATACCAAAGCACCACGGCGGATGTCCAAAGTCATGCGCACGGTCTGATGGGCACGATTCTTTCGCTGGTGCCGACCAATATTATTGCGTCGATGGCGAAGGGCGATATGCTGCCGATCATCTTCTTCTCGGTGCTGTTTGGTCTTGGCCTTTCCTCGTTGCCTGCGACGCACCGCGAACCGCTGGTTACCGTTTTCCGCTCCATCTCTGAAACCATGTTTAAAGTCACCCATATGGTGATGCGTTATGCGCCGGTCGGTGTCTTTGCGCTGATCTCGGTGACGGTCGCCAACTTTGGGTTTGCATCACTGTGGCCGCTGGCGAAGCTGGTGATTCTGGTTTATGCCGCGATCCTGTTCTTCGCGCTGGTGGTGCTGGGCGCGGTTGCGCGCATCTGTAAACTGAGTATCTGGACCCTGATTCTTATCCTGAAAGATGAGCTGATTCTGGCGTACTCCACCGCCAGTTCCGAGAGCGTGCTGCCGCGTATTATCGAGAAGATGGAAGCCTACGGCGCGCCACCGGCGATCACCAGCTTCGTGGTCCCGACCGGATACTCCTTCAACCTTGATGGTTCAACGCTGTATCAGAGTATTGCGGCGATCTTTATTGCGCAGTTGTACGGTATTGAGCTTTCTATCTGGCAGGAAATCATTCTGGTGCTGACCCTGATGGTGACCTCGAAAGGGATTGCTGGCGTACCGGGCGTTTCATTCGTGGTTCTGCTGGCGACATTGGGCAGCGTGGGTATTCCGCTGGAAGGCCTGGCGTTTATTGCCGGTGTTGACCGTATCCTCGACATGGCGCGTACCGCGCTGAACGTGGTAGGTAATGCTCTGGCGGTGCTGGTTATCGCCAAGTGGGAACACAAATTTGACCGCAAAAAAGCGCTGGCGTATGAACGCGATGTGCTGGGTAAATTTGATAAGAAAGCGAATATGTAACGTTCGGCAACAAAAACGGGGATGATTTTCATCCCCGTTTTTGTTGGTTTGCCCCTCACCCTAACCCTCTCCCAGAGGGAGAGGGAACCGATGGTGCACGTACTTAAATACAGCGCCGGTTTTCACCCTCTCCCTTTGGGAGAGGGCCGGGGTGAGGGGGCGTTTCGTTATTAACCCAACGCGCTTTCGCGCAGACGGGCTTTCAGCTTGTCGTATTCCTGAATCACATACTGCTCTGCCGCCTGTTGGTCCGCAATCGGCTCAACGTTGACCGCACAGTACTTGTACTCCGGCGTCTTGGTAATCGGGCTTAAGTTTTCACTCACCAGCTCGTTACACGCGCCAATCCACCACTGGTAGGTCATATACACCGCGCCTTTATTCGGGCGATCGCTCACCTGAGCACGGGTAATGATTTTCCCTTTGCGTGAATTGACCCACACCAGCGCTTCATCTTCAATGCCGAGGCGTGCCGCATCAGCCGTGTTGATTTGCGCGTAGCCTGGTTCATCCGCCAGCGCGGCAAGTGCCGCACAGTTACCGGTCATCGAACGGCAGGAGTAGTGCCCAACTTCACGCACCGTCGACAGCACCATCGGGTACTCGTCGGTGAGTTTGTCGATAGGCGCAACCCAGTCGCAGGTGAAGAACTGCGCCAGACCGTTCGGCGTGTCGAACTTCTCTTTAAAGAGATACGACGTCCCCTGGTCGGCGTCAGATTCATCGCGGCACGGCCACATGATGTACCCCAGCTCGCCCATTTTTTCATAGGTCGCACCGAGGAAGTCCGGGCAAAGATGACGCAACTCATCCCAGATTTCCTGAGTGTTGTTGTAGTGCATCGGATAGCCCATGCGGGTGGCGATTTCACTGATGATCTGCCAGTCGGTTTTCAGGTCCCATTTCGGCTCAACGGCCTTGAAGAAACGCTGGAAGCCACGGTCAGCCGCGGTGTAAACCCCTTCGTGCTCACCCCAGGAGGTGGACGGCAGAATGACGTCAGCCGCCGAGGCGGTTTTAGTCATAAAGATGTCCTGCACAATCACCAGTTCCAGTTCGTCGAACGCTTTACGCACGGCAGAGAGTTCAGCGTCAGTCTGGAGCGGATCTTCACCCATAATGTAGGCGGCACGCACTTCACCATGTGCGACGCGGTGCGGCAGCTCACTGATACGATAACCGGTGTGTTCCGGCAGGCTGTCAACGCCCCAGGCTTTGGCGAATTTCTCGCGGTTTTCCGGGAATTTGACGTACTGATAACCCGGATAGGTATCCGGCAGTGCGCCCATATCGCACGCGCCCTGTACGTTGTTCTGACCGCGAACCGGGTTTACGCCGACGCTTGGTTTCCCAAGGTTGCCGGTCAGCATCGCCAGGCTGGTCAGAGAACGCACGGTTTCTACGCCCTGATAGAACTGAGTCACGCCCATGCCCCACAGGATCGCCGCGCTTTTCGCTGAAGCATACATACGGGCGCACTGGCGAATTTCCTGCGCGCTCACGCCGGTGATTTCCTCGACGGACTCCGGCGTATAGCCTTCAACAATTTTGCGGTACTCTTCGAAGCCTTCGGTACGGCCAGCGACGAACGCCTGGTCATACAGATTTTCTTCGATAATGACATGCCCGATAGCATTGAGCAGCGCGATGTTCGAGCCGTTTTTCAATGCGATGTGCATATCAGCAATGCGCGCGGTTTCAATTTTGCGCGGATCGCAGACGATAATTTTTGCCCCATTGCGTTTGGCGTTAATCACGTGATTCGCCACAATCGGGTGTGAATCTGCCGGGTTATACCCGAAGATGAACACGAGATCCGTGTTATCAATTTCTGTGATGGCATTACTCATTGCGCCATTACCGACCGACTGGTGCAGACCTGCAACCGATGGGCCGTGTCAGACACGTGCGCAGCAATCGACGTTATTGGTACCAATAACGGCGCGCGCAAATTTTTGCATCACATAGTTCGTTTCATTACCGGTACCACGAGAGGAGCCGGTCGTTTGAATGGCGTCTGGGCCATATTTTGCTTTGATCGCGCTCAGGCGGTCAGCAACGTAATTCAGGGCTTCGTCCCAGGAGACGGCTTCCAGCTTGCCGCCGCGCTGGCGACGGATCATTGGGCTTTTCAGGCGCGGAGTCAGGATCTGGGTATCGTTAATAAAATCCCAGCCGTAATAACCCTTCAGGCACAGCGTGCCCTGGTTGGTTTTCCCCATCGCCGCTTCAGCCTTAACGACTTTCCCGTTATCGACCACCAGGTTGATTTTGCAACCTGAGGCGCAATACGGGCAAACCGTGACGACTTTTTTCATCGGTCTTGCTCCAGTTATCAATCAGCGTAAACGCGCTTAACGGCTTTTATTATGCAGGTTCTATGCCATGTTTTTATTGTGGGTATCCACGGATATTACGGGGGTTATTTAGACAAAACCCTGACGAAAAACAGTCTGTCGTCAGTTTTGACGTGTCGAAGGGTCGCCGCGTGACGGGGCACGCGGCGAGAAGATTACTTTTGATTGATGGCCTGATAGCCGCCGCCCAGCGATTTTATGAGCTGAATATTTTCAATGACCCGATGGGTGTCGAGCATCATCAGCGACATTTGCTCCGCCAGTACTGGAAGCTGGGCTTCGGTTGCCTGCAAGCGACTGCCTAGGCCCTGCCTGTACGCGGCTTGTGCGGCGGCCTGGGTATAACGCGCGGCGTCGATGCGTTCGGTCTGCATGACGCGCTGGTCGTTAAGCGTTTGCAGGCGTGAGCCGTTAATCGCCACATCGCGTACCGCGTTGAGCACCGACTGGTTGTAGCGCTCAATCAGCATGTTGCTGCTGGCGCGCGTACTCGCCAGATTGGCGTTCAGCCGCCCGCCGTCAAACAGTGGCAGACGCAGGCCGGGGATGAAGTTGATCTGCTTGCTCGGGCTTTTGAACATATCCTCAAGGTGAATAGCGTCGAAGCCGAAGAAGGCTTTGATATCAAAGCTCGGATAGAAGAGCGCGCGTGCGGCATCGACCTGGCTCAACGATGCCTGCACGTACCAGCGCATGGCCTGAAGGTCCGGACGACGAGCGAGCAATTCATACGAGAGCGACGACGGCAGCCCGGTATCAACCTGCGGCAGCGCTACCGGTTTGAGGTCCGGCATATCGGTTGCGCCGATGATGGCGCGCAACGATTCCCGCGTCTCTTTGATTTGGCCTTTCACAGCGGCGATTTGTTTTTCCACCGCCAGCAACTGCGCGCGCGCGCCGTGCCACGGTACTTTTGCCTCCAGACCCTGATTAACTTTACTTTGATGCGCCTGCACCGCGTAATCAATGACATCACGCGTTTGCTCCAGTAAATCAAGCATCTGGTAATTCGCCTGCTGGCTGTAATACAGCTGGGCGACGCCCGTGGTCAACGACAGTTCGACGGCGGCGGTTTCTGCCAGCGCCGCGTTTTTCGCGCCAATGGCGGCCTCGACGGCTGAACGATGCACGCCCCATAAATCGAGATCAAACCCGGCGACCACGCCGACGGTCGCTTCCGTGTAATACGGCCCGTCCATGCCTAAACGTGGCGCATCCATCGCATAAGGGCTCAGGAAGCCGCTGGCCGAAACGCGCTGGCGGTTCAACATACCGATCGCCGCCATTTGCAACCGTGAACCGGCTTCCAGCAGTTCAGCCTGCGACTGCGCTTTTTCTTCATGCTGCTTCGCCTCGGCCAGCGTGTGCGATCCGGCAAGGGTTCTGGCGATCAGCGCATCCAGTTGCGGATCGTGAAACTGTTTCCACCACTGGGCCTGTGGCCAGCCCTGGCTTGCCAGATGAATGTCGTCGGCGAGCTTGATCTGCTCGGGGGCGATTTGCGGGCTCGGCGTTCCGTCTTTGCGGATCAACGCGCAGCCGGAGAGCAGCGTGGTGGTGCCGAGCAGGCTGCAAATCAGCAAGCGGGAAAAATGTCGGGTCATTGTGGCATAGCTCCTTGCGCCCGCGCGGCCTCTACGGGCGGCGGGTTGCTCCAGTCGGGTAAAAGAGTGAGGTGCTGCGCGGTGGGGTTGTCGCGTGCAGCCGGGCTCAATGTCGGCGTGATGCTGCCGTTCTGCGCTAGCCCGCTGGCGTAGGCGTCCAGCGCATCAGCAAGCGCAGCGGCGTGTTCTGCATCGGGGTGCTTATCCCAGGCGTAGAGCATTTCGCGCCCCTGGCGGATCACCGCCTCGCTGTGGCTGACTAATCGGTCGCGCTCATCGGCAGAAAAATGGCGCTCCAGCGCGACGCGCTCGCACATCTCTTCGCTGGCATTAAACGCCGCGTGACAGCCAATACGCAGTTGCAGATAACCCGTCAGCGCCGCGCCGCCCTGGGTATGCGGCAGGCGGATGGCTTTGGCGAGTATCGCCAGCGCACCGGCCAGTTTCTGCGGCAGCGATTGCGCTTCGCTCTCAGGCCAGATAAAGGTGTAGATAACAGCGGAAACGGCGGTACCGATTAGAATGCCGAGTGCGCGGTCGCGGATTTCAACCAGGTCGTAGCTGGGGCCGAACACGTTCTCAAGCGTTGCCAGCGCAAAGGTGACAACCATTTGTGTGCCGATGTAAGACGAGCGTTCGGAACTGGTCGCCAGCCATGAACCGAGCAGGAAAATCGGCGCCAGCACGCACAGTAACTCGACGATGTTATCCAGCCACGGCATGACCAGCAGGGTAAACAGCAGGGCAAAAATCGCGCCGAAGAACGCGCCACCAAAACGCAGACTCATCTTCTGATAAGAGGAACCGATGCTGGGGTTTGCGACAATCACGCAGGTGAGCATACAGGTATGAATGCCTTCCCACTCGACGCCGGAATAAAAGAGGTAGCAGACCATGCAGGCCAGCAGCGTTTTCAGCGCATAGCGGATGTAGGCCGGGTTAGTCCAGGCATCCGCTGCCATCGACGGTTGTTTTGCTGCCGGGGCGGGTGGAGTATCCGGGTCCATTTTGCCAAGCTGAATCAGTGCCTGACACACGCCGCTAAGGCCGCAACGCTGCGCGGCGGCATGCTGTTCTTCCGTGGGTTGCCAGCTTCCTCGCCACGGTTCGCCAGCGCTAATCGCGCTGCTCAGCGAGCGCATTTCTGTGGCCAGTTCAGGCAATAAATTTTGCACTGCCGGGTCATTCGCCCACGCCGCAGCATCAAAGCGGTTGAGCGTGGTGCGCAGGTACGTCACGGTTGCCACGCAGGTTTGCCACCAGGGGCTGTGACTTTTCCACGCGGCGTCATCGGCCAGACAAAAAACGTTCAACTTTTGCAGCGCCAGCGCGTCGCGTTCAAGCTGTTTTTCGCCCGTTGGTATGGCTGGTTGTGTTAAGCGATGAATGGCTTCGTCAAGGTGACTGCATAGCCCGCCACGCATCTGGCCAATCGCCCGCTCCGGGAACCACAGCACGCCCATCAGTACCATCAGCAGCGTTGGGTAGAGACCGACCACGATGCACCAGAGCGTCAGGCGCAGTACGATTTCCGGGTAATCGAGCATGCCGGGGAAGGTCTGGCCGTAAATCGCCACTATGGCGACGGCAAAGAACACCAGCCCCAGCTTGTGAGTGCGCATCAGAAACATACAGCCGATGAGGATCAACCCGGCCACGACCATGCGTACCAGCGGATAACCGTAGGACCATTTATAGATCAGGAACAGACTGCCGATTTCCAGCACCGTGGCGACCACAAAGAGGATCGCCACGAATTTGGTATAGAAGGCGTTGGACTGAATACCGTAGAACAACACCGCCAGCGAGATTGCCAAAAAGGGGATCTCGAAGGTCATGGAGATAAGCACCACCAGCAAACAGCCCGCCCAGAGCTGCATTGTCTGCGGGAAGCGGCCAGGGCGCTGCTCGCTGAGTTCTTCGTGGAAGAAACTCAGCAGCTTCACCAGCGGCAACGGCAGGTAATCAAGCGCCTTCATCATTGCGGCTCAAGGTTAGCAACCGCCGATGCGCCGATGCGGAACATGTCAGCATCCGGTTTATCGACCATGATTTTCACCGGGAAACGCTGGGCAACGCGAACCCAGTTAATGGAGCGGGAAACGCGCGGCAGGCCGCCGAGCACCATGCCGCCATCGTCCGGCATTACGCCGTAGCCGATAGAGTCCACCTTGCCGGTAAAGGTTTTACCGGAGTCGCTCATCAGGCGAAGGGTGGCGGGAGTACCGCTGTGGATGTTCTTCAGCTCGGTTTCGCGGAAGTTGGCGATAACGTACCAGTGGTTGGTGTCGATCAGGGTAAAGACCGGTTTCATGGCAGAGGCGAACTGACCGACGGCCGTTTTCAGCGCCACCACACGGCCATCAAACGGCGCGCGGACGGTTGCCATTTCCAGATGCAACTCGGTTAAGGCGATGTCTGCCTGTACCACATCCCGCTGGGCTTCCAGCGCATCGACGCCGCTGACTGCACTGGCCGCTTGTTTCGCCTGTTCCAGAATGGCATTGAGATCGGCTTCTGCGGCACGCTGTGCCGTACGAGCGCGGTCAACGTCTTCGGCGGAGACAAAGCCCTGCGCCAGCAGCGGCTCGGTACGTTGCAGCGTTTTGGTGGCCTGTGCGGCGGCGGCGCGCGCTTTGGCGACGGCGGCTTCCACGGAATCGGCGCCGTGCTGTTGCGCGTCAACGCTGCGCTGCATCAGCATAATTTGTTTATCGAGCGCAATCAGCGACGCTTTGGCTTTATCCAGACTGGCTTCATACGGGCGCGGGTCAATGCGCATCAGCACATCGCCTTGCTTAACCAACTGGTTGTCCTGCACCGCCATATCGACAATACGACCGCTAACTTCCGGCACCACATCGACGGTATCGGCGTAAACATAGGCATCGTTGGTGGATGGCGCGCTGTCGACGCGCCAGATGACATAAATCATAACCACGATAGCCACCAGAACGAGGATCAGAGCGGGTGCCTTTGTGTTGGTCGATTTTTTTGGCGTACTTTCCATGTGTGCGTCTCGATAAAATTAAAAGAAGGCCAGCCATAACAGCATGGAGAAAAGCGCAAACAGCGCGGTATAAATCAGCCCCGGGAAACCCAGGTGCGGAACGCTGTTCGTACGAATGAGGAAGCGGCGGACAATAAGCGTCAGGAGGACCCCGCCAATGATGCAAAAAAGCCAGTCAGGATAATATGCGCCAATGACCGGGATGGCCGGCGAAAAGGTGCATCCTGACAGCAGAAGCAAGGGAAGCAGTAGCAGCTTGCCTGAGAGAGAAAAAAACCTGTCCATGTTCTATTTTCCTGAAGGATAAATGAATCTATTAATAGCCCTGCTAAATGTTTAAAACGCCAGCGCCGCCGAGTCTGGGAATTATAAACAGAGCGATTTGCGGAAAATTGATTTTACTTGCGCTATTTAATATCTGATTCATGAATGATTTATAATTTAAATAATTAAAAGCGCCCCTCATATAAAGGGGCGCTTTTTAATACAAGTTAATGATTAATTAGGCGTGACAACATTGGTCCACAATTCAAAATTATCCATGCACGATATGATTTCATTTAATTTATTGGCATTACCAATAACTTTAACCTTTTTCGCTTTTATCAAATCGACCATTTTAGCCTGACCGACCAACACATCGTGCAGATCGCTGCGGCTCATATAGAATGAGGCGTCTGCTTTTGTCTGCAACGCTTTGCGGTAGTTCAGCACGCTATTATCGAGCGAAAGGTTCAGATTATCGTTGCCTGAGAGGTTAAAGTTCAGGCTGATAGATTTACCTGCGGCTTTCTCGCTGTCCAGTCGTACGGCGAGGTAATCGAGCAGCATCTCAACGGTCATGCCTTTGATGGTATCGGAAGAGGCGGTGCTGGCGTGGGAGAACTTGTGCACGCCTTCACGCAGCTCTTTCGCACCGGTCAGGTAGAAACCGCGCCAGGTGGCGGACTCTGCCTGATAGCCGAGCTGTTCAAAGGTATCTGCTTGCAGGTTTTTCGCGACCTGATCGCCTGGATCGGCTGCAATCACCTGTTTCAGCAGTTCGGATGCCCAACGGTAGTCGCCCTGGTTGTAGGCTTCACGTGCGAGGTTGATAGCATGTGCGGAGCCGCCCAGCGCTTTGACATAGCGTTTACCCATATCCACCTGACCATAAGGATTCAGGTTGGCCGGGTTACCGTCGTAGTAGCCGAGATAGAAGTTATACACCGCACGGGCGTTATGGCTGACGGAACCATAGTAGCCACGACTGGCCCAGTTTTTATCCAGCGTTTCCGGCAGATGAATCATATTGCCGATTTCATTCATGGTGTAACCCTGATTCGCTAAATGCAGCGTCTGGTCATGAATGTACTTGATGGTGTCGCGATATTTGCCGATGTAATCATTAATGTGCTGATTACCCCACACCGGCCAGGTGTGTGGCATAAACAGCACTTCAGCCTGGGAACCCCATTTATCCAGCGTTTCGTTCAGGTAATCGGTCCATTTCGCGGTATCACGGGTTTTCGCGCCGCGCAGGGTGTAGAAGTTATGCAGAGTATGGGTGCTGTTTTCCGCTGTGCAAAGGGCTTTCAGCGCCGGAATATAGAGGTGCATTTCTGACGGTGCTTCGCTGCCTGGTGCCATCAGGAACTCGAAGTCCAGCCCGTCGATATTCAGTTTTTGACCGGTTTTGGTAATGATACGGGTTGGGGCAATGATCGTCGGGTCTCCGGTGGTGAGCGTAACGCCAAGGCCGTTACCGATATTGCCCTGCGCGTTATGTGGCAGCAGCAGGCCGTAGGAGTAAAGCGCGCGGCGGCTCATGATATTGCCTGCCAGCACGTTTTCACTGATCGCCTCTTCCATAAAGCCTTCCGGGGCGATGATCTGTACTTTGCCCGCTTTCACATCGGCTTCCGATACAAGCCCTTTCACGCCGCCATAGTGGTCAGTATGGCTGTGGGTATAAATCACGGCCACAACCGGCTTCTGCGGGCGGTGTTTGTAGTAAAGGTCGAGGCTGGCTTTCGCGGCGTTCGGCGTTACCAGCGGGTCGATGACGATGATGCCGGTATCGCCCTCGATGAAGGTGATGTTTGAAATATCCTGGCTGCGCACCTGATACATACGGTCAGTGACTTTAAACAGCCCGGAGATACCGTTGACCTGCGATTGACGCCACAGGCTGGGGTTGATGGTATCCGGCGCTGGCGCATTGATATCAAACTGGTAATCCAGTGCGCGGTAATAGACTTTGCCATCAGGTGTTTTTAATTCACCGTCATTTAATAATGGTGCAATAAATCCGCGTTGCGCGTCGTCGAAATCCTGGCGATCGCTAAAGGGCAATGATTGTTGATACTGCTGGTTGACGGATTTAGTAAAGGTTGTCGCGTCTTTTGCTGTTTCTGCCGCGCTGACGGATTGAATCATAAAACCCATAATTGCGGAAAGCGCCAGACAGGTTTTCGTTAATCTGAAATTTCCATTCATAAAATATCTAATCTCCATTTAATTATTCGTGAAATAAATAATAAGAAGGGCAAAAATGGAGATTATTATAATAACATTTTAAATGGGGGTAGTTTCATTGTGACCGAATTAACTATTATCGTTAGGTTATTGTGCTATTCAAATTTGAGAATTCTCCGCTGTTTTACTTTCTAACGTTTCATTAACGTCTTCACACTCTGGTTGTGTGAGACTTTCCTGATGAAACGTTACCTTACCGTCTTGTTGTTTGTGCTGATGAGCCCACTTGCGCATGCCGATGTGATTGATGATGCGATAGGCAACATTCAGCAGGCAATTAACGATGCCTATAATCCCTCCAGCAATCGTGCCAGTGATGATGATGACCGCGACTATGACGACGGGCGCTATCAGAATGATAACAGCCGCCAGCAATATGACGACCGTCGCCGCCAACTGGAGGACCGACGCAGGCAGCTTGATGACCGCCAGCGCCAGCTTGATCAGGAACGTCGGCAGCTAGAGGATGAGCGGCAGAGGCTGGAAGATGAGTATGAGCGGTGAGGGGGCAGCGCGCCCATGACCAACCCTATCACGCTACCCTAATCTCCATCCCATCAAACCCCGCCTCAAACCCTGACGGCAGCGCGTTCTCCATCAGCCACGCATCAAACTGGTGGCTGATGTGCGTCAGAATCACCCGTGGCGAGCGGATAACCTCATTCAGCGCCAGCACGATGTTTAAATCGCAGTGATTACGCGGTGCATCCTCGCGCGGCGGGTGGCTGCAATCAATCACCATCACCTGCGGATGATTATTGAGTAAAAATTTCAGCGTTTTTTCCGGCAGGCCAGCGGTGTCAGACAGCCACGCCACCCGGCTATGCGCCGTTTCCAGTAAATAGCCGAAAGTGAGTTTCGAATGGTTAAGCGGCAGCGGCGTGACCTGCAACCCCTGCAAATCAAACACCACAAACGGCTCCACCGAGTGGCTGAAATCAAGCAGGCCCGGATGTTTAAACAGATCGTCGCAGCCCTGTTCATCCGGCGGGCCGTAGACCGGGATCGCATCGCCCACGCCCCAGCGTAGCGGGAACAGCCCCTGCACGTGATCCATATGATAGTGCGTCAGCAAAAACTGCTGGAACGATCCGGGCGACCAGCGATCGGCGAGATCGTGCCGCCCGGCGTCGATCAGGGTGACAGCCTCGTTAAACTGCACCACGCCGCTGCATGGCTGGCGGCGATACTGCGGCGAGCGCCGAGCTCTGGCGCAGGCCACGCACTCGCAGCCCCATGCGGGAACGCCCTGTGCGCCGCCGGTGCCGGTGAGCGTGAGGGTCAGGCTCATGTTACAGCGCCTTCGTGAAGCGGAAGTGGCTCTGCTCGTAGCCTTCGCGCAGATAGAAACGGTGCGCGTCGTGGCGCTTCACGTTGGTGGAAAGCTCGGTCATTTCGGCCCCGGCCTGGCGGGCTTCTTCTTCTGCCCATGCCAGCAACTTGCTGCCAACGTTCAGACCGCGCGCCTGCGGCATCACCACCAGTTCCTGAATTTCGCCGATCCAGTTGACATGATGCAGATGAAACTGCAAATGCAGGCCGATCATGCCGACAACTTCGCCATCCAGCAGCGCCAGATGGTAGCGCATGTTCGGGTCGCGCAGATTGGCGTTAAAGCCCACGCGAAACGCGTGATGGTCAAACTCCGCCTGTTTTAGCTCACATATCAGCGCGTAAACCGCGTCGGTATCGTATTGCGTGGCCGGGCGAAGCTCACAAGCAGGCATGGTGTTTCTCCTTCTGATGGATCAGCGTCAGCAGCGTGTCGACCGACTGGCGCAGGCTGCCGTCATTGTTGAGCGTATGGCAATCCTGTGGAGTATAGCGGGCGGCGCGCGCCAGGCGGGCGTTAATTTCACTGGCGTTTTCACGGCCACGGTTTTCCAGACGCTGGCGCAGGATCTCCGGCGAAACCTGTAAACAGATGGGCAGCAGCGCCGATTCATAGCGTGCCCGCGCCTGCGGCAAATGCGCGCGTGAGCCGTTGACTACTACGTCGAATCCAGCGTGCAGCCAGAGGTCGATCTCCAGCCCGACACCGTAGTAGTAGCTGTTGGCATGCCAGCTCAACGCGAAGAGTTGCTGCCCCGCGCGAGAAAAAAACTCCTGCTCGCTCAGGGCGATATGATTTTCACTTCCGGCACTGGCATCGCGCGTGATGTAGCGATGCGCCACCAGTAACTGAGTTTGTTCCCGCAGGCGGAGTTCCGCCAGCAGGCTATCTTTCCCGGAGCCGGACGGCCCCATCAACCAAATCAGTTTTCCCATCATCAAAACACCCTTTTCCCCTGACGCCAGACGTGGTCGATGTGAATGTGATTGCCCTTGCGATGCGCCAGCACCAGGTCGGCGCGTTTGCCCTCGCCAATCACCCCGCGATCCTGAAGATTCAGCGCCTGGGCCGGGTTTTTGGTCACCAGCTTCACCGCCTGCGGCAGCGTAAAGCGGTTGCTCTCGTCATCGGCGACGCGAAATGCCGCATCGAGCAGGCTGGCGGGGTAGTAGTCGGAAGAGAGGATATCCAGCAGGCCAAGCTGCGCCAGTTCACTGGCCGCCACGTTGCCGGAGTGCGAACCGCCGCGCACGATATTGGGCGCGCCCATCAGTACGTTCATGCCATGCTTACGCGAAGCTTCCGCTGCTTCGAAGGTGGTGGGAAATTCGGCGATTACGCTGCCAAGCTGGTGGGATTCGGCAACGTGCGCGTGCGTGGCATCATCGTGGCTGGCGAGAGCAATTTGTCGGGCGCGGCACAGGGCGGCGATGGTTTCGCGATTCGGCTGCGACCAGCGTGCGGCAAGCGCCAGCTGCTCCTCTTCATACTGCTGCATCTGCGCATCGGTGAGCGAGTATTTGCCCTGATAATATTCGCGATACTTCTCGCGGTTGGCGAACTGGCGCTGGCCCGGTGAGTGGTCCATCAGCGACACCAGCGTGACCGGCTCGCGCTGCACCAGTTTTTCAAACAGCGGCAGCGTAGTGTGATGCGGCAGTTCACAGCGCAGGTGCAGACGGTGCTCGGCGCGGTTGACACCGCGTTTCTGCGTCTCTTCGATGGCGTTGATCATCTTCTCCAGATTCTCCAGCCGATCGCCGCCGTCGCGCACGTCGCCAATCGCCACGGCGTCCAGTACGGTGGTGATGCCGCTCGCCACCATCAGCGCGTCGTGGCTGCTCATCGCCGAGTGGGCAGGCCAGTCAACTTTCGGGCGCGGGGTGAAGAATTTATCGAGGTTGTCGGTATGCAGCTCAATCAGCCCCGGCAGCAGCCAGCCGCCTTCGCCGTCCATCGCGTCCGGCAGGCGGCTCTGGCTTTCGGCAAAGGCGCGGATTTCGCCATCCTGTACTTCCAGCGAACCGTGTACCACCTCGTTTTCCAGCACCAGCTTAACGTTATTGATAATCATGCAGAGGCTCCCATTGGGTGCAGGCGGTCGGCGACGTCATTGCGTACGGCTTCGTCATGGAAGATGCCGACGATGGCCGCGCCACGGGCTTTGGCTTCGCGGATCAGTTCCACTACGGCGGCGCTGTTTTTGGCGTCCAGCGAGGCGGTAGGTTCGTCGAGCAGCAGAATGGGGTAGTCGACGATAAAGCCGCGGGCGATGTTGACACGCTGCTGTTCGCCGCCGGAGAAGGTGGATGGCGCAAGGTGCCACAGACGTTCCGGCACGTTCAGGCGCGTGAGCAGACGCGCGGCTTTAGTGGCGCAGGCTTCACGCGGTACGCCGGTATCGAGCAGCGGCTGCATCACCACTTCCAGTGCCGAAATACGCGGGATGACGCGCAGAAACTGGCTCACCCAGCCGACGGTGGTTTTGCGGATTTCCACCACCTTGCGCGCTGGCGCGGTGACCAGGTCTACCCATTCGTCACCGTGTTTAATCTGAATTTGCCCTTCGTCGGGCAGATAGTTAGCGTACAGCGAGCGCAGCAGGGTTGATTTGCCGCTGCCGGAATGGCCGTGGAGCACCACGCATTCGCCCGCGTTGACGGTGAGTGAGGCACGTTGTAAGACGGGCAGGCGCACGCCGTTTTGCTGGTGCAGGATGAAGGTTTTACTGACGTTTTGTACGTTAATCATTTTTCGCCTCGTGGTTCGCATATTGGGGAGCGGTGCACACATTGCCCCTCACCCTAACCCTCTCCCCGAAGGGGCGAGGGGACCGATTGTGCGTGGTGTTGAATACGGCACGTTTTTCTCCCTCTCCCTCTGGGGAGAGGGCCGGGGTGAGGGGACCCGCGCGCAGGGTGTTGCACTCAATTCTGCAAAACCGATGACACCAGCAACTGGGTATACGGATGATGCGGGTCGTCGAGCACGCGGTCGGTTAACCCACTCTCTACCACTTGCCCCTGCTTCATCACCAGCAAACGGTCCGCCAGCAGGCGGGCGACGCCCAGATCATGGGTGACAATTACCACTGCCAGATTCAGCTCCACCACCAGACCGCGCAGCAGATCGAGCAGACGCGCCTGCACCGATACATCCAGCCCGCCGGTCGGTTCATCCATAAACACCAGCTTCGGATGCGTCACCAGGTTGCGGGCAATCTGCAAACGCTGCTGCATGCCGCCGGAAAAGGTGGTCGGCAGGTCGTCGATACGGTTGGCGGGAATCTCCACCTCTTCCAGCCACTTCTGCGCGGTGGCGCGAATGTCGCCGTAATGACGCGCCCCGGTCGCCATCAGCCGCTCGCCGATATTGCCGCCTGCCGAGACCTGACGGCGCAGGCCGTCGAGCGGATGCTGATGCACCACGCCCCATTCGGTGCGCAGCAGGCGACGGCGGTCGGCCTCGCTCATGCCATAGAGGGAACGGTTTTCATAGTGAATCTCCCCCTGCTGCGGCGTCAGGCGAGCGGAAATCGATTTCAGCAGCGTGGTCTTCCCGGAGCCGGATTCCCCGACAATGCCCAGCACTTCCCCCGGCCATAAATCAAAAGAGACATCGCTAAAGCCTTTGCCCGGCGCGTAAAGGTGGGTCAGGTTATTGACCGAAAGTAACGGTTGATTCATTGGCTTTTCGCCTCGCTCTGTTGGCGGCAATAATCGGTATCGGAGCAGACAAACATGCGGTTTCCGGCGTCATCCAGCACCACTTCATCAAGATAGCTGTGGGTCGATCCGCAGATGGCGCACGGCTCATCCCACTGCTGGACGGTGAACGGGTGATCGTCGAAATCGAGGCTTTCCACGCGGGTAAACGGCGGCACCGCATAGATGCGCTTCTCACGCCCCGCGCCGAACAGTTGCAGGGCGGGCATCATGTCCATTTTTGGGTTATCGAATTTCGGGATCGGCGACGGGTCCATGACGTAGCGTCCGTTCACTTTCACCGGATAGGCATAGGTGGTGGCGATATGACCGAAGCGGGCGATATCTTCATACAGCTTCACCTGCATCACGCCATACTCCTCCAGCGCGTGCATGGTGCGGGTTTCCGTTTCGCGCGGCTCGATAAAGCGCAGCGGTTCCGGGATCGGCACCTGGAAGATAACTATCTGATCTTCGGTCAGCGGCGTTTCGGGGATGCGGTGGCGCGTCTGGATAAGCGTCGCATCATCCGTGCGTTCGGTGGTGTTCACCCCGGTCACGCGCTTAAAGAAGTTGCGAATCGACACGGCGTTGGTGGTGTCATCCGCGCCCTGGTCAATTACCTTCAACACGTCGCTTTCACCAATCACGCTGGCGGTGAGCTGTATGCCGCCGGTTCCCCAACCGTACGGCATCGGCATCTCGCGCCCGCCAAACGGCACCTGATAACCGGGGATCGCCACCGCTTTTAAGATGGCGCGGCGGATCATGCGTTTGGTCTGCTCGTCGAGGTACGCAAAGTTGTAGCCGCTCAGATTAGCCATGGTTCTGCTCCTGTTGCAGACGTTTGAGTAGCTCCAGTTCGGCCTGGAAATCGACGTAGTGCGGGAGTTTGAGGTGCGAGACAAAGCCTGCGGCTTCGACGTTGTCGGCATGCGCCAGCACGAACTCTTCATCCTGCGCCGGGCCTGTCGCGTGCTCGCCGTATTCCGGGGCTTGCAGAGCGCGGTCAATCAGCGCCATCGCCATCGCTTTGCGCTCGCTCATACCGAACACCAGCCCGTAGCCGCGCGTGAAGTGCGGCGGCTCATCCGGCGGGTCGATAAAACCGTTAACCATTTCACACTCGGTCATCAGCAATTCGCCGACGTTCACCGCAAATCCCAGCTCTTCCGGCACAATCGACACGTCGATATAGCCGCTGCGGATTTCGCCCGCGAACGGGTGATTGCGCCCGTAACCGCGCTGGGTGGAGTAGGCCAGCGCCAGCAAGTAGCCTTCGTCGCCGCGCATGAGCTGTTGCAGGCGGGAGGAGCGTGAGCAGGGGTAAACCGGCGGTGTGCGGGTGATGTCATCCGGCTGTGCGCCGCTCTCTTCTTCAAACTTCGCCAGCCCCTGACGCGCCAGCAGACTGAAAACGTGCGGCGACGGGGCTTGCTCGCTGTCGGCGGTGGTCAGCGTTGGCGCTTCGCCGTTTGCCAGCAGGGTAAAATCGAGCAGGCGATGGGTGTAGTCGTAGGTTGGGCCAAGCAGCTGGCCGCCGGGAATGTCTTTATAAACGGCGGAGATACGGCGTTCGAGACGCATCCCGGTGGTGTCGAGCGGCTCGCTCACCGCCAGTTTTGCCAGCGTGGTGCGGTAGGCGCGCAGCAGGAAAATTGCTTCAACGTTATCGCCGCTGGCCTGTTTCAGCGCCAGCGCTGCCAGTTCGCGGTCGGCAATGCCGCCTTCAGTCATCACGCGATCCACCGCGAGGTTAAGCTGCTGTTCAATCTGGGCGACGCTCAGTTCAGGCAAATCGGTATTGCCCCGGCGTCGGCTTTCTTGCAGGGCGTGGGCGGCGTCGATCGCCTTTTCGCCCCCTTTCACGGCAACGTACATCAGCACACCTCCACATGAGTGGTTCGCGGGATAGCCAGCAGGCGCTCGCCGCAGGTCAGGATCAGGTCGATGCCGAGCGGGAACGGGTGCGGGCGCTCGGTGAGTTCGTGCAGAATGCACTCCGGTAGCTGCGGGGCGATCATTCGTTCTTCGGCAATACCCGCGCCGGTGAGACGCAACATGCGCCCGCCGCTCAGGCTGGCGACCTGTAAAATCAGCGTCGCGCCCGCTTCTGGCGCAACGGCGGTGCCGGTGGAAAGGGCGTTGAGCTGTTCGCTGGAAATCGCCTCATCCGTTACCGCGAAGGTCGCCTGTTCCGGTTGATTGACCAGCGGCGCGTTGGTATGAAAACGCAGGCTCTGGCTGACGATATCGTTACTTAATGGCGCGGAAAGCCACACCGGCGTGTCGTTATCGGCCAGCGTGAGCAGCACGCTGGTGGTGGCGATATTCAGCGGCTGCCAGCCGCGTTTGAGCTGATGCAGGGCGACAATCACGCCCGGCTCGCTCATGGCCTTTAACAGGCGACGAAAACTGTGCTGGGCATCCTGCACGGGAAGCATAAAAGCGGTTTCCAGGGTCATGCGTTGTCTCCGCGAACCATCGTAAAGAAGTCGACCCGGCTGGCGTTCACTTCGGCCTGGCGTGCGGCAATGCGTGCCATACGGTCAGCATCCAGCGGGGCAATAAGGGTTTCTGATAAGTTTTGAAAGTGGCGAGATTGCTGCATCAGCGCGTCAATCAGTGCGCAGCGTTCGGCGTGCTGTTTATCACGCCCCAGCACCCAGCTGTAGCCGAGCGTGCCGTCAGTCAGGCGTACGGCGGCGCGGGTGAGCGTGGCGTCGCCGGCAAAAAAACGATCGCCGGTGCCGCCCATCCGCGCCTGAATCTGCACCAGGCCGGTTTCGGCGGCGCGGATAACGTCATAGTCGGCGGTGATGTTCAGCGCGTTCAGGCGGGCTGCCAGTTCAGCCGGTTGGCTGTGCGCCAGTACGGACATCCAGTGCTGGCGGGTCGCGGTATCTGCGTGCATTCAGTGCTCCATAGTGAATTCAATCATGTCGGCGCGCGTCAGGCTGACGGAGTACTCCGCCGGGCTGCTTTCACCGTCACGGTGGTTAAGGGTGCGCACGCACAGCAGCGGCGACATATTCGGGATTTCAAGACGCTGGCACTCTTTGGCCTGGGCGCGGCGGGCGCTGATCCGCGTCTGGCTGCGGCGCAGCGCAATCCCCGTTTGCTCGCGCAGAAAATCGTGCAGCGAGCCGCTGTCGAAGCGTTGCAGCGTCGGCCAGAGGGTGAGGTCCGCAAAGTAGTGGTCGATTAAACAGAGCGCGACGCCGTTGACCCGACGCAGGGTGCGCAGGTGGATGACGTTCTCCCCCTCGGTTATCCCCAGCGCGTCAGCGACGTGACCGGAGGCGGGGCGCAGCACCGACAGCAGTTTTTCGCTGGTGGGATGGCTGCCCTGGTCCAGCAGGTTCTGGCTAAAACGCGCCTGGGCGTTGAGTGGGTAATCGAACGGGCGCATCAGCACCAGCACGCCGACGCCCTGACGGCGCTGTACCCAGCCTTTTTCCACCAATTGGTCGATGGCGCGGCGCAGGGTGTGGCGATTCACCTCAAAGCGCGCCGCCAGTTGCTGCTCGGCGGGAAGATAGTCGCCGCAGCGATAGTGTTGACGAAGCTCCTGCTCAAGTTTTGCGGCTATCTCCTGATAGCGTGTTGGGTAGCTGGTCGGATGTGTAGACAAGTGCATAGCTATCAATGCCTCGCTTATCAGATAAAGTGCTTACGCAACCGTTGAGAGAGGAAATCCAGCAGGCTGACCGTGACGATAATCAGCACCATCAGGGCGCAGGTTTGCTGGAACTGGAAACCGCGAATCGCTTCCCACAGGGTGACGCCGATCCCGCCCGCGCCGACCATGCCGACGACGGTCGCCGAGCGGACGTTGGATTCGAAGCGATAGAGGGAGTAGGAAATTAGCAGCGGCATCACCTGCGGCAGCACACCGTAGAGGATCTCTTCGAGCTTGTTGGCGCCGGTGGCGCGAATGCCTTCCACCGGGCCGGGTTCAATCGCTTCCACTGCTTCGGAAAGCAGTTTGGAGAGCACGCCGGTGGTGTGGATAAACAGCGCCAGCACGCCAGCGAACGGGCCGAGACCGACAGCGACCACGAACAGCATGGCGAAGACCATTTCGTTAATGGCGCGGCAGGCGTCCATCAGGCGGCGAACGGGCTGGTACACCCACCACGGCACCAGGTTTTCGGCGCTCATCAGACCGAAGGGGATGGAGAGAACCACTGCCAGCGCGGTGCCCCAGACGGCGATTTGCAGCGTGACGGCCATTTCGGTGAGGTAATCCTGCCACTGGCTGAAATCGGGCGGGAAGAAGTCGGCGGCGAACGTCGCCATGTTGCCGCCGTCTTTGATCAGCGTGAGCGGGGCCATTTCCGCGCCCTGCCACGAGACGACCAGCACGGCGAGAACAACGGCCCAGCTGAAGATCGAGAACCAGCTGCGCTTGGGTGGGGCGATGGTGATGGTTTGCATGTTTGGCTCCGTTTAATGTTTTCTCCCTCTCCCTGTGGGAGAGGGCCGGGGTGAGGGCACCAGCGTGCGCATTTCCCCCTCACCCTAACCCTCTCTCTCAAGGGAGAGGGGACCGATCGAGCACATTACTGCACCGCTTTACTCACCGAACTCATCGCGCTTAACGCGTTGTTCAGGCGGTCCAGGTCATCCAGCTGTGCCTGAATCTCGGTGGTTTTCGCCAGCTTGTCCTGCTCATTCAGCCCTTTATTGCCTTTTACGCCCTGCATCTCTTTAAACAGCGCGAGCTGGCGAATGGGAACCAGTTGCAGGTCGCTGGAGGCGCGGAACGGCGCCCAGCCCAGGCGTTCCAGCACCGCTTTCTCTTCCGGCGTTTTGCCGTAGTTCATAAAGAAGTCGTAGATCTTGTCTTTGGTGGTTTCGGACAGATTTTTGCGCCAGACGATCGGATCGCCTGGGATCAGCGGCGATTTCCAGATCACTTTCAGTTCTTTCAGCTTCTCCGGTGCGGAGGTTTTCAGCTTGTCGAGGTTTTCGGTGTTGTTGGTCGCCACATCCACCTGCTTGTTGGCGACGGCCAGCGCATTGGTTTCATGTCCGGCGTTGACGGTGCGCTTGAAGTCGCTGGCGGAGATATTGTTTTTGGCAAAGACGTAGTAACCGGGGACGAGGAAGCCAGAGGTGGAGTTAGGATCGCCATTGCCGAAGGTGAGATCTTTTCGCTTCGCCAGCAGATCGTTCAGGTTGTTGATCGGGCTGTCTTTGTTGACGATCAACACGCTCCAGTAACCCGGCGATCCATCCGCCGCGACCGTTTGGGCGAAGACCTGGCCGTTGGCGCGATCCACCGCTTCCATTGCCGACAGGTTGCCGTACCAGGCGATATCCACTTTGTTGAAGCGCATTCCCTGGATGATGCCCGCGTAGTCCGGGGCAAAGAAGGCGTTCACCTTCACGCCCAGCTTCTTCTCCATATCCTGTAAGAATGGCGTCCATTGCGGTTTCAGGTTTTGCTGTGATTCCGTTGAAATAATGCCGAAATTCAGTGCCTTTTCCTGCTCTTCGGCGTGCGCCGGGCTTAACAGGGTGCTGAGGCTGAACATGCTGGTGAAGGCCAGCGAGGCAATTATCTTAGCGTTCATTCGTTTTCCTCAATGATGGGGATGTCAGGCAGCTTTCGCGTTCTCTTCGATGCGATTAATGCTGCGGTAGAGATGGTCAAAACGTTCGTTATCAAACTGTTGGCTGCTGCCGTCGTAGAAGACGTGCCCCTGGCGCAGCGCGACGATGCGTTCGCAGTAGCGCAGGGCGTAATCCACCTGATGCAGCGTGACGACCACGGTGATGCCGTCGTTCTGGTTGATGTCGCGCAGGGTGTCCATCACGATGCGCGCTGATTCCGGGTCCAGCGAGGCGATCGGTTCGTCCGCCAGAATCACCTTCGCCTGCTGCATCAGCGCGCGGGCAATCGCCACGCGCTGCTGCTGACCGCCGGAGAGCGTGGAAACGCGCTGGTATGCAAAGTGCGCCATACCGACGCGGGTCAGCGCCTGTAACGCGCGCTGTTTCTGCTCGCGGGTAAACCAGCTAAAACAGGTGCGCCAGAACGGCGTGCTGCCGAGCGCGCCAATCAGCACGTTTTCCAGTACGCTCAGGCGATTCACCAGGTTGAATTGTTGGAAGATGTAGCCGGTATGGGCGCGGCTTTTGCGGATATCGCGCGCCAGACGGCCATTTTGCTGGACGGTGCGGCCCAGCAGTTCGACGCGGCATTCTGGCTTTTTATCGCCGACAATCAGGCCGCTTAAGTGACGTAAAAGGGTGGATTTGCCGGAACCCGACGGCCCAAGCAGAGCCACCATTTCACCGTGATGAATGTTCAGATCAACCGCGTGCAGCGCCTGATGCTGATTGAAGGTCTTGCTCAGTTGTTCGACGCGGATAATCGTTTGCATGCTGGAGCCTCCCTAAAAAAGTGGCTCCATCGTGGCGAATTTTTGTGACAGTTGGGTTAAGCGTGAGTGACGTAAAGATGAAGAGTTAGGGTGAAAATGATGACAGCGGGAGGGTGTGCCTCCCGCAGAGTTTATCCGCCAGGCTGTTTGACGACGTTGATCATCCAGGGCAGGCCGTAGCGATCGGTGACTTTGCCGAAACCGTGCGCCCAGAAGGTTTCCTGCCAGGCCATTTCGATCTGGCCTTCTGCCGCCAGGCTATCGAACCAGCGTTTTCCTTCGTTGACATCCTGGGTATCCAGCACCAGCGTAAAGCCGCTGTAACCGGTGTTTCCGCTTTGCGCGCCGTCGCTCATCATGATGTCGCTTCCCGCAACTTTCAGGTTGGCGTGGGCGATGGCGTTTTCAGGGTAAGTCTGGCCGGAGGGGCAGCCGTCGCTGCTTTCCTGCGCATCTTTCGGCATTTCGCCAAAGGTGATTTTGTAGAGTAATTCCGCGCCCAGCGTCTGTTGATAGTAGGCGATGGCATCGGCGCAGTTTCCGGCGAAAGCAATGTAGGGACTTAACGGCATAATCGTTACCTCAGGTAAGAAGAGCCCATTAAGTGTAGTTCGAATTTTGTACAGATGAGGGTGGGGCGGGGGATTTGTAGGCCTGATAAGCGTAGCGCATCAGGCAGCCGGCACCGTTGCCGGATGCGGCGCGTGCGCCTTATCCGGCCTACCGATCGTGTGCCAACAAATACAATCAGTTCTTTTTAACGAACTCAGATTTCAGCTTCATCGGGCCGAAACCATCGATTTTGCAATCGATGTTGTGGTCGCCTTCAACCAGGCGAATGTTTTTCACTTTGGTGCCGATCTTCAGCATTGAAGAGCTGCCTTTTACTTTCAGATCTTTCACCACGGTGACGCTGTCGCCGTCGGCCAGCAGATTGCCGTTGGCATCTTTCACAATCAGCTCATCGCTGTCCTGTGCGGGTTCAGCATCGTTCCATTCGTGGGCGCATTCCGGGCAGATATACATGCCGTTATCTTCGTAAGTGTATTCGGAATTGCATTTCGGGCAGTGGGGTAATGACATGGGGATTTCCTCAAAAGTGCGAAAGGGCAATAAGCCCCTAAAAACCGGCATAATGCCGCAAACAGTCGCTAATGATAGCGCAAAACCACACTTTTGTCGGCGTTATTCCTGGGAGGAAACAGAACCCCCTCCGAAGAGGGGGCGGGGGATGTTAGTGGTGCGCGGCCTGAGAGACGCTCGCGGTGGTGCTGGTTTCCGCTGCGGGAACCTTGCCGAAACGTCTGGCGTAAAGCGCCGTGATGATAGGTACCAGAATCGCCGTAACGATGACGCTTGCCGCGACCAGCGCTGTTGCAGAGGCGGCAACTGGAGCAAACGATGGGTTAATCTGGGCAATAATCACCGGGTTGGCGACTGCCGCACCGGCTGCGGAGGAGGCCGCAATGCCCGCTGTACCGTTACCACCGCCAATCACGCGGTCGGCAATAATCAGTGGAATACCGGTGATAACGATAACCGCAACGCCCAGGGCGATGCCCAGCAGGCCGGTGTCCATAATCACGCTCAGGTTGATGGTATTCCCCAGCGCGAAGCCGAAGAATGGAATCAGTACCGGCGTTGCTTTGCTGAAGAAGGCGCGCAGATCGTGGTCCAGGTTACCTAACGCGAAGCCAACCAGGAACGGCAGTACGGCGCCGATAAAGTGATGCGGTTCGAAAGTGGCCAGGCCAGCGGAACCCAGAATAACCATGGTCATCAGTGGGCCGGACTCCAGCGACATTAATACGAACGCGCCGGACTCTTCTTTCGTGCCATATTGGTTCATCAGGCTGGCATATAAGCCACCGTTGGTCATATCCATGGCGGAAACAATTGCCAGAACGGACAGACCCGCAAAGAATCCGGTCTGGATTCCGTTTTCTGGAATAAACATGGCTGCAATCAGTGCCACGATCCAGGCAACGCCAATTTTGGTCAGTACCAGCGTACCGGATTTACGTAACACCGTTCCGGTTGCGCGTAAATCAATTGAAGCACCGATACAGAAGAACCAGACTGCCAGAATCGGCACCGTTCCGCCAATCATGCCTTTCGTGAATGAACCAAAGTATTCGCCGGTGTTTGGCGCAAAGGTATTTAATACGGCACCCAGCAGTAAAGGGATCAGCATCATCCCGCCAGGGATTCTTTCCATTGTGGCTTTAATTTTCATATTGCATCCTCGCTTCTCATCTGAATGACGATGGAAGAGGTTAAGAATAATAATTTCAACCAGTTACCCGAGTCTTTCCTTTCGGGCATCTCTGTCCATGCGGCCGGAACGCGGTGGGTACAACGAGGGAGAAATTCTCCCTGAAAAGCCCCGAGGTGCTGTTCCTGAAACTATGATGCATTTGCTGGAATTATGATTCAATGAAAATAAAACAGTGTTTTAGTTATATCGATCACATATTTTGACGAAATCTTACATCTGGCAGGATGAGATAAATTGGCTGTGAAAACTTTGTGAATTTAAATGATGAGATTTATCTTAAGTAAATAATAATGTGGGTAATTATTTCGAGGGTTATTTGACATTTTTGGGTGTGTTTTTGGTAACAATACCGGGCCGCGCTTTGACGTAAAAATCCATTAAGATTGAACTTATTTACGAATATCGACTCAACTTAACAACAGTGTGCATTTATTTGCGAAGTTGATCACAAATTTAAACGCTGGTAGGGTAAAAGGCCTGAGTCCAAACCGGAACCGACATTCCGGGGATTTTTTAACCACCTGTAATTAGCCAGTACAGGCGTCAACAGGTTTGATTGCACCGGCAGCTTTCGGCACTTCATGAACCCTGAGAAGTGTAACGCGAAGCTGTCACCCCCGGAGGCGCTCCCGCGCAAGGGGCGCGCTAGCAGTACAAGCAAACCTGCTACGCTTGATTAACAGGAGTCTGCATTTTCCCGACTCCTCCGTACACCATGCGAACAGCGAGCTGTTCGACTCCACAGGGTGTGCGTTAACGGCGAATGTAAATGAGGAATACCCATGCTTCGAAGGAAAAAAGTAAAGCCGATCACGCTCCGTGATGTCACGATTATCGATGATGCCAAGCTCCGTAAAGCCATCACCGCGGCCTCGCTTGGTAATGCTATGGAATGGTTCGACTTTGGTGTGTATGGCTTTGTCGCCTACGCCTTAGGTAAAGTCTTCTTCCCGGGCGCCGACCCAAGCGTGCAGATGATTGCCGCACTGGCGACGTTCTCCGTACCGTTCTTAATTCGCCCGTTGGGCGGTCTGTTCTTCGGGATGCTCGGCGATAAGTACGGGCGTCAGAAAATCCTCGCGATCACCATCGTTATTATGTCGATCAGTACCTTCTGTATTGGTCTGATACCGTCATATGCGTCTATTGGTATCTGGGCCCCCGTCCTGCTGTTGCTGTGTAAAATGGCGCAGGGCTTCTCGGTGGGCGGTGAATATACCGGGGCATCCATCTTTGTTGCCGAATATTCACCTGACCGTAAACGCGGCTTTATGGGCAGCTGGCTTGATTTCGGCTCCATTGCGGGCTTCGTGCTGGGCGCGGGCGTGGTGGTACTGATTTCCACCGTAGTGGGTGAGGAAAACTTCCTTGAGTGGGGCTGGCGTATTCCGTTCTTTATCGCGCTGCCGTTAGGGATTATTGGCCTCTATCTGCGTCATGCGCTGGAAGAGACGCCAGCGTTCCAGCAGCACGTTGAGAAACTCGAACAGGGCGACCGTCAGGGTCTGCAGGAAGGGCCGAAAGTTTCCTTTAAAGAAATCGCCACTAAACACTGGCGCAGCCTGCTGACCTGTATTGGGGTGGTTATCTCCACCAACGTAACCTACTACATGTTGCTCACTTACATGCCGAGCTACCTGTCGCATAACCTGCATTACTCTGAAGATCACGGCGTGCTGATCATCATTGCCATCATGATTGGTATGCTCTTTGTGCAGCCGATTATGGGCCTGCTGAGCGACCGTTTTGGTCGTCGTCCGTTTATCGTGATTGGTAGTGTGGCGCTGCTGGTGTTCGCGATCCCGGCCTTCATTCTGATTAACAGTAATGTGATTGGCCTGATTTTCGCGGGTCTGCTGTTGCTGGCGGTGATCCTGAACTGCTTTACCGGCGTGATGGCTTCGACGCTCCCAGCGATGTTCCCAACGCATATTCGCTATAGCGCGCTGGCCGCAGCCTTTAACATCTCAGTGCTGATTGCGGGCCTGACGCCGACGCTGGCGGCCTGGCTGGTGGAAACCTCGCAGGACCTGATGATGCCGGCTTACTATCTGATGGTGATTGCGGTGATCGGCCTGATCACCGGGATTACGATGAAGGAAACGGCGAACCGTCCGCTGAAAGGCGCGACGCCTGCCGCATCGGATATTGAAGAGGCTCGAGAAATTCTGCAGGAGCATCACGATAACATCGAGCATAAAATCGAAGATATCGATGCCGAAATTGCGACGTTGCAGGAGCAGAGAACGCGTCTGGTGCAGCAGCATCCAAAAATTAACGAGTAATCATTCGTTCATCATCAAGCCGGGTAGACGCGAGTCTTACCCGGTTTTTTTTTGGAAACATTCAACAAAAATATTCATATGTCCCCGCGACTTTTTAAATTGAATATTATTCATATTATGGATGTGTGCATAATGATTTATTTACAATAATTAACTTTTTAACTCAATGGTTTTCTATTTATTGCACAGGCGACAAAAAAACGTAATTCACTTTGCCCGAATAGCTAAACTCCCCGATAATGCGCCTGTTTATAATTTTAATATGGCGCAATTATATATATGCTAAATTTATTTATTGGCTTGGATATATACACCGGGCTTTTATTATTGCTTGCTCTGGCATTCGTCCTGTTTTACGAAGCGATTAATGGCTTTCACGATACGGCCAACGCGGTGGCGACGGTTATCTACACGCGCGCTATGCGCCCACAGCTGGCGGTGGTTATGGCCGCAGCGTTCAACTTTTTTGGCGTGCTGTTGGGTGGCCTTAGTGTGGCTTACGCCATTGTGCATATGCTACCGACGGATTTGCTGCTGAATATGGGCTCTTCGCATGGGCTGGCGATGGTCTTTTCGATGCTGCTGGCGGCAATTATCTGGAACCTCGGCACCTGGTTTTTCGGCTTGCCGGCGTCCAGTTCGCATACGCTGATTGGCGCGATAATCGGGATCGGGCTCACCAACGCGATTATGAATGGCAACTCCGTAGTGGATGCGCTGAATCTGCGCGAAGTCACGAAAATTTTCACCTCCTTAATTGTATCGCCGATCGTCGGCCTCGCGCTGGCGGGCGGGCTGATTTTTCTGCTGCGTCGCTTCTGGAGCGGCACCAAAAAACGCGCCCGTATCCATCGCTCGCCGGAAGAGCGTAAAAAGAAAGGCGGCGTGCGCAAACCGCCGTTCTGGACGCGAACCTCGTTGATTGTCTCGGCGGCGGGCGTGGCGTTTTCTCACGGCGCGAACGATGGCCAGAAAGGTATTGGCCTGGTGATGCTGGTGCTGGTTGGGATTGCGCCCGCCGGGTTTGTGGTCAATATGAATGCGTCGGGGTACGAAATTGCCCGTACTCGCGATGCCATCAACAATTTTGAAGTGTTTCTTGAGCAGCGCCCTGAGCTGCTGAAAACCATCACCACGACGGAGCAGCCGGTGGCGACTGCGCAATCAGGCGATGTGCAATCCAGCGTATTCCACTGTCATCCGGCAAATACCATGGACGCCTTTGAGCGCGTTAAAACTCTGCTGGCAGGCAATGTGACTAACTACAGCGCTTTAGAAGTAGGGCAGCGTAGCCAACTGAGGCGCATCATGCTCTGCATCTCCGATACGGCTGAGAAAGTGGCGAAGTCTGAAGGGGTGAACCGCAATGACCAGCAGATGCTGAAAAAACTGCGAAGCGATATTCTGAGCACCATCGAGTACGCGCCCATCTGGATAATTATGGCCGTGGCGCTGGCGCTGGGTATCGGGACAATGATTGGCTGGCGGCGCGTGGCGATGACCATTGGCGAGAAGATCGGTAAGAAAGGCATGACTTACGCTCAGGGCATGTCCGCCCAAATTACGGCGGCGATTTCTATCGGCCTGGCGAGCTACATCGGGATGCCGGTTTCCACAACACATGTGCTCTCTTCTGCGGTAGCAGGCACCATGCTGGTGGATGGCGGCGGGTTGCAGCGTAAAACGGTGACCAGCATCCTGATGGCGTGGATCTTCACGCTGCCAGCGGCCATCTTTTTATCCGGGGTGCTTTACTGGATTGCGCTACAGCTCATCTAAGTTGCACCGGTTAAGCCCGGTCATGGATCGGGCTTAACCGGGTAATCAGGCGTGTGACGAAAGCGTATATCCCCGGCTTTCCATAAAGCGCATCACTGCATTTTCCGCATCGCTCAACACTTCATCCAGCGGTTTGTTGGCATCGATATCAATCAGTTCGGCACCGTTAAAGGTCAACTGAGGTGTGATAGCAATCTTGCGCGCCAGTGATTCTCGCTTGTGATCGGGTTTCCGCGCGCAGGCCACCTCAAGGTCAACGTTCAGTTTAATCACTAAATCCGGCTTATAGCTCGCCATCCAATGAAACGCCTTACGCTCCAGGCTTGCCAGCCAGGAGACGAACCCGCTGCCTGATACATTCGCTGGAAAAACGGTTCCATCGTAAGCACCGGGGATCTGCTCCTGCGGGTAGCGGTCGGTTAACACGATTAACCCCTGTTTGTGGCACGCCAGCATATGGCGAAAACGCAGCAGGCGGCGTGCCACAAAGGCGGTAATCACCAGCGCCGGGATCGGGCCGGGTAATTTTTTCGCCGTTTTGACTTTATTTCGCTCAATGCTCTTATTCAGCGATTTTCCCATCAGCGGAAGTTTTACCACCGCTCGTCCGACGTTGCCTGCCTGTTTTCCTAAATGCACCTGTTCGGCAGGGCCATATTTTTTTACAGTGGTAATCAGACGTTCACAAACAGTGGATTTACCGGAGCCGTCACTGCAAATAACGGCAATAACCGGAGGAGTTATTGACTGCATAAATATATCCCTTATTTAATATATCCACATTAAATATTATTTTGATAAATGTATTTTGGTGCGGCGATAGTTTATGCCGTGCTGACATTTAATTATTGTCACGACAAAGCCGAAAAGATATTCTGAGCACAATGCCAGTAATATACAATCATTTCTTCAATAGTGGGTTTTTCATGAGTCAATATAATACCCGAAAGGTTAATCCACCTTTTGTCAGAGTGATTGCTATAGTCGGTTGTGATGGTTCAGGTAAATCCACGCTGGCGACGGCGCTACTTGAAAAGCTGGCCCCGAAAGTGCCCACGCAATTACTTTATCTCGGGCAATCTTCCGGGCGTATTGGCGAATGGATTTCGCAGCTACCGATTATCGGCGCGCCGTTTGGTCGTTATTTACGCGCCAAAGCCGCCAACGTTCATGACTACCCTTCATTGCCACCGGGCAACGTCAGCGCACTGGTTATCTTTTTGCTCTCCTGCTGGCGGGGCTGGAAGTTTCGCAAAATGCTACGCAAAAGCGAGCAAGGGTATGTATTGATAACCGACCGTTACCCGCAGGTGGAAGTGCCCGGCTTTCGTTTCGACGGCCCGCAGCTGGCGAAGACCGAGGGCGGCAACCGCTGGGTGTGTCTGCTCAGAAAAAACGAGCTGAAACTGTATCGCTGGATGGCCTCTTATCTTCCCGTGTTATTAATTCGCCTCGCGATTGATGAGCAAACGGCCTTTAGCCGCAAGCCCGACCACTCACTGGCGGCGCTGCATGAGAAAACCACCGTGATCCCCACGCTCAATTTTAACCATGCGCCCATCCTCGAGCTGGATGGTCGCCAGCCTGCGGAAGATATCCTTGCTGAATCATTACGTTCGATTCAGTCCGCGCTTTCCTGATTGCCGCACCTGATTGTGACGAACTCAAGAGTAAACACCATGGAAACTACCAACTTCACCCAGGCCGCAATGTCCCAGACCGAATGTATTCCCGGCCTGATTGCGGTGGTGGGCTGTGATGGCACCGGTAAATCAACCCTGACCACGGATCTGGTTAAACAACTGCAAACGCAATGGGTCACCGAGCGCCGATATCTGGGGCTGCTTTCAGGAGAAGACGGTGACAAAATCAAAAAGTTACCGTTTATTGGCGTCTGGCTTGAGCGGCGTTTAGCCGCGAAGTCATCAAAGACGCAGAGCATGAAAAACCGCTCGCCGGCGCTATGGGCTGCGTTGATTATGTTCGCTTTTTCGCTTCGTCGACGCGTGAAATTACGCAGGGTCCAGCAACTGACGCAAAGCGGCGTATTGGTAGTGAGCGATCGCTTTCCCCAGGCTGAAATCTCCGGTTTTTATTACGATGGGCCAGGTATAGGCATTGAGCGTGCAACGGGGAAAATAAAGCAGCGGCTGGCAGCGCGCGAGCAGCAGCTTTATCAGCAAATGGCACGTTATCAACCGGAATTAATTATTCGACTGATGATTGATGTGGAGACTGCGTTTTCGCGTAAGCCCGATCACGATTATGAAGAGCTGCGGGATAAAATCGGTGTGATGTCGAAAATTCGTTATAACGGTTCGCACGTTATTGAACTGGATGCGCGAGCGCCTTATGCCGAGGTGCTGGAAAAAGCATTATCGGCGGCCTCTGCTGTGGCGTCTGTTTCGCAGCGCCAGCGTGTCGCACATTAATACTATTGGTCGCGAATTATTTAATTAAATTATAAATGCGAAGTAATTAATTCTTTGCCGAATATTTTGAGCCTGAATGGATTGTTATTATCACGATGAAAAATTGGTTTTCCGATGGCGCGTTTCGCACCATTATTCGCAATAGCGCTTATTTAGGCTCCAGTAATGTGGTGAGTGCTTTGCTGGGCTTGCTGGCGCTCTCCTGTGCCGGTAAAGGCATGACACCCGCGATGTTTGGCGTGCTGGTGGTGGTGCAGTCTTATGCCAAATCCATCAGTGATTTCATCAAGTTTCAGACCTGGCAATTGGTGGTTCAGTACGGCACGCCCGCGCTGGAAAATAATAACCCGCAACAGTTTCGTGATGTGGTGTCGTTTTCTTTCGGTCTGGATATCGCCAGCGGGGCCGTCGCCATTGTCGGCGGCATGGCGCTGCTGCCGTTTCTCTCTCATTCCATGGGGCTGGATGCGCAAAGTTTCTGGTTAGCCATGCTTTATTGCACGCTGATCCCCTCGATGGCGTCATCCACGCCGACCGGGATTTTGCGTGCGGTTGACCGTTTTGATCTGATTGCCATTCAGCAGGCGACGAAACCCTTTCTGCGCGCGCTGGGCAGCGTAATTGCTTACTTCGGTGATTTTGGTTTCGCCGGGTTTGTGATCACCTGGTACGCCTCTAACCTGGTCGGCGGCACCCTGTACTGGTGGTTTGCCGCACGCGAGCTGCGCCGCCGCAATATTCATGGTGCGCTGCGCCCACGTTTGTTTGAATCCGCGCGACGGATACCGGGCGCCTGGGGTTTTGTCTGGTCAACGAACATCGCGCACTCCATCTGGGCGGCGCGCAACTCCTGTAGCACCGTGCTGGTTGGTGTGGTGCTGGGCCCGGCGGCAGCGGGGCTGTTCAAAATCGCGATGACCTTCTTTGATGCGGCCGGCACGCCCGCCAGTTTACTGAGTAAAAGCTTTTATCCGGAAGTGATGCGCCTTGACCCGCGCACAAAGCGTCCGTGGATGCTGGGTATCCGCTCTGCGCTGCTGGCGGGGGGGATCGGCGTGCTGGTCGCGCTACTGGTGATTCTGGTCGGTAAGCCGCTTATCTCGCTGGTTTTCGGGGTGAAATACCTCGAAGCGTACGACTTAATTCAGGTCATGCTGGCGGCCATTGTTATCTCGATGGTGGGCTTCCCGCAGGAGTCGCTGCTGTTAATGGCGGGCAAACAACGTGCTTTCCTCGTCGCCCAAACGTTCGCCTCTGCGGGCTATCTCATTCTGCTTATTGCGTTATCGCATGTTTTTGGCGTGATGGGCGCAGCGTTCGCTTACTTCTTTGGCCAATGCCTCGACGTCTTGTTTTCGCTGGCGCCGACGCTACGGGCCTATTTTCAGCGTCATTTACTGGTATTTAAAGGATCGACGGAGGGCGGAAAGTGATGGAGAAACGTTTTGCACCTGAAGTGACCCAGCGCCTGTTTACGGCGGTAGAAGAGGACGATTACGTGGATGCGCAGGTTAGCCTGCCGCCGGTGATTGATTTGCACTGCACGCCGGAAATCATTCAAGGCAACTATGCGTTATGTCTGCAATTTTGGGAGGACGGCGTTAAGCGGCGAGATTTATTGCAGTTAACGTTGAAACAGGCGGCAGGCCGCGAGCTTTCGGAGCAGGAACGCATGCAGTACAAATACATGCGCGCGCGTTTTAAGCATTTACGTTTCGCCCAACGACTGTATCTGCAACGCCATTATGCGGGGTTTATCTTCGGTAAAACGACCGTATTTCTGGGGCGTTTTCAGGATGGATTTCGTAATCAAAAGAAGGATGCCATTGTATTTTATGGCAGGCTGCTGCGTTTTTATCTGAGCGCGCCCGCCTGGGCGATGCTGCGCTATTGTTTGCGTCACAGTCGATTAGCCAGCGTTGATGATTTCATTGCGTATCGGCAGGGGCAAATACGGTTGTTGAAGGGGCTTGTGGAAAAACCGCTGCTAACGGGACGGGAATTTCATGACGTGCGAAAAATCATCAGCCAGCAGGTTTCTTACTACGATACCCTGCGTTCCATCGATCCTGAAAACCGCGAAGCGCGGCAGGTCTCCCGCTTTCTTGCTGCCATCAATGGCCTGATGGGCGACAAGCATGATGAGATGGTGGCCGACGACATGGAAAATCGTCTGGCCTATGAGACGCCCGTAGCGCTGGATGAAGACATCCGCCAGCGTTTAGCGCTGCTACTCGCGCGCTTTCCGCTGTAAAAGGATGCACAACACGATGACGGATAATCGATGGCGCGGCACGCGCGCCATTCTGTTGATAATGGCGTTGCTGTGCCTTCCCGGCCTGGCGATGGCGCACAATTTTGTCGTCGGTAAAGCCGTTTCGCCGATCGCCATCAGCGACGGCGGCGAGCTGGTGCTGAACGACGACGACAGCATTCGCTACCAGCCCTGGAACAGCGCGCAGCTGGCGGGAAAAGTGCGCATTGTGCAGTACATCGCCGGGCGAAAATCGGCAAAAAAGCAAAATTCACTGCTGATAAAAGCCGTCGAGAAAGCGCAGTTTCCCGGCGATGTGTTTCAGCCCACCACTATCGTGAATACCGATGATGTCATCTTCGGTACCGGCTATTTCGTGCGCGGGAAGATTGAGAAAAACAAGCGTCGGTATGCCTGGGCGCAGTTCATCATCGACGGCGGCGGCGTGGGGCGCAATAGCTGGCAGCTTCCGCAAGAGAGTTCCACCATTTTTGTCCTCAATCAACAGGGGCAAATCGTGTGGGCCAAAGACGGCGGCCTGACGGAAAAAGAGGTCAGCGAGGTGATTAAGCTGCTCTGGGTGCTCATTTCTGAACAAGAAAGGTCTGCGGCTAAACATGAAACTGATTGAGCGCTACATCATGGGGGGAACCTGCCGCCTGATGCTGATTATGGTCGGCTTTTTGATCTTCATTTTTACCTGCTACTGCGCACAACGTTATCTCACCGAAGCGGCTAACGGCACGCTGGCGCTGGAAGTGGTTATGCGGGTAGTTTTCTATAAGGTGCTGATTGCGCTGGAGATGCTGCTGCCCGTCGCGCTGTATGTGTCGGTCGGCGTGACGCTGGGCCAGCTTTACACTGACTCGGAAATCACCGCCATGTCCGCCGCTGGCGCCAGCCCGCTGCGCCTGTATAAGGCGGTGATATCTTTGGCTATCCCACTGAGTGTTCTGGTGATGTTGCTCTCTGTGTACGGCAGGCCGTGGGCGTATGCGCAAATCTATCTGTTAGAACAGGAATCGCAGTCGGAGCTGGACGTTCGCCATTTGCAGGCGAAAAAATTTAACGTCAATGACAATGGCCGTATGATTATGGCCGAGATGATTAACCCCACGTCGAATCATCTGACGGAGGCGCTGATCTACACCTCGGCAGACGGCAAAACCAGCCTGTTTCGCGCGCAATCCATTGATGTGATCGACCCTTCCCCCCTGACACCCACGGTGATGCTGCATGCCGGAACGGCATATACGCTTTTCCATGAAGGCAGTGATGATAACGAACAAATTTATCGTAATCTGGAATTGCATCTCAACCCGCTCACGCAGCGCGTGGAAATCAAACGTAAGGCCAAACCGGCAGAGACGTTGTCCGTTTCCAGCGATCCGGCGGACCACGCAGAGCTACAGTGGCGTAAGAGCCGAGGTATTACCGCACTGCTGATGGCGTTGCTGGCCATTCCATTAAGCCGCGTTAAACCCCGACAGGGATGCTTCGCGACATTAATTCCGCTCACGCTGATGTTCGTCGCGATTTTTTACGGCGGCAATGTTTGCCGAACGCTGGTGGCGAATGGCGCGATACCGCTGACGCCAGGCGTCTGGCTGGTGCCTGCTCTTATGCTTCTCGGCATGGTGGCGCTGATGGCGCGTGACTTCTCTTGGCGACAGAAACTCTTCCGATGACTCTATTTAGCCGTTACCTGATTCGTTACTTTTTCACCGGATTTGCGGCGGCGGCGGGCCTGCTGCTGCCGCTGTTTAGCACCTTTAATCTGATCAACGAACTGGATGATGTGAGTCCAGGCGGTTATCACTGGACGCAGGCGGTGCTGGTGGTGTTGATGACGCTTCCACGCTGTCTTATCGATCTTGGGCCCTTTATCGCCCTGCTCGGCGGGATTGTCGGGTTGGGGTTGCTGTCGAAAAGTAGCGAGCTGACAGCCATTCGCAGCACCGGTTTCTCTATTTTCAGAATTGCGATGGTGGCGCTGTGTGCGGGTGTAATGTGGGCGGTATCACTGGGAGTCATTGATGAGTGGGTGGCTTCGCCGTTACAGCAGCGTGCGCTGCAAATCAGAAACGTGGCGATGGCCGCCGAGAACGGTATTGATATCACAGGAAACGTATTGTGGGCCCGCCGCGATAATACCTTTATGACCGTGAAATCCCTGAACGAGCAGGGGCAACCTGTGGGCGTGGAGATTTTCCACTATCGTGACGATCTCTCTCTTGAGTTCTACATCTACGCCCGGAAGGCGACCATTGTGAAAGGCGATAAGTGGGTGCTTCAGGACGTGCGTAAAAAACAGTGGGATAATGGCAGGGAAACCATTGAAAGCAAAGAAAGTTTACCGTGGAATGCCTTTTTTACCCATATGAGCCTGGACGTGCTTTCGTTACCGGGGAACACCTTCTCCATTCGCCAGCTCAATCATTACATTGCCTATTTACAGCAAACGCATCAGCCCAGCATGGAATACCGGCTGGCGCTCAGGCAAAAGCTGGGACGGCCCATTTTGACGCTGGCGATGATTTTACTGGCGATTCCGTTTGCTCTCGTCACGCCGCGCTCGTCGGGGCTCGGCAGCCGTTTAGCCGTGGGCGGAATTCTGGGGTTACTGCTCTACATCAGCTATCAAATCATGGTTAATCTGGGATTATTGTTCGCCCTGAACGCGCCGTTAACCGCGCTGGCGTTGCCGACAGGTTGTGTGATTGCCGCGTTATTATTGGTGCGGCGATATGATCGGGTGCGGTGAGTGGTTCAGCCATGCGGCGTAACACGCGCATGGCTGAACCCGGATTTAGGACTTCAGCGTGGCGAATGCCTGAATAATGGCATCGATTTCTTCATCGCTGTGCGCGGCGTTCATGCTACAGCGCAACAGAGTGATGCCGGCTGGCGCGGCTGGCGGCAGAATCAGGTTCACATAAACGCCTGCTGTGATGAGTTCGCGCCAGATCCTCAGCCCTTCCTCTTTCGAACCGATAATCACCGGCACGACCGGGCTGATATGCGAGCCTAACTGATAGCCCAGCTTTTCTAAGCCTTCATACAGACGATGCGCGTTATCCCACAATTTTTGCCGCAGCGCGGGTTGGGTGGCGATGGTATGTAAAGAGGAACGCACGGAAGCGATGCTGGAAGGCGATGGCGAGGCGGTGAAAATATAGGGGCGGCTGCCATAGCGCAGTACCTCCATTTCTTTGCCACCGACGGCGAAGCCGCCGATAGACGCCAGGCTTTTACTGAAGGTGCCGACGATGATATCGACATCCTGCTCCACGCCGACCGCTTCAGCCAGACCCCGGCCATGCAGCCCCATCACGCCGAAAGAGTGCGCTTCATCAACGATCAAAAAGCCGCCCAGGCGGCGTTTGATATCGACAATTTCTGCCAGCGGCGCAACGTCGCCGAGCATGCTGTAAATGCCTTCGACGATAATGATGGCTTCACGCGCCCGCTCGCCCAAGCGCAGCATTCGGCGCTCCAGGTCTTTCGCATCATTGTGGCGAAAGCGAATGATTTCCGCGCCGCCCAGGGTACAGGCATCGTAGATGCTGGCGTGGCTGTCGGCGTCCAGCAGGACCACCGCGTTGTGGTCTGCCAGCGCGCTGATGACGCCCAGGTTAGCGGTATAGCCGGTTGAAAAGACGATTGCACTCGGACGATCAAAGAATTGCGCCAGTTCCTGCTCTAACGCGAGGTGCGGGCCGTAGCTGCCGTTTGCCATGCGCGACCCGGTCGTGCCGGTACCCTGTGCGGCTAACGCCGCCTGGCCCTGGGCGATAGCGTCGGCATTAAAGGTCAGACCGAGATAGTTATTGGTTCCCGCCAGAATGACGCGCTGCGTACCAATGCGCCCCTGCGTGGCGGAGTAGACTTCGTCAATGCAGGTGCCAAAGGGGGTAATGCCGGAGGTGGAAAACTGCTCGCGCTCGCTGGCGAGACGCGAAAACTTATCATACAGACTCATTACGGTTCTCCAGGAAAGGAATTAAGGCGTCACGCAATTGCGCAGGCGTTCTGACATCCAGCAAAATATTGATAGGTATGGAGATATCGAACTCATCCTCAAGCTCCATCAGTAAATCCATCACCTTAATCGACTCCAGACCCAGGTCGTTGACGAGGTCACTGTCAGGCTTGATTTCCCGTCCCTTTTCGATCATCTCCCGCAAGCAGGAGAGAATGTAATCCATCACTCTTTCACGATTTACCATAGAAATGTTGCCACACCTGTTATGTAGAAAATCAAAATAGCCTGTGGTGTATTGCGTGTGTCAGGCTAATCCCTGGAGACCAGTTAAAATCGTCAACTGCGTTTTTGATGCTTACCGACCAGTCCGGATGTGTGAGTTCACAGATTTTTGACCGGGTAAGCATGGGTTCATTTCCGGCCAGCAGGCTGAGCCGGGTGCTGATATCCGCCATAATTTGCAGCAGATACAGCGGAACAGGAATTAATCGGACCGGGCCATGACGCGCGGTTGAGCCGATGTCCTGAAGATCCTTCCAGCAATAGCTTTTGTTGCCATCGCATAATTCGTAGGTATGCGCCTGCGGAACGTCACTGGATAACCACTGTGTAACGGCCTGCGCGAGGTCGATAGCGTGAATGAAAGTGAGTTTTGTCTTCGCCGCGCTAAGCTGGGGAAGGACGCCCCGCAGCATCCAGTTGAATAGCGGTTTGAGTTCTTTGTCGCCCGCGCCGTAAACGGCGGTGGGGCGGAAAATCCCCAGCGCGATCCCGGAAGACATTGCCGCTAATTTCTGCTCGGCAATATATTTAGAGTTGGCGTACCAGGAGAGTTCAGGATGCCGCGCCGCCAGCGAAGAGATAAACAGAAAGCGCTCGCAATATCCGCCTTCTTTTGCGGCCTGCAGCAGGCGCAGGCTGCCCATCACATTGCACTGGGTAAAAACGTCTTCATTGTGCCCACGTACCTGACCCGCACCATGCACGACGTAATGCGCGCCTTTTACCAGCTCCGCAAGGGCGTTCCTGTCTTCCAGCGAGCCCTGAACCCAGGTGAGGTGATGGCTCGAATCATTACGCGGTGCGCGGGTTAAGGCGCGTACCGTAAAGCCGCGGGAAAGCAGACTGGCAAGAATATGCCTGCCGATAAAACCGGTTCCGCCGGTCACCGCGACGGTATGACTCATTGTACGTAACCTGCCACCGGCGTTTGTTGCGGGCTGATGGTCTCGCCAAATGGGGTAAGATAGCGACGTTTAGCCTCGGCGCGCGCCGGTTTGCCGGATGAGGTGCGCGGGATGCTGTGCGGCGGGACAAATTCGATGTCCGCCGTCACGCCGAATTCACTTTGAATGCGCGCGGTAAGCGCATGCAGCGTTTGCTGACGATGTTCTTCAGAGCTGATGCGGCACTGAATCTGCAAGACAATGCGTTCCTGCGCGGTGACAAACGCAATGGCATTGCCCGAATGAATCCCCAGCTCTTTTTCCGCGACGTATTCAATATCCTGCGGCCAAATATTGCGGCCATGAATAATAATCAGGTCTTTAATGCGCCCCGTGACGTAGAGGTTGTCGTCCAGCAGGTAACCCAGATCGCCTGTGTCCATCCAGCCGGTAGACTGAATCTCTTTTTGCGAGGCAAGGTCCTGGAAATAACCGCTCATCAGACTCGGCCCGGAAATATAGATATGACCGATTTCCTGCTCCGCCAGACGTTTACCCATTTCATTACGAATTTCGATGGCATGCCCGGGAAGCGCCTTGCCGCAGTTAACAAAGGTGGAGATGGCGCGAGTTTGTGCGGTGGGTGCAACAGCTTTACCTTTGCACTCAAGAATATCACGGTCAATCTCATGGACCTGCAATCCAGCCGCTTCGGCAGAGAAGCTTACCGCCAGCGCATTTTCGGCCAGGCCATAGCAGGGCATAAAGGCATGAGGGTCAAACTGCGCCTGACGAAAGCGTTCGCCAAACTCGGTTATCTGTTGCCCAGGAATAGGTTCTGCGCCAATGCCCGCCACACGCCAACAGGAGAGATCGAGCTCGGCGAGATCGCGATCGTTGATGCGGCGCAGGCACAGGTCGTAGCCGAAAGGTGGCGCAACCGAGACTGTGCAGCGGTTTTGGTTGATAAGCTTTAGCCACTGGAGCGGGCGCATAGCAAAATCTTGCGTGCGCAGATAATCGACGGAGAGCTGCGTCGCCACCGGCGTTAACAGAAAGCCGACTAACCCCATATCATGATAGAACGGCAGCCAGGAGACGCAGCGATCGCTGGCGCGTAATTTTATTCCATCGTGGCTAATTACCTGTAAATTCGCCATAACTTCACGATGCGTAATAATGACGCCGCGCGGGAAGCGCGTGCTACCGGAGGTATATTGAAGGTATGCAATATCATCGGGAGACGGTAGCGAGAGTTCGATCTCTTTTTCTGTCAGCGCATTAAAATCAGCATGACTTAAAATATGCAGAGAGGCGTTATCTATATTTCCCACATCAATTAATGAAAGCCATTCATCACTGCTGATAATAGCAGCGGGTTTACAACTGGCTAATAAACCCTGAAGTTTGGTGGTGTAAGAGTCACGTTGTCCGACGCCCATTGGAATGGCGAGCGGAACGGCCACCAGACCGGCGTACTGACAAGCAAAAAAGGCTTCGACAAACCCGGCACTGGTTTCCGCGATAAGCGCGACGCGTTCGCCTTTACGAATGTTCAGCGACAGCAACCGCCGCGCGCCTGCTTTGGCGCGTTGTTGCAACTGGCGGTATTCCAGCGTGTTCTCAAGCTGGATACGGCGATCGTAGAAATACATACCGGCGCAACCCAGGGCTGCATAGTCCAACGCTTCCACCAGAGTGGGGAAGTCCGCATAGCGCATCGGCAGAGTCTGTGTTGGGGTTTTGTTGGACATATACACCATGAATAATATTCAATTAAAAAGTTTCAGGATAATAAGGCGAAGGTAATATAGTTTATATTGTCATGAAAGGTAAAGTTTAGTGCGATGTTTATTTTGATTGTCTGAGTGATATATTCATTGTGTGTAACGTATTGGCTTTATTTATTATCTTTATCAATTAATAAGTGCTTTTGCAGGCATTTATTGTAAATCTAACCTGCGGATTGTTTAGTAGTCTGAGATGCTCTTATTTTAATTATTCATTGCTGTTTTTTTTTAAAATATATAATACGGATTGTTTATGATTAGCGTTGAAAAAGTGGTGAGTAAGCGCGAGCGTCAGGCTTTTATCTCTTTTCCGTCTTCACTTTATGGCGGCGATCCCACCTGGGTCCCACCTCTGATGATGGAACGCGAAGAGCATCTTTCCGCGAAGAACCCTGGTACGGAGCATATCCGTTGGCAGGCGTGGGTTGCGCGTAAAAACGGCGCATTGGTTGGGCGAATCACCGCACAAATCGATACGCTGCACCGCGAATGCTACGGTGATGACAGCGGGCATATCGGGATGATTGATGCGATTGATGACGCAGAGGTCTTCAGGGCGCTATTTTTGGCCGCAGAGGCATGGCTACGCGCGGAAGGCGCACGAAAAATTACCGGTCCTTTTAGCCTGAACATTAATCAGGAGAGTGGCTTGCTGGTTGACGGATTCGACACGCCGCCTTCGGTGATGATGCCGCACGGCAAACCCTGGTATGGCCCGCGCGTAGAGCAACAGGGATACACCAAAGGCATTGATTTGTTGGCCTACTGGATGAAACGCACTGATTTAACGTTCTCACCCTCACTCACCCGGCTGATGGATCAGGTACGTAAAAAGGTGACAATTCGCTGCATTGACCGAAAACGCTTTGCTGAAGAGATGCAGATATTGCGCGAGGTATTTAACTCCGGCTGGCAGCATAACTGGGGGTTTGTCCCCTTCACCGAACGTGAATTTGCCGCGATGGGCGATCAACTGAAGTTTCTGGTGCCTGATGACATGATCTACATTGCGGAGATCGATTCGACGCCCTGCGGCTTTATCGTGGGCATGCCCAACATTAATGAAGCGATTGCCGATTTAAACGGACATCTGTTTCCCTTTGGCTGGGCGAAGCTGCTATGGCGCTTAAAAGTCAGCGGCGTGCGCACGGCACGCGTGCCGTTGATGGGAATTTGTAAAGAGCACCAGTTCAGCCGCATTGGCCCGGTGATTGCGCTGTTGCTGATTGAAGCGCTGCGCGCGCCGTTTGCGAAGCGCCGCATTGATGCGCTGGAGATGTCCTGGATTCTGGAAACCAATACGGGAATGCGGACGATCCTGGAGAAAATAGGTGCGGTACCATACAAACGTTATCGGTTGTATGAGAAGGACTTAGGTGGGCCGTTGCGCTGAACTGAGCCTGATGGCGCTTCGCTTATCAGGCCTACGGGATCTCGTAGGCCTGATAAGGCGACATTACGGTTTACACGATTACCGCTCGCGGAAGGCTTCCGCTTTGGCGCGCAGAATCGGTTTTAGCAGATAGGCCAGAATGGTTTTTCGACCGGTAATGATATCCACCGATGCGACCATTCCGGGGATAATCAGCAGCGGTTTTTGATCGCTGCCGAGGTGATTCTTCGCGGTGCGCAGGCGCACGATATAGAAGCTTTTCCCGTCTTTATCGGTCACCGTATCCGGGCTTATCTGCTCAAGCGTGGCTTTCAGGCCGCCATAGATGGTGTAGTCATAGGCGGTGAATTTCACCATCGCTTCCTGGCCTGGGTGCAGGAAGGCAATATCCTGCGGGCGAATTTTGGTTTCAATCAGCAGGGTATCGTCGAGCGGGACGATTTCCACCAGATCGCTACCCGGCTGGATAACGCCGCCGATGGTATTGACCATCAACTGCTGCACGACACCGCGCACCGGCGAGGTCACCAGCGTACGATTCACCCTGTCTTCGATAGCCTTGCCCGACGCCTGCGTTTTGCTGAGATCGGTGCGCGCTTCGTTAAGCTGCGACAGCGCTTCACTGCGATAACGATCGCGCGTTTCGCCAATCTTGTTTTCGATCTCTTTAATTGCGGCCTGCGCGCGCGGGATCGCTAATGTCACCGATTCCAGCTGACCACGTGTGTCCACTTCTGAGCGGCGCAGGCGCAGGATTTCCACCTTCGAAATCGCCCCTTTGGCGACCAGCGGCTCTGACATGCTGATTTCCTGTTGCAGCAGGCCAAGGCTGCGGCGGGTCTGGCTGGCTTTCGCCTGGTAGTCCAGCAGCTCCTGCTTCTTCTGCACCAGCTGTTCATTCAGCCCGCCAATTTCGCTTTGAATGCGCTGTTTGACGCTGGTGAAAAGTTCCATTTCTCCGTTGGCGATATCCGGCGATTTCTGCGCGATTTCCGGCGGCAGTTCGAGGGTTTCTTTATCGGCAAGCTGCGCCGTCAGACGCTGAACGCGCGCTTCCAGCGCCAGGCGGTCGGCCTCCGACTCCCCGGCGTTCGAGCGGAAACGGGTATCGTCCAGACGCAGCAGTGGCGCGCCAGCCTTCACAATTTCGCCTTCATGCACAAACACTTCCGAGACAATACCGCCTTCCAGGTTTTGCACTTTTTGCAGGCGCGATGACGGGATAGCCCGGCCATCGCCGCGCGTCACTTCATCAATATCGGCGAGCGCAGCCCAGGTCAGCATAACCACAAAGAATGCCAGAATCGCCCACAGGGTGATGCGCACCACGCGCGGCGAGTCGTCGAGAAGGGCTTTGTTCACTTCGTTAGCAGCAAAAGTGGAGGTGTTTTTATCGCCAAACAGCCACTTCATCAGGCGGCTAAGCAGGTTACCGGTTTGCATGGATTTGCCCCTTTTTCAGTGCGTTCATCACGCTTTCTTTCGGGCCATCAGCGATGATTTTGCCGTTGTCGAGGATGATCAGGCGATCAACCAGCGTCAACAGCGACGCGCGGTGGGTCACCAGCAGCAGTGTTTTATTGCTGACGATGGGCGTGAGCGCTTTTTTGATCAGGTCTTCGCTGGTGTTATCCATCGAGCTGGTGGGCTCATCCATTAACAATATTGGCGGGTCGAGCAGGAGCGCGCGGGCGAGGGCAACCGCCTGACGCTGGCCGCCGGAGAGGTTCATCCCGCGTTCGCCAACCTGCATGTTGTAGCCGGAAGGGTGGCGACGGGCAAACTCGTGGACGCCAGCGATCGTCGCCGCGCGGATCATGGTTTCTTCATCGACGTAGCTGGCGCCGGTTAACAGGTTATCGCGCAGCGTGCCGCTGAACAGGTGGATATCCTGCGGTGCGTAGCCGATGTTGTGGCGAATATCGTTGACGTCAAGCTGGCGCGCATCAATGCCGTCAATCAGCACCGTACCGGCATCCGGCTGATAAAACCCAACCAGCAGCTTCGCCAGCGAGCTTTTTCCCGAACCGCTGCGGCCAATAATCCCCACTTTTTCACCGGGGGCAATCTTCAGTGAGATCCCGTTCAGCGAGACAAACTGGTTTTGCGGATAGCGGAACGAGACATCATAGAACTCCAGCGCGCCTGATAACGTTTCACGCTTCAGTGGCACTTCATCGCTGTGGGTTTCCTGCTCGAGGTCCATCATGCTGTCGATGGTGGCCTTGGTCATTTTGGCGCGCTGATAGCGGGTGATTAAGCCACAGAGCTGGCCCACGGGCATCATCGCGCGGCGTTGCAGCAGGTAGCAGGCAATCAGGCCGCCCATACTGAGGTTACCGGCGATAATCCAGTACACCCCGGCGACGATAATCACCACGCCGCTAAACTGTTGCAGCCAGCTGGTGAAGTTGACGGCAATGTAAGAGAGCGATTTTACCCGCAGCTCCAGCTTGCTCAGGCTGCCAATCACCTGTTCCCACTGATATTGCCGCTCGCTTTGCGCGTTGTTGACCTTGATGGCGTCCAGCCCTGTCAGGGTTTCCACCAGCATGGCCTGGCGTTCATTGGCCAGGCGATAGGTTTTTTTCACCTGCGCCAGCAGCGGGCGCTGGAGCATCCAGTTCACCAGTACGGCAATCGGGTACGCCAGGATGGGGATAAACACCAACGGGCCGCCGATAATGCCGATGACCAGTAAAATAATCAGCGTGAAGGGGAGATCGATAAGCGCAGTCAGGGTCAGCGACGAAAGGAAATCGCGCACGGACTGATACTCCTGGAAGTTCTGCGCAAAGCCGCCCACGCGGCTGGGGCGTAACTTCATTTTCATGCCCAGCAGACGTTCGAAAAGCGCCGCCGACACAATAAGATCGGTCTTTTTACCGGCCAGATCGAGGCAAATGCCGCGCAAAATCTTCAGAACGAAATCAAACGCAAAGGCGATGGTAATCCCGATTGCCAGCATCCATAACGTGGCGGTCGCCTGATTGGGTACCACTCGGTCATAGACGTTCATCACGAACAGCGGCGTGGCAAGCGCGATCAGGTTGACCAGGAAACTGGCGACAACGGAATCGAGATAGAGAAACTTCGACAGCTTCAGCGTGTCCTGGAACCAGGATTTGGTTCGTGGAATCGAGGCGTTCGGCTGGGTATCGAATTCATGTTCCGGCTGGATAAATATCACCTGACCGCTGTAGTCGGCGGCCAGTGTTTCCCGCGCGACGGTGATTTCACCGCCCCGGGTTTCTGCAGACAGCAGGCGGGCGCGTTGATTATCGTCCCAGCCAATGAGCACCGCCGCCTGCGAATTCTTCAGCATTAAAATTGCCGGCAACGAGATAGCCGAGATGGCATCCAGCGGGCGCTGAATGACTCTGGCTTTTAATCCGGCCCGCTGGGCGGCGCGCGGAAAGGTGCTTTGGGTGAGACGATTTTCCTCCAGGGGGAGGCCGGCGGTCAGCGCATTGCGGCTGGTGATGATGTTATGAAGCTGACAGACAACCAGTAAACAATCCAGCAGCGGGTCATCGTGGCTGTGCTGGGGATCGTAGCGGGTGCTGTTATTTTCCGGAGAAGAGTTACCAACTGAATCAGTTTGAGGTGCCATCGTCTGACCTTACATAAGCGAAAAATCGCAGGGCACGGATAGCCGTTATCCTTCAAAATGGCTGAAGTATTGCGTCTATCCGCTTAGGGTTATTTTCATCATCGCGGACGAAAATAACCCATAAACCCATTAGTCGTTACTTCAATTCCGGTAGGTCGACTTTCGACGTTTTCATCTCTTCCACCGGTTGGGCGGCGGAAGGGGCCGGAATATTCAGTGCTTTTAGCAGTTCGCCCGTCCGGGCGTTGATACGGTAGTGCGTAAACATTTCGACGTATTCCAGTTCCACGTAGCGGCGCTGTGCGCTGAACACTTCGTTTTCACTGTCGAGCATATCCAGCAGCGAACGGTCGCCGAGGCTGAACTGTTCCTGATAGGCGGTTCGCACCACCATGCTGCGGTCGGCATAGTCTTTCGCGATAGGCACCTGTTGTTTCGCGTTCACCAGGGCGTTCCACGCGAGGCGCAACTCTTCGTTGAGCTGACGCAGCGCATTCTTTTTCACATCCTGCGCTTCCTGCATTTTGTAGGCGTAGGAGGTGAGTTGTGCCTGATCGCTGCCGCCGTTAAACAGGTTGTAGCGCATGCGCACCATCGCCTGCCACTCCTGATCGTGGCCGCGCGTGCCGTCAACGTTATTGTCCATCCGGCGTCCAACATCGACATCCACGCTTGGGTAGAAGCGCGATTTCGCCGCTTCATACTGCTGACGCGTGGCTTCCACATCGGCATCGGCTTGTTTCAGCAGCGGGCTGTTATCCAGCATCACTTTCTTTGCATCATCCAGCGAGGCCGGGATTTTTGACGGTTGCGGGTTGGTGAGGTCGGTCGCTTCACGGCCTACCACGCTCGAGTAATTGGCGCGGACGTCTTCGAGATTGGTTTGCTCCGTCAGCAGATTGTTACGCGCCTGCGCCAGACGCGCTTCAGCCTGCTCATAGTCAGCCTAGCGACCAACGCCCTGCTCGGTGCGCAGGCGGATCTGGTCGAAAATGCGTTCGTGGTTTTTCAGGTTATCTTCCGCCAGCTTGACCATTTTCTCCTGCATCAGCACGTTGAGATAGCTCTGGATGGCGGTCAGCGCGGTGCTTTCTGCGGTATTCATCACCGTGAACGCGCGCGAGTTGACGGTCGCTTTCTGACGCGCCACTTCGCTGGTGGTGGCAAAGCCGTTAAACAGATTCTGGCTCAGGTTGATGCTCGATTCGCTGCGGTGCAAATCGCGCAGGTGATCGCCCGAGGCGCGCGTGGTGGCGTTATCGGTTTGTTCCCAGCCGGTGCCGGCAGAGACATCCAGCGTAGGCAGATAACCGCCTTTGGCTGCTTTTAAATCCTCATCGGCAGAATGCCGACTATTGATGGAACCGCTAATTTGCGGATGCGTAATCAGTGTTTCTTTTACAGCCTGCTCAAGCGTCGTCGCGCAGGCATACCCTGACGTCAATAATGAAAGCGTTAATCCGAAAGCGATCTGATCGCGGTAGTGCATTTTATTGTCCTTATCGTTTCTTAAATTCTCCGGCCTGAGCGCTTTCCTTGCCGGAGACCTTGCCCGCTCTCCGCATGTGCGTTTTGGGCAGAATCAGCCCCTCGCGCGTATCGGCTACGAGAGGCTTACCGTGGTCAGGAGTCGGTATCGGGTTTGGCGATTAAGTTATCGACGTGCGCGTCGTCCCCTCCAGTATAGGCATCGTTTCCGTCAGCCGCCGAATCCGCCGAGACGATCTGGTCGGTCGCATTGCTGCTTTCGGCACTGACGTCGGCCACAGGCAGCAGTTTGCCCAGGTCGTCGTCGCTGCTTTCATCGTGGATAATATCGCTGAAATTGAGCGGCTCTTCACTGCTGAGCGTTGTGGCGCTGGCTGGACTGTCGCCGTGATCGGCGTCGCTGTTGTCCGTTGCGCTCTCGGCGATATTCGCGGTTACCGTCTGACTTTCTCCTGTGGAAGCGTCTTCGCCGCCCACAAGATTGCTTAACGAGGTCTCTGTGGCGCTGTCAGTAGCCGCCGCAGGCGTCGCATCATTTGGCGTTGATGCGTTATCGGCGGCGGTGTCAGTTTGCGTCAGATAAAGATCTTCACTATCGATAAGTGAGGCGTGCGTGTCGGCTGCGTTGTCTGCCTCGCTGCTCTCTGCTTGCGTGTTGTCACCGCTGACCGTTGTGTCATTTTCCGCGACCGACGCGTGGATGTCTGCACTATTGTCCGTTTCCTGACTTACGGCATCGTGATGGGTTGATTGATCGTCAACCAGCTCGCTGGACGTCGCAGCTACACTTTGCGTTGCATCCGTCGTTTCGCTTTGCGACTGCGTATCGTGCGTCGTATCGCTATCGTTGGTGTCATGATGTTCATCGGCGGAGGTGGTCAGCACATCTGCATCATGGCTCTCCTGCGTTGTTGACGTATCCGCATCACTACCGGAGAGCGTAATGCTGTGGTGATCGTCGCTGACGGCAATATCCCCGCTATCGTGATGTTCGCCGTTTACGCTGGTCTCGATATCCACCTTCACGTCGTCCAGATTGACCTGGCTGTCGGTGGTCAGCGTGATATTGGCGTTCAGATTGGTGGTGTCATCGACGTCGATCACCACGTGGCCGTCGGCCTCGACGGTGTACGTCTGGCCGTTATATTCAATCGTACCCTGCGGCAGGCCGGAGAGCGTAATGGACGTTATCTGGTCGTGCTCACCGCCACCGTTGACGGATGCATCCAGCGACAGCTCGTAATGCCAGGAGGTTTTACTTTCCGGTGCATTAGGGTCCCAGCCCTGACCGCCGTCAGACGAGGTGACGTCTGAGATTGAGTTTGAACCCTGAACGATGGTTTTGTCGCCGATGGTGATCGTGACGTTATCGACATAGTTAATATTGCCGTTAACGTTCGCCGGGCCTTTGTCGGCATGCCAGCCTTGACCATCATCCTGCACATAGATGGTGTCGCGCGCATCGCCATTTGGACCGGAGGCAGAGGTTGTATTGCCTTTAATTGAGTTCAGGTCGCGGAAGTTTCCGTCCTGCCAGTAGCCGCTGCCTTCGTGAACGAGGAAGACATCACTGTGGCTTTCGTCACCCGATGGGTTGCCGTTGGTATAGACCTTAATTTGATCTTTCGGGATTTGATCGGAGACGCGACCTGCTTCGATATCCCCTTCGGTGATCCACAGAATCACGTTTTCACCGATGGCGACAATATTGCCATTTTCATCCACGTCGTAGCCGTTAGGATCGTCACTGCCGCCGTTGATTTCGGTGACCTTCGAGGATTCAGTGCCGCTGAAATCGACTTCTAAGGTGATGGAGTGATCGGCGTCTGAATCGGAATCAGCATCGCTGTCGGAGTCGGAGTCGGAGTCGGAGTCGGAGTCTGAATCGCTGTCGGAATCTGAGTCGCTGTCGGAGTCTGAGTCGCTGTCGGAGTCTGAGTCGCTGTCGGAATCGGAGTCGCTGTCCGAGTCGGAATCACTGTCGGAATCGGAGTCGCTGTCCGAGTCGGAATCACTGTCGGAATCGGAGTCGCTGTCCGAGTCGGAATCACTGTCGGAATCCGAGTCGCTGTCGGAGTCTGAGTCGCTGTCGGAATCTGAGTCACTGTCGGAATCGGAGTCACTGTCGGAATCGGAGTCGCTGTCGGAATCGGAGTCACTGTCGGAATCGGAGTCACTGTCCGAGTCGGAATCACTGTCGGAGTCTGAATCGCTGTCCGAGTCCGAGTCACTATCTGCGTCTGAATCGGAGTCGCTATCAGAGTCAGCATCGCTATCGGCGTCAGAGTCGGAATCGCTGTCAGAGTCAGCATCGCTATCGGCGTCAGAATCGGAGTCGCTGTCAGAGTCAGCATCGCTATCGGCGTCAGAATCGGAGTCGCTGTCAGAATCGGAATCACTGTCAGAATCCGAGTCACTGTCTGAGTCAGAATCGCTGTCCGAGTCGGAGTCACTGTCGGAATCTGAATCGCTGTCAGAATCTGAATCGCTGTCGGAATCTGAGTCACTGTCCGAGTCAGAATCGCTGTCAGAGTCAGAGTCAGAGTCAGAGTCAGAGTCAGAGTCAGAGTCAGAGTCAGAGTCAGAGTCAGAGTCAGAGTCAGAGTCAGAGTCAGAGTCAGAATCGCTGTCGGAATCCGAGTCACTGTCGGAATCCGAGTCGCTATCCGAATCCGAGTCACTGTCTGAGTCAGAATCGCTGTCAGAATCTGAATCGCTGTCGGAATCTGAGTCACTGTCCGAGTCGGAGTCGCTGTCAGAGTCAGAATCGCTGTCAGAGTCAGAATCGCTGTCAGAGTCAGAATCGCTGTCGGAATCGGAATCGCTGTCGGAATCGGAATCGCTGTCGGAATCCGAGTCGCTATCCGAATCGGAGTCGCTGTCCGCGTCAGAATCTGCATCCGCGTCGCTGTCCAGCAGCGTCAGTTCTTCTTCGCGAGTATCATCAGGGAAATCGAGCCCGGTCGTTGGATATCCCGCATTCGGATCGAGAATTTCACCGGTTAGATCGAGAATAACGTGAGTGTGTGAGCCGCCTCCGCTGGCACCGGGTTGCCCTGTGGCGGGTTGTGGGCCAGCGGCGGTAGCCTCAAGAATTTGGGTCGGGTCCTGTCCGTCAGCGATGGCCTGCTGGATGGCGGCAATATCGGTTGGGTCAACTTCAGGTGTCGAGACGGGGGCAATACCGTTACTGTCCCAGTGGGTGTCGCGGCCCAGATCGAGGGTTTTGCCGTCCGCGAGGGAGAGGGTCACCGCGCCAGCGGGGCCGGTATCAATTTGTTCTCCGCTCAGGATGTGATCACCTTCAGTCAGCAGACGCCGGCTTCCATCAGGGGCGATAGCGAAAACTTGTCCTATTATCGCTTTAATTGTTCCGACTATAGCGCTCATGATGTTTCTCCTGACTCTTTACGTGACCCGTACACCTGTGTTTTCGTCCCTGTCATTCGATGATATCAACGAAACCTGTTGACATATAGACGGCCAGAAGGCCAATTTGCTGGGTTTTATAAGAAAATATTGGAATATTAAATAATTATCTGAAAAATCAATACGAATTTACTTATAAAATAATCGAATGCTTAGGAATTTTCTTTGATTTAAATAAGGGATTGGTAGGAATCTGAAGTAAAATTCGGGGAAGAGATATTTAAGTCAAATCATTAGCAAGCTATCTAACTGTTTTAATATTAAATCCGGGCGTATTGTAAGGTATTTCCGAATATTGAAATCGTGTCGCATTCAGGCGTTATACCTGAATGCGTTTAAACTACGATTAACCCGCTTTAAATCAGCCGGTCTTCCTCTTCGCCAATTAAATCTTCCAGCCCGCCCAGCGTTTGTCGGGCTTTCGCGCGGCTGAGTAATTTGTTTTGTGCCGCAGGCGGGAGATCGGTAATGCTGATCACCCCTTTGCTCATCAGCACCTCAATAAGATCCTCAAGGACACGGACCATTTCGAGATCGCTCTGCTGCAACTGCTGTAGGGTGGCGGCACGCAGCGTATTGACCTTTAACCACTCGTCAATTTCAGCGGTGGTTTCATGGCTTTGTTCAGTCGATTCGGGGAATGGAGCAGGCTCCACCCGGACGATCCGACCCTCACTGTCACGTTCGATAAAATGCATGATTATGCTCCTGAGAATTATTTAGTGAGAGTGCTGGCATCGCTAAAATATCGTCCCATTGCACCATACAAACCTATTTTTTCCAACACGGCCAGTTCACCTTCCGTTTCCACTCGCTCAGCAATTAACGGTAAATTGATCTGACGCGTCGCCCAGTAAATGGCTTCGATAAAGAGTTTTTTATCCTCTTCCTGATCGATGTGACGAATATAACCGCCGTCCACTTTAATCCATGCCAGCCCCCACTGTGGCAGGTTGCCAATCAAATGGAAACGCCCGCCGAAGTGTTGAATGCCCAGACGGCAACCCAGCGTATTGAGTTTTTGCACCAGCAGGCTGACCTGTTCCGGATTTGGCAGCTCATTTTCATCGAGCTCCAGCGTGAGTCGGCCCGCGAGATGGCGCGCGCCTTTTAGCGGTTGCAGCAGCGCGTTCATGCTCTCCTCATCGGCAACACTTTCGCCACTGATGCTCAGTGCCAGCGGCTGGGTGCTTTTCTCCATTGCTTTCAGCGTCTGTTTCAGCATGACGATGTCCATCCGGCGGCTCAGCGCCAGGCGGTGTATCCACGGCATAAAGCGCCCGGCGGGGATGATTTCGCCCTCCGGCGTCTTGATGCGGGCAAGAATTTTTTGATGCAGGATGATGTTTTTATTGTTGCACTCATATACGGGCTGGGAGAAAAGCTCGAAGTTCTCTTTCGCCAGTACGGTTTCCAGACGTGTGTGCCAGTGATGGTGATCGTCTTCGTTTTCCACTTCCTGCGGTGCCTGCGTGTCGGCAAAGAAACGCATCTCCGTTTCCGCCATCGCCAGTGCCTGGTCAGCCTGACGCAGCAGCGCCTGCGGCGTATCGCCCATATTGAAACTCACCTGCGAGAAGTGGGCGACGGGGGTGACATCGCTCATGCCGGTTTCATGCAACGCTTTTAATTGTGTGCTGAGAGTGGCAATGAGATTTTCCATCTCCTGCGGCAAAATCGGGGGCGCGATAATCGCGAACTCGCCGCCGCGAATACGCGCGAGGAAACCTTCGTTATGGAAAAATCGCTGCTGGAGCTCGTTCAGAATATCGGCTACGGCAACCAGCAACTGATCGGTTTTAGCCCCACCGAGACGTTGGTTCAGGCCGATGAGGTCTTGCACGCGCAGTAAAATCAGATGGCCCGCGGCGTGTTCTTCATCGCTCAGACGCGACTGGAGTTTAATATCAAATGAGCGACGATTGTTCAGCCCCGTCAGGCTGTCATTATAGGCCTCCTGACGCAGCGTTTCGGTCCGCGTGGCCTGTTCGCTGAACAGCGCTTTAAGCTGGGTGACCATCATATTAGTGGCTTCCACCACCCGGCGAAGCTCCGGCGTTTTGGGGCGTTCCGGCAGATTGAGAAATTCGCGGCGGCTGATCGCCAGCGCCTGATCAACAATGTGATTCAGCGGGCGCAGGCTGCGGCGCAGCATAAACATCGCGCCCAGTACGCAAAGAATGCTGCACACGCTCAGCAGCAGGAAACTGGCGACCAGGCTATCCCACAGGCGTGTCAACGCGAACATCGGATGGCTGATCACTTCCACCTTCGCCACCTGGTTCCAGCCGCGCATCACTACCGCTTCACCCTGGCCGGGGTTCAGACGTACCATGCGTACAAACCAGTTAGGGACGCTGGCACTTTGCGGCGTGTTCTGGCGTTCAATCAGCGGCTTGCCGGTTTTGATATCGACAACCCGAATCCGGTAAAAGTAGCCGCTGTCGAAGATGGAATTCACCATCAGTTCCGTCATCACCGGATCGTCAATATTGGCCGTGAGCGAAAGGCCCAGTGCGGTGGCGCTATCCTGTGCGTGCGCACTCAGTTGGTTGTGGTACTGTTCGCGCGAACTCTCCAGCGTCACATAAAAGCTGCCGCAGAAGATGATGACCGTGAACAGACAAATACCAATGAGTAGCTGTTTATAGAGAGACATGGCTACTTCCTATTCATTAATTACAAATCCTTCTGCACGCATCTTGGTGAGAAGATCCTGCCAGCGAGAAATCTTTTTACTGTCGCCCACGCGCTTGTTTTTACCTGCCTGCGGGATCCATAACCCTTCACCGTTGAAGGAGTAAACCGGCAGCAGGTCATTACGCTGTGTCGCGGGTAAAATAGTGGTTTTTAAGTTATCCAGAATTAACGGTACCGCGTCGGGCGTGGCGTACCAGGCGACAACCATATGTGCCTGATTTAACTGCAATGCTTTTACATAGGTGATTCGAAGCTGGCTGGCGGGCACGCCCAGTTCACGCAGAGTGAAATATTTCGCCAGCGCGTAATCTTCGCAGTCGCCCGCCCCTTTGCGTAAGAATTCAATCGGCGTTGCCCAATAATCCTGCTGTCCCCATACGGCGATATCATCACGAAAACGCATGCGGGAATTAAAAAACTGATTAACGCGGCTTAATTTATCCTGAATAGTGCCCTGCGGCGGATTTTTAAGCAATGCCGCCCACTCATCGATATTGCGCTGCGCCGTTGGCGTGGCGGGGCCGTATAGCTGCTGGCTGCGCGAGTTGATGGTGTTGAAATCCCAACTGGCGCCGAGGCCAGGTGAGAGCACGAGCAGCAGCGCCAGCCAGAATGCCAGCCAGCGTTGCCAGAGTGTGCGACGGCTCAGTCGAACGTTCACGCGCGGTTCTCGACCCCTTTATTTTCGCGGGCGGCCAGTGTCTGCATTTCCTGCCACCAGGTCTGCCAGAGTGTGGCAACCTGTTGTTCAGAATAGCGTGTGGCGTGGCGCAGGGCGTTTTCCTGCATTTGCGCACGTTGCTGCGGGTTCTGTAAAACCGCAATCAGCGCCTCTGCCAGCGCGGTTTCATCATTCGGCTTCACCAGAATTCCGGCACCGGAATTTTCCAGCAAATCGCGCGGGCCATACTGGATGTCAAAACTGACCAGCGGCGTGCCGTGGGCGAGTGACTCCAGGCCAAACAGTGAAAAGCCTTCATGGCTGGAACACAGAACTGCGCAACTGGACTGACGATGTAGTAATTCCAGTTCGTCGGTCCGATCGTGAAGATAAATATGTTTATCCAGATGATTAGCGATAACCCATTGTTCAAGTTCTTTTTTTATTCCGCCGGAACCATATGTGTGTAGCTCTGCATCCGGCATTTTTTCCACAACCTGAGCAAAGACTCTGAAAAGAAGTTGATGCTGTTTTTCAGGGGCATAACGCGCCATATAGAGCACCCGTTTGCCGGCGTTTTTCTGCGGATTTACAACCGGCAGAGCAAGCGTCAGATGATGGGGTATAACGAGTAAGCGTTTTGCGTTGGAGATAACCTTCGCCAAATCATGCTTTTGCGCGTCAGTCAGCACAATAATACGGTCGAGCAGCGTTGCGTCGCGCAACACATGTCGGTATGCCTGCTTAAACTCACCGTCTTCCCGTTGATGCGTCGAGTGAATTACCGACGTCAGGGTCGCATCCAGCCAGTTTTTGGGTTTTGAAGAGACAAACTCCCGCCACGGCAGATTTTTATCAACCAGAAAATGCCACGTGGTTTGCCTGTCCAGATTATGCGCCAGCATGGCGGCGGCGAACTCCTCTTCGCTGGCATAGCGGCGTTCATGGTCGGTGAAGCGCAGCTCAATGCCGGAAAGATACGCCGTGCCTTTCAGAGAGCGATAGTGCCGACGCAGCACGATTTTCTGCGTGGGCAGATGGACAAAATCTTCGTGACTGAGATTGCCCTCCGCGCCGACATACCGACGCGCCGCGAGAATGTTGCGGCTGTCTTTACGCGTTTGCGCACGCGTGCCGGGGCGCAGTTCCTGCATCGGGCGAATATCACCGCGCTCCAGCATGGCTGGCAGCCAGTCATAAACGGTCAGCGCGTTAACCGGCGCGGGCAGTTTTCCGCTTTCATAAAGCGCCTCCACCGTGCGCGCCAGCTGCGGGTTCCAGCTGGAAGTGATCACCCACGGCGAAACGCCAAGCTGGCGAATAAACAGCGCGCAGCGGCGGATGGAGGCGATTTCAATCCCGTTGCCTTCATGGCGGAAATTACCACACAGGAAAACCAGCTGCTGCGGACGACTCGCCTGCTGGAGGCGATATTTACGATACGCCACATAGCCGGAAAGATAGTGTTCGACGTCATCAATGCGCACGCGATAGCTGTGATGGCGAATGAAAAAGCTGCCGACAATTTTTTGCGGATTTTTAAAATACATCGCCAGTTCCGGCCAGAAAAAACCGTTAGCCAGATAACGGGCGCGGTACTCCAGCGCACGGTAAAATTTATCGACGTCAAAATCAGCCAGCAGATGCCGGTGGGTATCATCGGCCTGAAGACGCTCAATCATGCGCTGCGCCGCCATCATCAGTTCCAGCAGCGTCGGGTAGGTGGTCACTCTTTTCAGCACGAAATCGAGATGATCGCGCACGTTGTCCAGCCCGAACTGATAGTAGCGGGCCTGCGGGCGATAGCGCGTCAGCTCGTTCACGCAGTAGCTTAACCAGTGATCGTGCGCCTGCCAGTGTTTCCGGGCGATAAAATTGTCCATCGCCCGTTCAACAATTGACAGCCAGCGCGGGTTTTTGGTCAGCCCGTACAGACGCATCAGTGCGAATACCGCTTCTCCGTCGTAGTAAATAATGCGCTGTTCTTCTTTCAGCGAAAGATCGGCGGCATGCAGCACGTGAACAAATGCGCCGCTTTCGGCGTTTTGCATAAAGGCAATACCGTTTGCCAGGCGTTCCATTTGCGCCAGATAGCGCTCATTTCCCGTCAGTTCGCTGTATTTTGCCATCGCCAGAATGCACACGGCGTTGCCGCCGAGTTTAATCTCATCGCCAGTGTCCACCAGAAAATCGGCGTCGCTGCCGTCGGGCATCGTATAGGTGCGGATAAGTTCGCTGGCGAGATCGTGTAGCGCGCGTTCGATGGCGGCAAACTGCGCGTCGTTCTGCGTGACTTCCCAGCCTTCTAACAGCGCGTAGGTCGAGCTGGCGTGGCGCAGGGCGTTATAGGTGGGGATCGCGCGATCGAAGCAGGGGAACCAGCCGTAATGAAAGCGGCCCGATTTTTTAACCTGCCGCGCCAGATAATCACTGGCCGAGTGGATCATCGGCTCCAGTTCATCCTGCCAGTGCGGGAGCTGGCGATAGCCTGAATGCGGCCCGCCAGATTCAAGAGGATATGCCCGATTACCGTCGCTGAACGCACCAAGGGTGGTAAAACGCCAGAGGGTTTTTTCCGGTGCGTCCGGCCAGTGCAGTTCGCTGCCAAAACGCTGACGCGTATAGCTGACCAGGTTTTTATCGTTAGGGGTGGCGACGCCTTCGGTGCCCACGTAGAGCAGGGCGTTGGCGGCAATTTCTTGTTCAAGCAGGGCGTGCTCAAAGGTCTCAGTGAAGCTTAAGCCAAAGCGGAAATAGTTACGCTTGGTTTTGCGCAGTTTATCTTGCAGCGCATCCCAGCGTAGCACTTCAACGTGATTGACGACATCCACGCGCAGCCAGCAAGGTTGCGTGGTTTGCTTCTGTGCCCAGCGTTGCAACGCTTTTGCGCCCGCAATCCAGGCATTGTCCAGCGTTTCACCACGGGCTTGTTCGATGTGAGCACGTTCCTGACCATTACTCACGCTAAAAAAAAGCACATAACCCGGAACGTGAGAAGCATCGGCGGCAATATTAAATTGCTCAACCAGAGGCCGGGTTTGCGCGAGCAAATGGCTCAATGACATATCGGTATCCTGCTGCGCGAAGAAAATCCCTGTGTTTTATAAGATAACATTATAGCGTTCGGCCTGGATATTCCGCATTCGCATGGATTAGTGCGGGGCTCCCTTTTTCAGAAAACCGATCGAGTTATACGCCAGGCCGCTGATTGCGCCCTGGCGTGATATTACCTTTCGCGCAGGGCTTCGGCTTTGGCGCGTAAAATCGGTTTCAGCAGGTAGCTGAGCACGGTTTTTCTGCCGGTCATGATATCGACCGAAACCACCATGCCTGGAATGATCAACAGCGGTTTCTCTTCATTACCGAGATGGTTACGCTCCGTGCGCAGACGGATCTGGTAGAAGCTGCGACCCTCTTTGTCGGTGATGGTGTCAGCGCTGATGTGTTCCAGTGAGCCCTTCAGCCCGCCATAGATGGTGTAATCATAGGCGGTAAACTTGATCATCGCTTGCTGGCCCGGATGTAAAAAAGCGATATCCTGCGGGCGTACTTTGGCTTCAACCAGCAGCGTATCGTCCAGTGGAACAATCTCCACCAGTTCGCTACCCGGCTGGATAACGCCGCCGATGGTTGTCACCAGCAACTGCTGCACCACGCCGCGTACCGGTGAGGTGACCAGCGTACGGTTGACCCGATCCTCAATCGCTTTACCGGAAGCTTCCGTTTTGCTCAGGTTGGTGCGGGCCTCGTTGAGCTCCGCCAGTGCATCACTGCGATAGCGACCTTTGGCTTCGGCGATCTTACTTTCAATCTCTTTGATCGCCGATTGCGCGCGCGGGATCGACAAGATCACCGAATCGAGCTGGCCGCGCGTTTCCACTTCCGAACGGCGCAAACGCAGGACTTCGACTTTCGAGATAGCGCCCGCGGCAACCAACGGCTCCGACATCCGCACCTCCTGCTGAAGCAGGCCAAGACTGTTACGGAACTGCACCTTTTTAGCTTCGAAATCCAGCAGCTCCTGACGTTTTTGCGACAGTTGTTCTTCGAGGCCGGAAATCTCACTACGGAAACGTTCGCGCTGGGTGTTGAACAACTCGCGCTCGCCGCTGGCGATGCCTGGGGCATCGCGCTCAATTTCCGGGCTGATTTCCAGCGGTTTGTCGTCAATTTGCGCCTGCAGGCGCGAGATGCGCGCAATCAGCGCATTGCGATCGGCCTCGCTTTCGCCCACGTTGGAGCGAAAACGCGTGTCATCCAGGCGCAGTAACGGCTGCCCGGCTTCCACAATTTGCCCTTCATGAACAAATACTTCCGAGACGATCCCACCTTCCAGGTTCTGGATCTTTTGCAGGCGCGATGAGGGAATTGCTTTTCCTTCGCCGCGCGTCACTTCATCGACCTGAGCGAACGAGGCCCAGACAACAAAGGCGATGAAAAACGCAAAGCAGGCCCAGAGGGTGATACGTGTTGAACGCGGCGCGCCTTCGGTGATCACGCCGTTGATGTCATTGACCGTGAAGGGCTTCTCCGTAGAGAGGAGGCCCATACGGCGCAGGAGTGCTTTGATAGCCTTAGTGACTCGCATGGATTTGCCCCTTCTTCAGCGCCGCCAGGACGTTATCGCGAGGCCCATCGGCAATAATGCGGCCACGATCGAGAATAATCAGTCGGTCAACCAGCGCCAGCATCGACGCGCGGTGCGTCACCAGCAACATCGTTTTGCCACGCGTGTTTTCTATCAATGCGCGGCGCACTGCGTCTTCGGTGGTGTTATCCATTGAGCTGGTAGGTTCATCGAGCAACAAAATTGGTGGGTCGAGCAGCAGCGCTCGCGCCAGTACCACCGCCTGACGTTGCCCGCCAGAGAGATTCAGCCCACGCTCGCCAACCTGCATGTTGTAGCCATCCGGGTGTTTACGGGCAAACTCATGTACACCTGCCAGACGCGAGGCGCGGAGCATGACATCATCATCGACATAGCTTGCGCCGTAGATCAGATTTTCACGCAGCGTGCCGCTGAACAAGTGGATATCCTGTGGGCCATAACCGATATTGTGGCGCAGATCGTTTACGTCGATTTGATTCGCGTCCATGCCATCTATCAGTATTTCGCCCGTATCGGGCTGGTAGAAACCGATAATCAGCTTCGCCAGCGAGCTTTTTCCCGACCCGCTTCGGCCAATAATACCCACTCTTTCGCCCGGTGTGATGGAGAAGGAGATGGCGCGGAGCGAAGCGTATTTCTGGTCCGGATAAGTGAAGGTGACGTTCTGGAAGGCAATCGCGCCCTGTAATTTTTCGCGCGCGACCGAAGGCGCATCTTCCTGACGCTCCTGCGGTAAATCCATCATGTTTTCGGTGGTTTCCATCGTCATGCGCGCCTGCTGATAACGCGTGACGAGGCCGCTGAGTTGACCCATCGGCACCAGCGCGCGTCCGTTCAGCATGTAGCAGGCAATCAGGCCGCCCATACTGAGGTTGCCATCAATAATGAGATAGACCCCGGCGACAATCATCGCAACACCAGAGAACTGCTGTAGCCAGGCGGTAAAGTTGACCGCCAGCGTCGAGAGCGTTTTTACCCGCAGCTCTTTTTTGCTCAGCGTGCCCAGCGTGTTTTCCCACAGATACTGACGCTCGCTTTGTGCATTGTTCACTTTGATGGCATCGAGGCCGCTCAGGGTTTCAATCAACACCGCTTGGCGCTCTGAGGAGAGTTTCATGGTGTCGTCGATGGTTTCATTGAGCGGTCGCTGAATCAGCCAACTGACGACCAGCGCCAGCGGAAACGCAACCAGCGGGATAAACACCAGAGGGCCGCCGATGATACCAATCACCAGCAGCATCAGCAGGGTGAACGGCATATCGATAAGCGTAGCGAGCGTAAGTGAAGAGAGGAAATCTCGCAGAGACTGAATTTCGTGGATGTTTTGCGCGAAGCTGCCCAGACGCGCAGGGCGCGCTTTCATCGCCATCCCGGTGATTCGGCTGAACAGCGACGCCGAGACGATCATGTCGGTTTTCTTCCCGGCCAGATCAAGACAGCGGCTGCGTAAGGTTTTCAGCAGTAAATCAAACAGAAAGGCGACGGTGATACCAATCGCCAGCACCCACAGTGTTGAGGTCGCCTGATTGGGCACCACACGATCGTAGACGTTCATCACAAACAGCGGTGTACACAAGGCGATGACGTTAATCAGGAAGCTGGCAACGATAGAGTCAGTGTACAGCGTACGCGAGAGTTTTAGCGTATCGCGAAACCATGTTCGGGTTCGGGGTATGAGCGCCGTTTCGCTGCGTTCGCGCTGGTGCATCGGCTGAATAAACAACGCCACGCCGGTGTATTCATCCGCCAGCGTTTGCGCATCAATCGACAGCTCACCACCGAGCGTTTCGCTTGGCAGAATACGCGCTTCGCCGTGTTCGCTCCAGCCAAGCAGTACGGCAGTGCGGTTGCCTTTGAGTAACACAATGGCGGGCAGAGAGACGGCGGTGATTTTTTTCAGCTCACGCTTGAGCATGCGTACCCGCAGATTAGCGCGGGCGGCGGCGCGTGAGAAAATTGCCAGCGTGAGTCGGTTTTTTACCAGTGGTAATCCGGCGGTTAACGAGACGCGACTGGCCGGTCTGCCATGCAGCATGCAGATGGCCATCAGGCTATCCAGCAACGGATCGTCGTGAAGTGTACGTGGGTCGATGCCGATATCTTCCTGATTATCAACAGTATCGCCGCCGGAAGAGGGGATTGAATGTAGTGCCATATTTTATGTCCTTATAACAATACCGGCTGTTAATACAGAGGGAGCCGGGCTCCCTCTGTATTAACGATTTATTTCAGGTCCGGTAATGACTGCTGATCCTCAACCCAGGTCGCCTCACTGGCTGATGGCGGTTGAATGGACATTGACTTCAGTAATTCGCCCGTACGCGCTTTAATTCTATAGCCGGAAAATAATTCAACGTATTGCATTTCAATATTTCGGCGCTGCGCAGTGAATACTTCATTTTCACTGTCGAGCAAGTCTAATAACGTACGCTCGCCGATACTGAATTGCTGGCGATAGGCGTCACGCACTTTATAACTCTGGTCAGCATATTGCTGTGCAATCGGAACTTGCTGCTGCGCATTTTTTAATGCGTTCCACGAAAGACGTAATTCTTCCGTTAATTGACGCTGCGCATTATTTCGTACATCTTGTGCTTCACGTAATTTATAAGCATTTGATGTAAGATTTGCCTTATCTGTCCCGCCATTAAACAGGTTGTAGCGCATACGCAACATCGCCTGCCATTCCTGGCTGTGGCCGCGGGTGCCATCGATATTGTTATCCATGGTACGGCCTGCCTCGATATTCACGTTCGGGTAGAAGGTGGATTTCGACGCTTCATACTGCTGGCGGGTTGCTTCAACATCTGACTCGGCCAGTTTCAGCAGCGGGCTGTTGTTCAGCATCACTTTACGCGCATCCTCGAGGGTGCCCGGTGTGGCGACCGTCGTAGGCTGGTTCAGCGACTCGGCTTCGCTTCCGGTGATACTGAAGAAGTTGGTGCGTGCATCTTCCAGATTGGTTTGCTCGGTCAGCAGGTTATTTCGCGCCTGGGCCAGACGGGCTTCGGCCTGCTCGTAATCAGCCTGACGGCCTACGCCTTGCTGGGTTCGCAGGTTAATCTGATCAAAGATGCGTTCATGGCTGGCAAGGTTTTCTTCCGCCAGTTTGACGAACTGCTGGCGCATCAGGACATCCATATAGACCTGAATCGCACTCAGCGCGGTGGTTTCGCTGCTGTTGCTTACCCCGTAGGCGCGGGAGTTAACGGTGGCTTTCTGGCGGGCCACTTCGCTGGTGGTGGCAAAACCGTTGAAGACGTTTTGCGTCAGCATCAGCGACGATTCGCTACGGTGCAGGTTACGGCGGTGATCGTTCGCCGCGCGGGTGGTGGCGTTATCGGTTTGCTCCCAACCGGTTCCGGCATTTAAATTTAATGACGGTAGATATCCGCCTCTTGCGGCTTTCAAATCATAGTCAGCTGAATATCGGCTATTGATTGAGGCGCTAACTTCTGGATGTGTGTTAAGAGTGTTCTTAATGGCTTGTTCGAGTGTTAATGCGTGCGCGGAGCCAGTGACAAATAATGGCAACGACAAAGCAAGCATAACCGTATCGCGCTTTTTCATGATGTTATCCCTTCGCATTGAATATCCCAGTCGACTGCTAAGATAAACCAAACACGAAAGACTTCGAGTGTTTAAATACGCTGTTTTACAAAAATAATAAAAAGATATTATTACTCATACAGGTCTGAATATATATATTTGAATTACTGGTCTGAATATAGTCTGTTAATCAATAAAGCGAACTATAAAGATAACCTTATCATTTGTTTCCTGAATATATAAGAGGAAATAAATAAATTTCCAAAATGATACGGAATTAACACCCCAAGGAGAGATGCCATGTCAACGGTTATTGGAACAATCAAAGCAATTATAGGGCAAGCCTGGATTGTTGCCTCAGATGGTACCCGCCGTCAGGCGACAGAAGGTGAGCAGGTGATGCGCGGCGAACAGATTGTGACCGAGCAGGGCGCAGTCACCGTGACCTTACCGAATGGTAAAAATCTGGATCTTGGCAGGGCAAGCCATTGGGGTGATGACACCACGGTAACGACATCAGCAGAGAGCTCACCGCCGCAGGATTTAGCGGCTGCCCAACAGGCGATTGCGGAAGGTGCTGACCCCTCGCAGGTGCTTGAAGCTACCGCTGCGGGTAACCCGGTTACCTCCTCAGCGACGGGCGAGGCGGGAGACGGTGGAGAGGGGCATACGCACGTCGTGCTGGACCTGACCGGGCAAATTCTTGACCCCACGGCGGGATACCCCACGGACGGCATTGACGCCACGTTCCCGGGGCCGCTGGAAGAGGAGACGTTGCTGGAAACAGACCAGGACGTCAACGATACCGATGATGACCCCATTATTACGCCAGAGCCTCCCGTTCCCCCAGTCCTTCCTGAAGCCAGTATTACCATTGATGCCATCGCCGGCGACAATATCATTAATATGCGTGAAGCAATGCAGGAGACCACAGTCGTTAGCGGTAAGACGGGGCACGACGTTCGTCCGGGCGATGTGGTCACGGTGACGGTCAACGGCAATCATTATCAGACCACTGTACAGGCAGATGGCAGTTGGTCAGTGAATGTGAATACCAGCGACCTGCTTGCCTCTGGCGATGTACAGGCCAGCGTCACCACGCGCGATGACAACGGTAATGAAGCCACGGCGAGTGCGCAGAGTAGCGTTGGGCAGGCGGCGTTAAACGTTGAGGTGGATATTGACCCGATTGGTGGGGACGGCTGGATCAACGCCGAGGAAGCGAAGGCGGAGAACACCACCATCACCGGTACCGTGGGCGGCGACGCGAAAGCGGGTGACGTGGTGCATCTGGAAGTGAACGGCAAGCCGTATGAAGCAGTGGTTCGAGAGGACCTGACCTGGAGCACCGAGGTGAAAACTGCGGACCTGCTGGCGGATCCGGAAGTGAACGGCACCATCACCATTCAGGATGAGGCCGGGAACGAAGCGACGGCCATCGCGATGGAGCCGGTGCAGGTGGATATCACGCTGCCGACGGTCACGCTGGATATTGACGTGATTGCGGGCGACGGCTGGATCAACGCTGAAGAAGCGAAGGCGGAGAACACCATCATCACCGGCACCGTGGGCGGCGATGCGAAAGCGGGCGACATGGTGGTGCTGGAAGTGAACGGCAACCGCT
>NZ_JBSPEI010000013.1:0-3264 GCF_055796175.1 Pseudocitrobacter sp. 2023LY-00077 | reverse complement strand
CGGGCGACGGCTGGATCAACGCTGAAGAAGCGAAGGCGGAGAACACCACCATCACCGGCACCGTGGGCGGCGATGCGAAAGCGGGCGACATGGTGGTGCTGGAAGTGAACGGCAACCGCTATGAGGCAGAAGTGCAGGGCGACCTGACCTGGAGCGCGGAGGTGAAAACTGCCGATCTGCTGGCGGATCCGGAAGTGAACGGCGCCATTACTATTAAAGATAAGGCCGGGAACGAAGCCACGGCGATTGACAATGAGCCGGTTAAGATCGACACAACGATTAACGTAGTTGTTACGATCGACCCTGTTACGGGCGATGATTTCCTGAGTTTCTCCGAAACGAATAAGCTACCAAACGAAGATTCACCGTCAATCAAAGTCACCGGTACTGTTACCGGCGAAGCCACAACCGATGATTTCGTCGAGGTGAAAGTTGGCGATGTCACTATCAAGGTGCCGGTTCAGGATGATGGCGAAGGCAACTTGTTCTGGGAAGCGGAATTCACGGCTGAAAACCTGATGAAAAATCCGGAGGTCAGTGCGTCAATTACCGTACAGGACGAAGCAGGTAATATTGCAAGTGATTCCACCGAACGCCCGGTCACTATTGAAACAGGGAATGTGATCACGGGTAATGAATACGATAACGTGCTGGAAGGTGGAGAAGGCACAAGTGACGTCATTATTGCCGACACGCAAGGTTTCCAGCAGCAGCCAGGACAGGACTATAACATCGCCTTTATCGTAGACAGTTCCGGAAGCGTGGGGGCGAAAGATGTTGAGGCCATTATTAAGTCGCTCACACAGGTCTTTAATACGCTTTCCCAGAATGCTCAACTTGATGGTTCAGGTGAGGTCAACATTCTGTTGGTTGATTTTGATGCTCAGGTGAACTTCGCTGTATCGGTCAACCTCACTGACAAAAATGCATTGAAAACACTGACGGATGCGTTGGCGAATATGAAAAGCGGCGGCGGTACGAACTACGAGGATGCCTTTAAAACGGCAGCCAACTGGTTTACTGAGATGGGATCTGACGGCGCCGAGAACCTGACCTACTTTATTACCGATGGGAAACCGACGTACTACCAAAGTAATGAGATTTCCAGCATTGACGTTGACGGCCGACAAGGCAGTACCACGATGCTTGACTTGAGTACAGTCGATTACAAGGAAGGCACCGCTTTCTCAATGAACATTGATGGTGTAGATCGTGTTGTTATTGATGCCGCCGGTAACGTTTACTCGTGGTCAACGAATAGGTCGGGAAACTGGGTTTCAACCAAAGAAGGAGAGCTCTACAAAAACGGCAAGGGCGGGTATGAAATCTCAACGCGTGCGGGGAATGGGAGTTCGACCACCAATACAACGACGTCGAATTCAAAAAGTGCTTTTGCCCTGCTTTTGCTGGCTTGTGACAACGTTGAAGCGATTGGTATCAACAACGGTATTAGTGCGAATGACCTGGAACCGTATGACTCCGATGGTAACGTAATGGCAGGAATTGCCGCAGATGAATTGGCGAATGCCATTCTTGGCGGCGACGATGTTCAGATGGCTGGCGCTCAGGATACGGTTCACGGAAATGCCGGGAACGATATTCTTTTTGGTGACATGGTGTTGTTTGGCAACAGCAACGGCTTTGCGGCTATCAAAGAGTATGTCGCCGGAAAATTGAATGTTGACGCCAGCCAACTGGATGTATCCCATGTATCACAGTACATCAGCGAGCATCCTGAAGAGTTTGACCAGTCTCAGAATGATGGCGGTAAAGACGTTCTGTTTGGCGGCGTAGGTGATGACATTATCTACGGTGGCGGTGGTGACGATATTCTTGTCGGTGGCAGCGGTGATGATGTGCTGTTTGGTGGCAAAGGTGATGACATTCTGATTGGCGATGGTTTTGATAGCTCGGCTGAACTTGCTAGCCACATGGGCACTACCGTTGGCGATCTCACCTTCGATAAAGTGGCGGATTACGTTGTTCAGAATAGCGATGAACTTGGTGCTATGGGTTCGGGTAACGATATCCTCCATGGCGGTGAAGGCGACGATATTCTGCTCGGCGGTGGCGGTAACGACATCCTTAACGGCGGACTTGGGGACGATATCCTCTATGGTGGAACCGGAAATGACACCCTAACCGGTGGTAAAGGTGACGATATCCTCACGGGCGGCTCTGGCAGCGATACCTTCACCTGGCTGAAAGGCGATGACGGTCATGATGTGATTAAAGATTTCAATGCAGAAGAGGGAGATCGTATCGATCTCAGCGATTTGCTGGGAGGCATTACCGAAAGCCTTGAAAATTACCTTCAGGTTATTGATGACGGGAAAGGAAATGCTGTCATTGAGATTAGCACCAGTGGTCAAATTATGAATGGGGCTAACGTCAGTATCACTGTGGAGGGCTCCTCAGTGGCTGATATAAATAGCTTACTGGCTAACCCGGATAATACCTCCATCATAATCTAACCCGACCCAGCGCCACGTTACTCACGTGGCGCTACTCTTTCAGGAGATAAGATGTATTACTTACAACGTAATCCCCGGGGAACACTGGTGCGGGTAGATACTCAACCGTTCGAAGGAATGACCGAAGAATCTGAACAAACCACGCTGGAAATCAACCACTGGCAGAATCATCAGAAGGCGCTGCTTGCGGGGCTGCAAAAAAGCGATCTTGAACTGGTTCGCGTGCTGGAAGATTTGATCTATGTACTGACCAGTAAAGGCATTCTCAGTATCACGGACCTGCCGGTTGCGGCGCAGAACAAGTTATCGAACCGAAGTCTATTACGGCAGGAGCTGGACAGCCTGGAGAATCTGCTTAATGAGGATGAGATCTTGCTCTAGCCCAGCGATCCCGAAACGCAAAGCCCAACCACGAGGTTGGGTTTCTTCTATATGAGTACGAAAAGGATCTCTTTTATCGCATAACGATCGTATAAGCGGAGACCGAACGACAAGAAAACTCTCCAGTCTGTGGGTAACTCTGTGTGTAAGTGGGTATAAAGCGGGGTTTTGCTGTGTATTTCAGCAGTCGGTAAAATTACCGCATATTTAGGGTTGCAGCCTCACGAGAACTCCCTATAATGCGCTCCCACTGACACGGCAACAGCCGGTTCGGTTGAAGAAAAAAATCCTTGAAAATGGGGTTGACTCTGAAAGAGGAAAACGTATTATACGGGACCTCGCAACGGTGAGCGTAAAGCCGCGTTGCAACTGCTCTTTAACAATTTATCAGACAATCTGTGTGGGCACT
>NZ_JBSPEI010000012.1:0-181037 GCF_055796175.1 Pseudocitrobacter sp. 2023LY-00077 | reverse complement strand
AGGCTGCTGAGGATAAAAGCCAGGGGATACCGAAACCGGGAGCGCTTTAAACTGGGGGTGATGTTCCACTACGGAAAGCTGAATATGGCGTTCTGAGCCTTCCCACCATGATCGGGGAAGACCCATTTATATACAGTATTATGAATTTCAGGAATGAATCAAGCCACTTTTCACGGAGAAAGAAAAACGCGTTGAAGTGTAGAGGAATTTAATTTGCCCGCTATTTGCTGCCCTCAGGCGGAGCAGCAGGCGGCGTGTACCAGTTCTCTTTGGCAACCATCACCGCCCCCTCAGGCTGCATCACAAAGTTTGGCGACATTATCTGTACGTTGAATTCGTTAAAGACATCCTGAATATTGCTAAACAGTTCGTTTCGGGCGGTGGCCAGCGACTGGCCCGGCTGCAACCGCACCTGAAGTTCATAGGCAATATACCAGTCCATCAGGCTCAACTGACGCACCAGTGGCGCAAGCGTCAGGTCAATCCCTTTTGCCCGTTTTGCCGCCAGTTCCAGCATCGCATGAACCTGACGCCAGGGCGTGTCGTAACCGATCGTCACACCCACTGTTAAATTGATACCGCCATCCGCACTCTGCGCACTAAGGTTAGTGATTTTTCCACTCACCACCACCGCGTTGGGAACGGTCACAACGTAGTTTTCACGGGTGATAATTTTTGTCGCCAGCATACCGATTTCACTGACCAGACCTTCATTATCCGCCACCCGTATGACATCGCCTTTGCGTAATGCGCGTGAATAAATCAGCACTAACCCGCTCATGGCGTGGTTCATCACGCCCGCCGAGCCCAGCGTGAGCATTAACCCAAAGAAAACGCTAATCCCCTTAAAGGCCAGCGAGTTCGCCCCTGGCAGGAAGGGATACGCCGCCGAAAGTGCAAATAACCACACCACGACCGATATCAGTTTGCGGGTCGCCCCGACGGTTTCTGGATGAATACCAGGGAGCTGCAACCGCCCTGCTTCAACCTGATTAAGCACCATTTTCAGCAACTTCAGAATGAATGCGGTAATCACGAAGATGATCAGAACGATCAATAGCCCCGGCAAGGCGGAGACTATCGACAGGGCAATCTCACGCACGACGCGTACGGACCAGTCACCCAATGATTCCCCCCAGACGCGCGTCCAGGGGAACAAACTGAATACCCAGCGCAGCCAGGCATACAACGCAACAATGCCTAACATCACCATCAACACCGCATAGAGCCGCGTTTCGATAGCGCCGGTAAAACGTCGCCAGCGCTGGGGGAGCCAGCTTCGATTCTCTATGATGCGCCGACGGTAATAGCGTCTGACTACGCGCCATGAGCGATAAGCGCCATACCAGAACACCACCAACCCCAGCAGTCCGCCAACCGTTTTCACTACCGACAGCGCCAGCCAGCCGCTGTCATACTGATCGCGCAGCGCCGTGCGTTGAGCTTCCATGCGCGCCAGCACCCGCTGTGCAGCCTGATCGAGCGTGAGATCGTCACCTTCGTCCAGATCGCCTTGCGTCAGAAGCATTACCGACTTGCCGTTCATCACGATAAGTCTCCCCTGCTGGTTATAGCGCACAACAGGGACGATCGTTAACGCCGACTGAACGTCGGCCTGGGTAAAGTTTCGCAGCGTATTATGGATGCGCAGCACCCGTTCTTCAGGCGTGGTGAGGCCAAATTTGGCCTGCAACATGACGATGGGTTGGTGGAAGATATAGACCGTCCGTGCGCGTTCCTGCTCCGTCGGCTCCTGACGAGGTTCCGCTGCATGAGAAAAAAGCACCAGAGAAGGGAAAAAACAAAGTATTACCGCGAGCAGTACCCTTTTCATATCTGCCACCGGGACGCGAGGATTATCGTTTTAATTCAAAAAGCCAGCGCACCGGCCGTTCGTCTTTTTTCAGCATAGACCAGCCGCTCACTCGTGCAATAGCCTCAGGAATAGAACATCTTGTTGAAATCGAAAATCGATAAAAAATACGATTAAAAAACAAACAATTAACAAAAAAATAAACGTTATTCGCCAACTTCCTTGTTATTCCAGCCACCTTGTCTAATGTAAACAGTGAGTTAAATTTTATTTAAGATTTTTCTAAAGATACATTTTCTGAACTTTCATCGACTGCTGCTGAGTCATTAAAAAAGTGAGGCTTGCAATGAGATTGAAACCGATAGCCAGAGAATTGGCCCTGGCTGGCTTATTATCCACGTTCATTATTCCGGCCTATGCCGATGTCAGCCAAAAGGAAGCGACCTCGTCCACGAAGAACGCTAACGACCAGCTCTACAACCAACTGCCCTTCTCCGATAACACCGATTTTACCGACGCCCACAAAGGCTTTATCGCCGCACTGCCACAAGACGTTATCAAAGGTGAACAAGGGAACGTTATCTGGAACCCACAACAGTACGCGTTCATCAAAGAAGGGGAAAAATCCCCGGATACCGTTAACCCAAGCCTGTGGCGTCAGTCTCAACTTATCAATATCAGCGGTCTGTTTGAGGTCACTGACGGCGTATATCAAATCCGCAACCTTGACCTCTCTAACATGACCATTATCGAGGGCAAAGAGGGTGTTACCGTCGTCGATCCGCTGGTTTCGGCTGAAACGGCGAAAGTCGGTATGGATCTCTATTTCAAAAACCGGGGACAAAAACCGGTCGTCGCGGTTATCTATACGCACAGCCATGTGGACCACTATGGCGGTGTACGCGGTGTGGTTGATGAGGCCGATGTGAAGTCCGGGAAAGTCAAAATTTATGCGCCCGCCGGTTTTATGGAGGCCGCCGTGGCCGAGAACATCATGGCGGGTAACGTCATGAGCCGACGTGCCAGCTATATGTACGGCAACCTGCTGAAACCCGATGCCAAAGGCCAGGTCGGCGCGGGGCTGGGCACCACGACCTCAGCGGGCACCGTCACCCTGATTGCCCCGACCAATATCATTGAAAAAGACGGGCAAAAAGAGGTCATCGACGGGTTAACCTACGACTTCATGCTGGCGCCTGGATCTGAAGCCCCTTCTGAAATGCTGTGGTATATCGAAGAGAAAAAACTCATCGAATCCGCGGAAGATGTGACCCACACGCTGCATAACACCTACTCCCTGCGCGGGGCGAAAATTCGTGAGCCGCTGCCGTGGTCAAAATATATCAACGAAGCGATCGTCCGCTGGGGCGATAAAGCCGAAATCCTGATGGCCCAGCACCACTGGCCGACCTGGGGCAATGATAACGTGGTTAAGTTGCTGAAAAGCCAGCGTGACCTGTATCGTTATATCAACGACCAGACCTTACGTATGGCTAACGAAGGCCTGACCCGTGATGAAATCGCCGCCAACTTTAAGCTGCCGGATTCACTGGCCCATACCTGGGCGAACCGCGGTTACTACGGTTCGGTGAGCCATGACGTTAAAGCCACTTACGTGCTCTATCTCGGCTGGTTTGACGGCAATCCGGCTACGCTTGACGAACTGCCGCCGGAAGAAGCCGCGAAGAAATTTGTGGAATATATGGGTGGCGCGGATGCCATTCTGCAAAAAGCCAAAACTGACTTTGACCAGGGGAATTACCGCTGGGTGGCACAGGTTGTCAGTAAAGTAGTCTTTGCCGATCCGAATAATCAGGACGCTAAAAACCTCGAAGCGGATGCGCTGGAGCAACTGGGGTATCAGGCCGAATCCGGCCCGTGGCGTAACTTCTATCTGACTGGCGCGCAAGAGCTGCGTAACGGCGTGGTGAAGGGACCGACGCCGAATACCGCCAGCCCGGATACCGTTCGCGCGATGACACCAGAAATGTTCTTTGATTATCTGGCGGTACACATCAACGGCGAGAAAGCCGGTAATGCAAAATCGGTATTTAATATCGACCTTGGCAATGACGGTGGCAAATATAAGCTGGAGCTCGAAAACGGTGTGCTGAACCACACCGCCAATGCCGAAGCGAAAGATGCTGACGCCACCCTGACCCTCGATCGTGCGACCCTGAATAAGATCATCCTGAAAGAAGAGACGCTTAAACAGGCTGAAGATAAAGGGGAAGTCAAACTCTCAGGTAACGGTGCCAAACTGGATGAAATGCTGGGCTATATGGATAAATTTGAGTTCTGGTTCAATATTGTGACACCATAACCGATAGCGCCCCGGTGACACGATCACCGGGGTGCTTTGTCATTTCAGACAGGAATTAACATTGGCGATAATTATTTTTCGGCAATATTAATGACCACCCGGCGATCCGCAGACAAACAGGTAATCAGTTGATTACCCGACTGCCCGTCACAGCGATTTCCGCTTACCGGTTCACTTTCACCTCGCCCTTCAGCAGTGATATTTTGTGCCGGGAATCCCTCGGCGATCAGTTCATCAGCAACGGCCTGGGCACGACGAGCTGATAATTGCTGGTTGTAATCTGCGCTGCCAATACGATCGCTATAACCAATCACTACCGTTGTTTTATTGTTGGTTGGCTGTAAGCCTGGAGCATGATAAAGCTGGTTGATTGCGGCTTTCCCTTGCGCAGAAAGCTGGGCTGAGTCGTAGCCAAACAGCACATCTGATTTGAGATTAAACTGCTGCGGTTCAGGCGCAGGCAACGGTGCGGCAACCGGCGTATTAACAACAGGCTCATCATCATGCTGACCAAAACGGTATGAAATGCCTGCCGTTACCGAACTGACATCGCTGCTCACGCCAATCTGATTAGCATTCCCGACATTACTGATCCATTGATATTCTAAGCGCCCTGCCCAATTTTTATTAAACGCATATTCCGTACCGACAGCCGCAAGCGGTCTGACTCCCGTTTCAAAGCGATTATGCCCACCGATATCAGACTCTGCACGATACCCCATCGCCCCTGCCCGGCCATAAATATCCCATTTACTGGTTAGCCCATAACTGGCTTTAAGCGACATTTGTAAGCCCTGACTTTTCATTTTCGCGCCAGACGCACCATGATTACCCTGAATTTGCATATTCCCCAGATAATCATATCCCCCTTCGACCGCTAACCACGGTGTAATCTGATAACCGGTAAAGACACCACCGCCCACGTTATCGCGATCAAAATCAAATTGATCGCTATTGTGCGCGTTATCAACTTGCCCCTGACTGGTATGAGAATCAAAATAGTGTGACCAACCAAATTTAGTACCACCGTACCAGGTGCCCGCATCCGCCGCTGCAAAAGCCGTTGAGGCCGTAAACGCATTGGCAATAATCAAAGTAATGAGAGTCTTTTTCATATATATCCCGTTATGAGCTTGCTTAAATTAACGCTGTATCTGTTTAAGTGCGCTCACAATAAATCCAAACACTCACTCTGATAATCTATTTGTTATTTATTTTTGGACAATGGCACGACAAGCCTGCTCATTAAGAGATGCAGGCTGTCAAAAATTTTCCGGGAGATTATTAATCGCCGTCAGATAACCACCTCTTTTAAATGAGATATATTCGCCTTTGCTCAATGCAGAAATAACGTTCAAAATGCTACTGCGCGATAAGAGCGTACGGTCCTGAATATACTCAAGGATAGAGGTGCGCATCCGCGTGGCATCGGGTAACAGAATCATCTCCAGTAAATGGCTGCGGATGACAGAGTATGTTCGCTGCTGCACCACTAGCGCGTCCCGATAAAAAAGATATGCCGTATGGTAGGAAAGTAATGCCGCGACGTCCGCCCACAGACCTTCTTTAGTAAAAATCTCGGTAGCCTTTGTTGCATCGACGCGCAACATTGTCGATTCGGTTTCAACCCGGAAAATATGTCCACGAACCGGTTGGATCATTTCTGCGATGCCAAAAAGATGCGGATCATAGACGGTAACAATCAGCAAACCATCTGACGCCCGCAATATAGAGAGCTCACCCTCCATAAAAATATAGAGTTGTTGCTTGCCTTTATGCGTCCATGTCATACGCTTGCGTGGCGGAATTCTTACGCTTTCAGCGACAGGAGCCAGGGCTGCCGTCAAGCGTTGTATGCTGGCCTCTGGTCGAACGGGAGACAATATATTCATTATGATTCCTGATAATAATAATGACTGGAGTATAGCTTACCGCTATCTCAGTGCAATGCACTAAAAATGGCATTATCACTTACGTTGCTGAAGGCAGGCAGAATTTATATTTAAACAAATTCGGTTCACCTTCAAATCCGTGTTCAACTTATACTGATGTAAATTTTTTTGTGATACCCGCCATTCCCCACACCCGTCACAACACACTGACGAAATTTTCAGGCAGCAAAATACGATGAAAAAAAACATTCTATTATTAACCTGCATAGCCGTTATCTGCCCTACGCACGCCGCAGGATTATATCTTTATGAGATAGCCACTGAAGACACTGGCTTAGCTTCCGCCGGGCAAGCGGCCCGTGCGCAGGATGCCTCAACGCTCGCCACTAACCCCGCAGGAATGACACGATTACCCGATCGTATGGTTACCGGCGGCTTACAGACGCTCTATGGCGATGCAAATTACAGAATGGACAACGATGCCGGGCTACAGGGAAAAAGCCCGGGCAATATTATCGGATGGTTTCCAGGAGCCAGTGCGTTTTATACGCAAAGAATAAATAACGATGTCACCGTCGGAATAGGTATGTACGGCAATTATGGTCTGGGCCTGGAAAGTGAACGATCGTCTCTCTGTTGGTCTGGCGCCGGACATTAATTACGGCTACCTTTCCCTCACGCGTCAGGTTAATGGCCGGGACGAAAAACAGACAGACCACGACTGGGCGATGAACTATCGGCTTGGCATGCTGTTCGACATCAATAAACAGACTCGTGTGGGGCTAACGTGGCAAAGCAAAACAGACTATCATTTTTCAGTTAATGCGACCGCTCGACTGCCACAGGCCGGTAATATCCCCAACTATACATTGCCCATTTCTGCACAGGTTAATGCTCCGCAGCAGGTTATGTTTAGTCTGGTACATGATGTTAATAAACAATGGTCCGTTATGGGTAATCTTGGCTGGCAGGACTGGAGTGCCTACGACACGAATCAAATAGCCGTAAATGGCAGCCCGATTGAGCATAATAATCGACTAAAGGATACCTGGCATACCGCATTAGGCGTGCAATACAGGCCGAACGAAAAATGGCGACTGAATACCGGTGTCGCGTGGGACAGCAGCTTTTATCGCACACAAGGCGATACGGCATTGACCATGCCCTCAGGGCAGGCCTGGCGATGGGGTTTCGGCGGGCAATATCAAATTACGCCAAACAGTAACATTGGTGTTGCAGTGGAGTACTTAAAAATGGAATCGGCAAAAGTCTCTACGCCCGCCATCAAAGGTGAATTTGCGCATCCAGCAATTTTATTTTTAAGTGCTAACTACAGCTATACCTTTTAAACGGTAGAACATTTAATTTTAAACAATCTAACGTTATACCGTATTTCTCGACAGTGATATCCTTATGGCTATTGAATATCTTAAGCCAATAAACTCACTCACATACTCAGGTGGTTACTGACTTTCAATGACACGAAGGCATAGTAATCATTATTATTTACTCAAATAAAACCACTCATTGAGGATATATGAAACTCAATAAAATTACAGGCTATATGGTTTTAACCAGCCTGCTATCAACATCACTATTTTCCTTTTCTGCCATGGCACAGGAAAATACTAAAGCGGCCACTGAACACACCAAAAGCGCAAATGAAGCACTTTACAATCAATTGCCCTTCTCTGATGCCACAGATTTTTCCAACGCGCATAAAGGCTTCATTGCTGCATTACCGTCAAATGTCATAACCGGTGACAAAGGAAATGTCGTATGGGATCCACAGCAATATAATTTCATCAAAGAGGGAGCCAAAGCGCCTGACACGGTCAACCCCAGCCTCTGGCGCCAGGCCCAGCTAATTAATATTGGTGGTCTGTTTAACGTCACCGATGGCGTGTATCAAATTCGTAATCTTGATCTCTCGAATATGACCATTATTGAGGGTAAAACCGGGATTACCGTTATCGACCCTCTCGTTTCGGCAGAAACAGCGAAAGTCGGGATGGATCTTTACTATAAAAATCGGGGCAAAAAACCGGTGGTTGCGGTGATATTTACCCATAGCCACGTTGACCATTACGGCGGTGTAAGAGGCGTCGTTAACGAAGCTGATGTTGCCAGCGGAAAGGTTAAAATCTATGCGCCAGCCGGGTTTATGAAAGAAGCCGTATCCGAAAACATTATGGCCGGGAATGCCATGAGCCGCAGGGCCAGCTATATGTACGGTAATCTTCTGAAGCCGGACGTTAAAGGTCAGGTTGGCGCAGGATTAGGCACCACGACATCAGCCGGTACAGTTACGCTGATTGAGCCAACAAACTATATTACCGAAACCGGACAACAGGAGAATATTGACGGCCTGACCTATGACTTTATGATGGCTCCCGGTTCTGAAGCGCCCTCTGAGATGTTGTGGTACGTAAAAGAGAAAAAAATGATTGAAGCTGCGGAGGATGTCACCCATACCCTGCATAATACCTACTCTTTACGCGGTGCCAAAATTCGCGATCCTCTGGCCTGGTCAAAATATATTAATGATGTTATCAACCGCTGGGGCGGTGATGCTGAGATTATCATCGCGCAGCATCACTGGCCAACATGGGGGAATAATAACGTCGTCAATCTGATGAAAAGCCAGCGCGATATGTACCGTTATATCAATGACCAGACATTACGCATGGCAAATAAAGGGCTAACGCGTGATGAAATTGCCGATAACTTTAAACTCCCTTCCGGGTTAGCCAGTTCATGGGCGAGCCGTGGCTATTACGGTTCCGTTAGCCACGATGTGAAAGCCACCTATGTATTTTATCTTGGCTGGTTTGATGGCAACCCGGCAACCCTTGATGAATTACCGCCTGAAGCCTCGGCGAAAAAGTTTGTTGAGTATATGGGCGGTGCCGATGCGATTATGCAGAAAGCGAAAGCCGATTATGCGCAGGGTAATTATCGCTGGGTTGCACAGGTCACCAGCAAAATAGTCTTTGCCAACCCAGATAATCAGGCGGCCCGTCATCTGGAAGCGGATGCACTGGAGCAACTGGGTTATCAGGCCGAATCAGGCCCGTGGCGTAACTTCTACCTCACCGGCGCGCAGGAGTTGCGTAATGGCGTAGTGAAAGGCCCAACGCCAAATACCGCCAGCCCGGATACGGTACGGGCAATGTCTCCGGAGATGTTCTTTGATTATCTCGCGGTACACATTAATGGTGAAAAAGCCGCCAATGCGAAAGCCATTTTCAATGTCGATTTAGGAAACGATGGCGGTAAATATAAACTGGAGCTTGAAAACGGGGTGTTAAATCATACAGCAAACGTACAGGCAGATAATGCGGATGCGACGATTGCACTGAATCGCACGACACTGAATAAAATTATTCTGCAAGAAGAGACGCTGAAGCAAGCCCAGACCAGGGGTGAAGTGAAAATTTCAGGAGACAGTGCAAAACTCGATCAGATGCTAAGTTATATGGATAAATTCGAGTTCTGGTTCAATATTGTGACGCCATAAAATCGAACGCCTTCTGCCATTGCCTGGCAGAAGGCGTTTTACGGCTATTTACTGCTGCGGCGGGAGACATAATCCCGTTGCGTTTCGCCGGTATAAATCTGGCGCGGACGGTAGATAGTCAGCGGGGACTGATGCATCTCGTTCCAGTGTGCCACCCAACCCAGCGTACGGCCCACCGCGGCCACCACCACAAACATGGAAGATGGCAGGCCCATCGCTTTCAGGATCACCGCAGTGTAGAAATCCACGCTCGGCGACAGTCCATTTTCAACAAACCAGGGATCGGTCAACGCCACTTCTTCGAGCGCCATCGCAACCTGTAGCAGACTGTCGGACATCCCCTGCTCCTTCAGCACACGATGACAGGTATCGCGCAGGATCGCCGCACGAGGATCAAGATTGCGGTAACGCGAGTTACCAAATCCCAAACGGCGAAACGCCTGCGGGTCCCGCTTCGCATTGCGAAGGAACGCCGGTACCTGATCGACCGTTTCAATCTCTTCCAGCATGCGCATGCTGGCTTCATTCGCACCACCGTGCATCGGGCCCCACAACGAGGCCAGCCCTGCCGCCACGCAGGCGAACAGATTCGCACCCGATGACCCCGCCGCGCGAACCGTCGTGGTCGATGCGCACTGGCCATGATCGGCGTGCAGTACCAGAATCTGGTTCATCGCCTGTTCAATCACCGGATTAAGCTGATATTTTTCCGCTGGAATCGCAAACAGCATGTGCAGGAAATTGCCCGCATAGGAGAGATCGTTACGCGGATATTGCGCGGGTTGTTCGATGGTAAATTTATAGCTCATTGCCGCAAGCGTCGGCATTTTAGACAGTAATCGCGTAGCCGCCAGCGCCCGGTGTTCGGGATTTTCCACATCCAGCACATCGTGATAGAACGCCGCCAGCGCCCCCACCATGGCGCACATCAGCGCCATCGGATGCGAGTCGCGACGAAAACCGCTGCACATCTTTGACATCTGCTCATGCACCAGCGTGTGCCGCGTAATGTTTTGTCGGAATGCCTGATAACGGGATTCGTCCGGTGCGTGGCCTTCCAGCAAAATGTAAGCCACTTCCAGAAAGTCGCACTGACTGGCCAGTTGCTCAATCGGATAACCACGGTGTAGCAGAATGCTTTTTTCCGTATCGATATAGGAAATCGCTGACTGACAGCCCGCTGTGTTAGAAAAACCGGGATCAAAGCCGCATAAGCCAGACTGATTCAGCGCCCGGATATCCATACCATCGTGCCCAAGCGTTGCTGACACGCGGTCCAGTATCACAGGCTCCTGCCCGTCCAAAGAAAGCGTTAGTGGTTTAGCACCCATCGGTAAGTGTCCCCTGTGCAATACAAAGCCATAACCTGAGGTAATATTTCAGGCAGAAAAACCAACATAACCAGAGCGATGGGGCGATTCTTTGATGTAAACGGCTAAAACAACGATAAAACGTGCGATGGATAAAAAACGGAGGTTGTTTATGGCTGCGCATTCAAAAATTCAAAGAAAAAGGGTGCATTGAAGATACCAGCCAGCACATGAGATTGACGGGGATAACCAGGGCAATTAAGCCCGAACGCTGCCGTTTCATAGCCTGCTTCTCCTTGACCCGAGGGTCTGTAAGAGGCTAATCTTTATGTGTCGCATGTAGATATCGCCTCAGATTAATGTTTAACGTCTTGCCGGACGTTGAATGTAGTCTGGGGCTTTTCTCTATCTGCCTTTTGATATTTGCCTGAGACAGATAGCCTCAAGCACCCGACGCAATATTACCTCTTCTTCTCTCTACTCCCGCAGTCTGAAAGCGGACCTGCCGTACTGTTCATTGGCGTTAATCCTGGCTTTCACCACTGAAGAAACGGTTGAAGAACCAACAATCAGGGAGATTCTGTGAAGATTACCGCTCGTTGCGATCCTGATATATAGACCTGTGTTATACATGCCGCGTTCAATTGAAGAATGTATCAGGAAGCGTTATGAAAAAATTTGCGATGATCTTTGCCATTATTCTGGCGACGGCAACCGTCAGCGGTTGCGCACCATGGTGGGGACCGGCTGGACACGGTGGTCCTGGCGGGCATGGTGGCCAACATTCAGGCGGACCAGGCAATGGTCATGGTGGCCCGGGCGGTCGTTAATCAATGTGATTGCCCAGCCCAATCGTTCTGGAGATTGCAAAATACACCGCCCGAAGGCGGTGTATGCCAGCTTTGTTAGTGATGCACTAATTCACCAGAGCTGTGTTTTGGCCCGAGTCGTCCCGCCTCTTTCAAGATTTCCTCAATAAGTTCCTCAAGGCACTCTTTGCCATGATGGTCGCATATTAGATGCACCTGCCGCGATATCTCTTCTGTCTGCATACCATCACACAAGGCTGATTTGAGCATCACCGCTGCCCAGCGTTTCGCTTCAGAGTGAGTTAACATACCCCCTCCCGATTCAGGATACCTTTATAAGCGTAGCCCTCAGGATGCAAATATCCAGCATGAGAATAATCACCAAGAGAAACAAAATATGTCACATTAATTCAGGTCTGTTCATCCCACATTCATTAACTATATTAATTGCTCACATTGATTATTCACAAAAACTCGATTAGCCTGTATCGGAAAAATCGCAACTGGATAATGAGTAATGAAGAAGAAAATGATAGCGCTATTTGTCATCAGCCTGGCCGGGTGCAGCGCAAATAGTGTCCAAAGCAATGCCGCGCACGTAAGAGTCACGAATAACGAACCGGGTCGCGAATGTAAGTTCCTTGGCGATATCACCGGAAGCCAGGGCAATTTCTTTACCGGCGGCTGGACATCAAACAGCAATCTTGAGACTGGCGCGCGTAATGATCTGAAAAATAAAGCGGCCAATATGGGCGGGAATGTGGTCGCGCTCATCACGCAAAGAGCGGGCCAAACCGGCGGCGCTTATGGCGGTACGGGTTCTTCCGAACAGACCAATGTCACGTTATCAGGCAATGTTTATCGCTGCCCCGAGTAAATATCAGGCCCATAACCGGGCCTTTCACTCATTCCAGATTTAAAAATTAAATAACAATAATACCCCTTCCGGCATCAGCAATTTTATCATTCTGACCACAAAGAAAATTCCCATAATAAATTCGACATAAAAAAGTTAATCTAGAGTTAATACTGAGGTTTTCATCAACGTGAAATGGAGGATTGATAATTGTCTATTCAACACGACGAAAAAGGCCAGGTTGTTATTGGAGAAGCTGCGCTCGCTCTTGCTCTTAGCGAAAAAGAGATAAACGTTAATTCGCTCATTACACAGCTATCGCGGATGGAAATGGGCTGCGTGACTAATGACAGGATACAATCAATTGCCAACGCCAGAGACTGGCTTAAGAGTTTCGAGCATCCTCAGGACGTTGTGGCATGTCTGCCCTACCTTAACAGCTAAGTGAACTGTCTTTATCTCGAACAGAAGTGATATTCCTGGACGGTGTCGAGTTTCCACCGGAAAACAGCGAAGAAGTGGCTGCATACAATACAGCCACTTAGCGAATTTTAATGCTTCACCATCACATGCCGCACGACCGTATAATCTTCCAGCCCGTACAGCGACATATCCTTGCCGTATCCCGACAGTTTCTGCCCTCCGTGCGGCATTTCACTTACCAGCATAAAGTGGGTATTGACCCATGTGCAGCCATATTGCAACCGCGCGCTGACGCGATGCGCGCGGCCGACATCCTGAGTCCACACGGAAGACGCCAGCCCATACTGTGAGTCGTTCGCCCACGCCAGCACCTGCGCTTCGTCATCAAATGCGGTCACACTCACCACCGGACCGAAGACTTCACGCTGTACAATGTCGTCCTGCTGCTGCGCGCCCGCCAGCAGCGTCGGCAGGAAGTAATATCCTTTACTCTCAGCCTTATGACCACCGGTGATCACCTTGACGTGCGGCAGCGCTTTCGCTTTGTCTACCGCCGCGCTAACACGTTCAAGATGGGCAATCGAACTCAGTGGCCCCAGTTCAGTACGCTCATCATTCGGATCGCCGATTTTCAGGCTGGCCACTGCCGCGCCGAGTTTTTCAACTAACCGCTCATAGACCCCTTTCTGCGCATAAATGCGACAGGCGGCGGTACAATCCTGCCCGGCATTGTAGAAACCGAAGGTGCGCACGCCCTCAACCACGGCATCAATATCCGCATCATCAAAGACGATCACCGGCGCTTTCCCGCCCAGCTCCATATGCGTACGTTTTACCGAGGATGCGGTATGCGCAATGATGTGCTCCCCGGTGGCGATTGAACCGGTCAGCGACACCATACGAACTTTAGGGTGTCCGGTCAGCGGGTCGCCGACGGTTTTGCCTCGCCCAAACAGCACGTTCAACACGCCCGCCGGGAAGATATCTTTCGCCAGTTCGGCCAGCGCCAACGCGGTCAGCGGCGTGATTTCAGACGGTTTGATCACCACGCAGTTGCCCGCCGCCAGCGCCGGGGCCAGCTTCCAGGCCGCCATCATCAGCGGATAGTTCCACGGGGCGATAGAGGCGACAACGCCTACCGGATCGCGCCGGATCATGGACGTGTGCCCTTCCAGATACTCTCCCGCCGCCAGGCCATTGAGACAACGCGCCGCACCGGCAAAGAAGCGGAAGACATCAACAATAGCCGGAAGCTCATCATTCAGCACGCAGTGTAATGGTTTACCGCAGTTTAATGACTCCAGTTTTGCCAGCGTTTGGGCATGCGCTTCGATGGTATCCGCCAGCTTTAGCAGGCATTCCGCGCGGTGCTTCGGCGTGGTTTGCCCCCACTCGACGAAGGCACGGTCGGCCGCCTCTACGGCAGCGTTCACCTGCTGAGGAGACGCCTCGGCTATCTCCAGCAATACCGCGCCCGTTGCCGGGTTGTACACGGGCTGCGTTTCGCCTTCACCCGCTACCAGCTCGCCATTAATTAATAAGTTATGTTGCATCGCTGTATCCTGTCTGATTGAGTTATTTACCACCGCTGGCCGCTGTATCATCATCACGAGTCAGCCACCATGCCCCTAAAATCGGTATTGCTGTAATCATCATCACCAGAAGCGCCACTACATTGGTGACCGGAACATCACGCGGCCTGCCAAGCTGATTTAACAACCACAGCGGCAACGTGCGCTCATGGCCTGCAGTAAAGGTCGTCACGATGATTTCATCAAACGACAGCGCGAAAGCCAGCATTCCACCCGCCAGCAGTGCGGATCCCAGATTCGGCAGAACGACATAGCGGAAGGTTTGCCAACCGCTGGCCCCGAGATCCATCGATGCCTCGACCAGGCTCCATGAGGTCCGGCGAAAACGCGCAATCACATTATTGAATACCACCACCACGCAAAACGTGGCGTGCCCTATCACTATCGTCAGCAGACCGGGTTCAAGCCCCACCGTTTTGAAGGCGCTGAGCAGCGCCAGGCCCGTCACGATACCCGGCAAAGCAATCGGTAACAGCAGCAGCAACGAAATCGCGTTTTTGCCAAAAAACTCACTACGCCAGAGCGCGGCGGCGGCCAGCGTACCCAGAACCAGCGCGATAGCCGTCGATAACGAGGCAATTTTAAGTGACAGTGTCACCGCCTCAAGAATATCGCTGCGCCCGGCGGCCTCACTAAACCAGCGTAGCGTCAGCCCTTGCGGCGGGAAGCTAAACGCGGCGTCCTCGGTGTTGAAGGCGTAGATAGCGATAATCAGCAGCGGGAAGTGAAGAAATATCACGCCGCCCCAGGCCGCGATACGAACGAACAACGGTGCGCGATTAGAGTGCATCGAAGGCTCCCAGGCGTTTCACAAACGCCAGATAAAGCGCAATCAGCACGATGGGGACCAGCGTAAACGCAGCGGCCATTGGCATATTGCCAATCGCCCCCTGCTGGGAATAGACCATGTTGCCGATAAAATAGCCCGGCGGCCCCACCAGTTGCGGCACGATAAAGTCGCCGAGCGTCAGTGAAAAGGTAAAGATGGAGCCTGCCGCCACGCCGGGGATCGCCAGCGGCAATACCACATAGCGAAACGTCTGGCGCGGGTGTGCGCCCAAATCGGCGGAAGCCTGCATCAACGACGGCGGAAGACGCTCCAGCGCCGCCTGAATCGGCAGGATCATAAAGGGCAGCCAGATATAGACGAACACCAGAAAACGCCCCAGCCCGGAGGTGGATAGCGTATTTCCGCCGACGCCAGGCACGGTCAAAATTGCGCTTAACACACTGCCGAGCCCCATATGGTTGAGAAACCACTGCGCCACGCCATCTTTCGCCAACAGTAGCGTCCAGGCGTACGCCTTAACGATATAGCTGGCCCACATCGGTAACATCACCGCGATGTAGAAAAACGCCTTCATCTTCCCCGAGGTGTAGCGCGCCATGTACCACGCCATCGGAAATGCCAGAATGGCGCTGGCAATCGTCACCGCGATGGCCATGGTGAGCGTACGCAAAATGATGTCATAGTTGGCCGGGTTAAACAGCGCCCGGAGATTCGCCAGCGTGAGATCCGGTGTTACTGACATGGTGAAATCGTCGAAGGTATAGAATCCCTGCCACAACAGCGTCAGCAACGAACCAAAGTAAACGACGCCGAACCACATCAACGGCCCCAGCAACAATAAAAAGAGCCCCAGCGCGGGCTTACGCCAGAACAAACCGGAAAGCCGCGCGGAACCGGCTGAAGGGCTGGATTTGCCGATACTCATCTCCATTTACCTCCCTCCATCCAGCGGCACCATCGCGTCGCGTGCCCACGATGCCAGCACCGTCTGTCCGGTTTGCGGCCCGCCGGGGGTAAGGCCCGTGGAGACGTTGGCTTCACTAACCAGCAGTTTTCCGCCACCTTCAAGCAGCAGTTCAAAACGCGTGGCGGCCCCCTGATACTGTACCGACTGCACCACACCGCGGGCCTGAATTTCTCCTGGCGTATTCAGGCGAATATGTTCCGGGCGCAGCGACCAGTCGCCGCTCATTGCGCAAAGTGTTGTCGCCAGGGCCGAATCAAAAACGTTCGAAGTGCCGACAAACCCGGCGACAAACGGCGTGCGTGGGCGCAAATAGAGTTCACGCGGCGTGTCCACCTGTTCAATACGACCGTTATTGAACACCGCGACCCGATCGGACATCGACAGCGCTTCGCCCTGATCGTGGGTGACAAAAATAAAGGTGATCCCAAGTTCCTGTTGCAGCTTTTTCAACTCAACCTGCATCTGTTCACGCAGTTTAAGATCCAGCGCGCCCAGCGGTTCGTCCAGCAGCAGAACGCGCGGCTGATTGACCAGCGCACGCGCGATTGCCACACGTTGACGCTGCCCGCCGGAAAGCTGTGACGGTTTACGCGTGTGCGCAAACCCGAGCGCGACCTGATCCAGCGCCTGCCGTGCACGCGCATGACGCTCTTTTTTCCCGACGCCTTTCACCATCAGCCCATAAGCCACATTGTCGAGAATCGACATATGCGGAAACAGCGCGTAATCCTGGAACACCGTGTTCACATCGCGCTCCCACGGCGGGAGCTCGCTGGCCTGACGGCCAAAAATGGAAATCGCGCCACCTGAAAGCTGTTCAAAACCGGCAATCAGCCGCAGGCAGGTGGTTTTACCGGAGCCCGAAGGCCCCAGCATCGAAAAGAACTCCCCGTCGCGGATGGCAATACTGACGCCATCCACCGCACGAACCTCACCATACAGACGGGAGACATCATGAAACTCTACTGCGTACGTCATGTTTCACTCCCGGGCGATCAGCGGCCACCCATAATGGCGATATAATCCTGCGTCCAGCGGCTGTAAGGCACATATTTCCCGCCTTCCGCCACCGGCGTTTTCCAGAATGCAATTTTGTCGAAGAAGTTATAGCCGTTGGTTTCACAGCCTTTGTCCCCCAGCAGCGGGCTGGCTTTACAGCCTTCTGCTACCACCGGCAGCGAGCCAAACCAGGCCGCCACGTCACCCTGAACTTTTGGCGTCAACGACCAGTTCATCCACTTGTACGCACAAACCGGATGTTTCGCCTCGGCATGCAGCATGGTGGTATCCGCCCAGCCGGTGACGCCTTCTTTCGGGAAGACAGTGGCAATCGGCTGGCCTTCGCCCTTCAGGCCGTTAGCCTGATACGGCCACGCGCTGGACGCCACCACGCCTTCGTTTTTAAAGTCGCTCATCTGGACGGTTGTATCGTGCCAGTAGCGGTGGATTAACCCATGCTGATCGCGCAGTACTTTCAGCACCGCTTGATACTGTTCTTCGGTCAGTTGATAAGGATCGTCAATACCCAGCGCCGGTTGCGTGGCTTTCACGAACAACGCGGCATCGGCGATATAAATCGGGCCATCGTAGGCCTGAACGCGGCCCTGGTTGGATTTGCCATCCGACAGATTCTGTTTCACAAAGACAACGTTCCAGGAATCCGGCGGCGTCGGGAATATTTTGGTGTTATACATCAGCAGGTTTGGCCCCCACTGATACGGCGTACCGTATACTTTGCCACCGACGTTAAACCAGGCGCCTTTTTCCAGACGCGGGTCGAGGGTTTTCCAGTTAGCGATCAGTTCAGGATTAATCGGCTGCACGCGTTTGCCCATAATCAGGCGCAGCGAGGCGTCGCCAGACGCGGTGACAAGGTCATAGCCACCCTTCGCCATCAGGCTCACCATTTCATCTGACGTCGCGGCGGTTTTAACGTTAATTTTGCAGCCGCTCTCTTTTTCAAACTGGCTCACCCAATCGTACTGTTTATCCGTTTCGCCCCGTTCGATGTAACCCGGCCAGGCGATAATATCCAAACGCCCTTCTCCTTTATCGAGTGATTTAGGCGGTTCGGCGGCGTGCGCCACAGCGATAGTCATCCCGAGCGCGCACAGGCTGCTGCAGGCAAATTTCTTGTTCATAAAGATTTACTCCTGTCACAATGAAATTGAGCGGCAGCCGTGCCGTAAAAATATCTCCCTCACTAAAAATAGATGGCGCAACTCAAGGCCTCGCGGGCGCGCGAAGAAATTTGTGCAGGTTGTGACAAAGTACGCATTCCGCGTATCTGAAAGGATGACCTGCTTAGAATATGGATTATAGACAAGGAGTTAGGGCGTGGTGCGGCTATGCGAATTTCCTATGACCGCAGCGGAATAAAATAACCCACGGCCATTGTTCAAACATAACGAAAATTAATTCAGAAGCTGGCGAATGAGTTTACCGAGTATTTCCACTGCGCGATCTTCCCGCTCTCCCCAGCCCCACGCGGTATTAAAACGGAAAAAAGACGCCCAGTTATCGGTGGTGGAAAACATTTTGCCCGGTGCAATGCTGATGTGATGTTCAAGCGCCATCGCGCTGAGCACGCCGGCATCAACTCCGGCGGGCAACTCCAGCCATAGGAAATAGCCACTGTCGTTATGATGAATTTTGACTTCCGGCGGCAGATGACGCAGCAATGCCTGCCACGCCAGCTGCTTACGCTCAGCCAGTTGGCGGCGCAGACGCCGCAAATGCGCGTCGTAACGTTTGGTGGCAAGATAATCCACCAGCGCCATCTGCATCGGCGAACTGGTTGAGAGCGTGCTCATCAACTGCAAATGCTGAATCCGCCGGGCGTGCTTGCCTGCGGCCACCCAGCCAATCCGGAAGCCCGGCACCAGACACTTGGAAAAAGAGCTACAGTGCAGCGTCATATCGTCGCGATCCCACGCCTTCGCAGGAAGGGGTTTATCGCGGCCAAAGTAGAGCTCACTGTACACATCATCTTCTATCAGCGTCACATTGTGCGCCGTCAGCAACGCCACAAGCTGCGCTTTCTTCTCCGGAGACAGCGTGAAACCCAGCGGATTCTGGCTATTGGTCATCAGCCAGCAGGCTTTCACCGGATAATTTTGCAGCGCCTGCGCCAGCGCGTCGAGATCGATACCTTCTTTCACATCCGTCGCCACTGAGAGCGCTTTCAGTTTCAATCGCTCCAGCGCCTGCAACGCACCGTAGAAACAGGGGTTTTCAACGATCACCCAATCACCCGGCTCGGTCACCGCCTGCAGGCTCAGATTCAGCGCTTCGAGCGCTCCGGCGGTGATCACTATCTCATCGGGAGAAACCGTTATGCCCTGCAACGCGTAACGCCGGGCGATAGCGTGACGCAGTTCATCATTGCCCGGCGGCAGGTTTTCAATCACGCTCATCGCCGTCGCGGTTTTGCTTACCTGCGCCAGCGAGCGGTTTAACTGCGGCAGTGGAAACAGCCGTGGGTCAGGAAACGCCGAGGCAAACGGCAACACTGACGCATCGCGACTGGCCTGTAGTACTTCAAAAATGTAGGTGTTGATATCAACGGCTTCATCACGCATCACCTGCGCGGGCGGGCGGCTGGGACGTTGCACCACCGCACGCGGCGCAACGTAATAGCCCGACTGCGGGCGGGCGATGATTCGCCCCTGGCTTTCCAGCAACTGATAAGCGTGGCTCACGGTCATAAAACTCATGCCACTGTTCACCACCTGCTCACGCAGCGACGGTAGCTTGTCGCCGGGTTGCCAGACGCCGTTCTCTATCTGATCCGTCATCTGTTGCGCAAGCCGCTGGTATTTTTTCATCGCTTTGTCCGATTTACGATTGAGTAACCTGCATCTTATAACAGTTTTACAAAAACTTCATTTTCGCGTAACTGTTATGAATAGTCCGAAAGTGCGTTTTTTCTGAAGTACGCATTAGACATAAACGCAATGAACAATAATCATGAGGGTATTCGACAACTACCCATCATGGGGAATGGTCAATTACCGCAGTAACAATAACACTGTGTTAAAGCGTACGGATTTGTAAAAAGTATTAAGAATCAGCAAAGAATGAAATCTTGACTGGAAAAGTTGCGCGGATGAGATATGAATTATAGAGGACGGTAATATGGCGTTAAGGAGCGTTATGCAGGATCACACCTATTTATGCCCAGGTTGCGAAGAACCCATATTTAAACCGGGCACGGTCATTTACACGCCAGAAGAGATAAGCAACTGTTGCTGCCAACAATGCGGCCGCGCGTACACGCCTGAAGATGTGATCAACCAGGCGCGTAAAGCCGCCGCAGACCTGCTGCGCAACGCCCTGCACTGCCACGGATGAACGTCAGTGCTGACGCTTAGCGCCAGTATGTATGTCTTTTCTTGATTGGCCCACGGAATAACGAGGGAGCGGTTTTCTTACTGCGAGTCAATAACATAAGCAGCACACACATAAAGCTAATAAAACCTAAAAAAACGCCCTGACCTGCGGCGATCATTAGGTGCATTAAAGATGTATATTCAACGATCATATCAGCCAGACTTCTTTATACTCTTACTGCCCACTGCGGGTGGTTAAAAAATCAGCAAAAGAAAATGTGTAATTATCAGAAAAGGGTTTTATTAGCCGACGAAGAAAATGGCACGTCGGTTAACCGGCGCAAATTATATGACAGGATGCAGTAAAAACGGAACTGCTAATTCTGGCAATCGCGCTATGCGTCACAGGAAAAAGATTGCAAAATGTTAAGTAAAAACCCAATCGTACATTTCCCGTGACGCCGCAATGCAGCAATTTTGTTAATTCATCACACCAAGGTAGCCGTGTATCGCCATATATAACCCAACAGCGCCAATCAGTGCGCTGGAGAAATAAGGCGCGCGGCGGGCCAGGGTATCAAAACCGCGCCAGCGTTTGGCGACCTGTCGAACGCTGACTGCCGCCCCAACCCCCACGGTGACCAGTGTCAACGCCAGCCCGATACTGAAACAAACCACCAGGGTTGCCCCCAGCGTCACCGCCTTAAGCTGAATACAAATAAGCAGTACGGTGATTGCGGCCGGGCATGGAATCAACCCACCCGTCAGACCGAACAGCAGAATTTGCCAGTTAGTCACCTCTTTACCGCTGAACCGACGCTTAATATCCGAGGCATGCGCCAGGGCATGAGCATCCTGATACTCCCGGGAGTTCACATCCAGCCCGGCAAACTCGGCATGTGAGTGGTGGTGGTCGTCGTGATGATGGTCGTGGTCGTGGTCGTGGTCGTGGTCGTGGTCGTGGTCGTGAGGATGGTTCCCCTCTTCTTGCATCTGCACTAACCAGTTTTTCTCACCGCGCCAGGTCCGCCAGAACATCCAGAAAGCAGTCGACAGAATAATGACAGCAGAAACCAGTTGCAGCCACGGTTCCGCCGATTCTGCGGTAAACTTATTGCTGATATACATCCCGCCAAAAGCAATCAACCAGACCACCATGGTATGGGAAAGCGTCGCCGCCAGCCCCAACATTGCAGCCTGTTTTACCGTGCCTTTAATGGCGATGATAAAAGCCGCCATCATCGTTTTCGAATGCCCCGGCTCCAGCCCGTGAAGCGCGCCAAGCAAAATGGCACTCGGAATGAAAAACCAGGCATTTCCTTGCTGAAGAAGTGTTGTGAATTCGTTCATGATAATAATTATTGGTTAGAGATGGACGTGCCGAATTCTACTCCCCCCCAGTACCGAATACTACCCCCCAGTAGAATGCTAATGCTATAATCGACATCGATTTTAAGTCAGAGAGATATCAGCATGTCGCATACTATTCGTGATAAACAGAAGCTTAAAGCCCGTGCCAGCAAGATTCAGGGGCAGGTGGTGGCGCTCAAAAAAATGCTCGATGAGCCTCATGAATGTGCCGCCGTGTTACAGCAAATCGCAGCGATCCGTGGTGCGGTGAATGGTTTAATGCGCGAAGTCATTAAGGGCCATCTGACGGAACATATTGTTCATCAGGGCGAAGAATTGAAGCGTGAAGAAGATCTTGAAGTGGTGCTGAAGGTACTGGATTCCTATATCAAGTAACCCGGAAATGTGGACCGCCATCGAGGCCTCGAACCCCGTCCCTTCCAATCGAAAATCGTCTGCTCTTCCAGTTGAGCTAATGGCGGATTGTACTGTCATGCTGGACAACGAGCGGCAGAGTAATCCCCTCTACTTCAATGAAAGTTAAACAAAAATTCGGAACCGAAAAAGCTTAACTTTCCTTACATTTCGCTCAGTCATTCGCACGACGATCCTCCCCCGGATGTATAACAGTTAACGCAACTGTTATCTAAAAACATTGCTTTGCTGTACATGTCACCGGATTGTTACGCACCTTACAATTTGACCGAACAAAAATTGATGCGGAGTTTTGCATGTTTGGTCTTGATGCGTTTCACCTGGCGCGAATACAGTTCGCCTTCACCGTCTCCTTTCACATTATCTTTCCCGCCATCACCATCGGGCTTGCCAGCTATCTGGCGGTGCTCGAAGGGTTATGGCTCAAAACCCGTCAGCCGGTCTGGCGTTCGCTCTACCATTTCTGGTCGAAGATTTTTGCCGTTAACTTTGGGATGGGCGTCGTTTCCGGGCTGGTAATGGCCTATCAGTTTGGTACCAACTGGAGCGGATTCTCACAATTTGCAGGCAGCATTACCGGCCCGCTGCTGACCTATGAAGTATTGACCGCCTTTTTCCTCGAAGCAGGCTTCCTCGGCGTAATGCTCTTTGGCTGGAATAAAGTCGGGCCGGGGTTACACTTCTTCGCCACCTGTATGGTGGCGCTGGGTACGCTTATCTCGACATTCTGGATCCTCGCGTCAAACAGCTGGATGCAAACACCGCAGGGATTCGAGATCGTCAACGGTCAGGTCGTACCGGTTGACTGGTTCGCGGTGGTCTTCAACCCTTCATTCCCCTATCGCCTGTTACATATGACGGTGGCGGCTTTCCTGAGCAGCGCCCTGTTTGTCGGCGCATCTGCGGCCTGGCATCTGCTGCGCGGTAATAACACCCCCGCTATCCGCACCATGTTTTCGATGGCCCTGTGGATGACGCTTATCGTCGCGCCCATTCAGGCCATGATTGGTGATATGCACGGTCTGAATACGCTGAAACACCAGCCGGCAAAAATCGCCGCCATTGAAGGTCACTGGGAAAATCCGCCGGGTGAGCCTACGCCGCTGTTGCTGTTTGGCTGGCCCGATATGGAGCAGGAGCGCACCCGCTACGGCCTCGAGATCCCCGCGCTGGGAAGCCTGATCCTCACCCATAGCCTCGACAAACAGGTCCCGGCGCTGAAGGAGTTTGCCAAAGAGGATCGCCCTAATTCCACCATCGTCTTCTGGTCATTTCGCATTATGGCCGGTCTTGGCATGCTGATGCTGCTGTTAGGCGTGGCCGCGCTGTGGCTGCGGAAAAAACAACGTCTCTATGTTTCGCGCCCCTTCTTATGGTTTGCGTTGCTGATGGGGCCATCTGGCTTAATCGCCATTCTGGCCGGATGGGTCACCACTGAAGTGGGGCGTCAGCCGTGGGTCGTTTATGGTCTACAGCGCACGGCGGATGCGGTTTCCGCGCACGGTGATTTGCATATGAGTATCAGTCTGCTGGCTTTTTTTGTGGTTTACAGCTCGGTCTTCGGCGTCGGATACAGCTACATGGTGCGCCTGATCCGCAAAGGGCCGCAGGATTTCACCCCACCCGCTGAGGGTACGCCTGCGCGTCCTCTTTCCGCCGCAATTACCCCTACGCATTCACAGGAGCAGCACTGATGGGCGTCGACCTCTCTATTATCTGGTTTGTGATTATCGTCTTCGCCACCCTGATGTATATCGTGATGGATGGCTTTGATTTGGGGATCGGTATTTTGTTCCCGTTCACCCGTAACGCCGCCGACCGTGACGTGATGGTAAACAGCGTCGCCCCGGTGTGGGACGGCAACGAAACCTGGCTGGTGTTGGGCGGCGCGGCGTTGTTTGGTGCATTTCCGCTAGCCTATGCGGTGATCATTGACGCGCTGACTATCCCGTTATCGTTGATGCTGATCGGCCTGATCTTTCGCGGCGTGGCGTTTGAATTTCGCTTTAACGCTACACCATCACATCGCCCTTTCTGGGATAAAGCCTTTCTGGGCGGCTCTATTGTGGCGACGTTCAGCCAGGGCGTGGTGGTCGGCGCGGTGCTGAACGGTTTTCCGGTGGTTAACCGGACATTCGCCGGTGGCCCGTTCGACTGGCTGACGCCGTTTACGCTGTTCTGTGGATTGGGACTGGTCGTGGCCTACGCCTTGCTGGGCGCAACCTGGCTGGTCATGAAAAGTGAAGATCCATTGCAACGTATTATGCGCCGCCACGCGGGTGGGCTTTTGCTGGCACTGTTGGCGGTGATTGCGGTGATTAGCGCGTGGACGCCGCTGGCGCACCCAGCCATTGCGCAGCGCTGGTTTACGCTACCAAATCTGTGGTTCCTGTTACCGGTTCCCGTGCTGGTGATGGCCGTCAGCCTGGTCATCTGGCGCGCGCTGGCCCGCCCGGAATGCCACGCTCAGCCGTTTGTCTTGACGCTGGTACTGATTTTCCTCGGTTTTAGTGGACTGGGGATCAGCATCTGGCCGCATATTATTCCGCCCGATATCACCCTGTGGCAGGCGGCTGCGCCGACGCAAAGTCAGGGCTTTATGCTGATTGGTGCCCTGTTGATTATTCCCATTATTCTGGTTTATACCTTCTGGAGCTACTACGTCTTCCGCGGGAAAGTCCAACATGGCGAGGGGTATCACTGATGCAAAAATCATGGCTTCAGCGGCTATTCTGGCTGGTCGCAATCTGGGGCGTAAGCGTGTTAACACTGGCGGTGGTAGGATATTTATTTCGTTTAATGATGACCGCCGCCGGATTTAAATCCTGACGATACGAGACACAATCGGTCCCCTCTCCATATCGGAGAGGGGTTAGCTTTTACTTACGCTTAGGCAACGTCTTCAGCAGTTCATCCGGGCTGACCGATCCGACCACGCTTCCCGGCAGCGGCATCTTCAGGATGTGATTCTTGATTTTCCCGACGACATGCATCTCACACGGGCGACAATCAAACTTCAGCGTCAACACTTCATCACCGTGAACCAGTTGCATCGGCGTAGCGCGCCAGCTCTTGATTGACCCTTTTGCCTGTTTCGGGCACAAATTAAAGGCAAAACGCAGGCAGTGTTTAGTGATCATCACCGGCACATCACCCTTCTCTTCATGCGCTTCATACGCCGCATCAATAAGCTTAACGCCAAAGGTCTGATAGAATTCGCGCGCTTTGTGGTTGTAGACGTTTGCCAGGAAACTAAGGTGCGTTTCCGGATAGACCGGCGCTGGCGTACTGACCGGTTTACGGCTGCCGCGTTGATACGCTGCCAGGCGCGCCGTTTCGAGCATTTCTACGGTTTCACGACGCAGCTGATTCAGCACGCTGTTTGGGACAAACAACGCTTCCGCTAACTGCACGTCGGTGCGGCGCGGGTAATAACAGGTCTGGCCCAGCTTAGCGATACCGTCCTGCAACTGGCTCAGCGCTTTTTCCGCATTGTTGGCCGGGGCAAATTCGCCATCCAGCGTATGGGTGACGCTGACGCCATCTTCGCTGGTCATGGTTAACACCAGTTGCTCCTGCCAGCCCGACAGTTCAACGTCCACGCCGATGCGGCGTTCGCTGGAAGTTTTCAGTAACGCCTGCTGCCAGTTATGGTCAAGGTTACGGTTAAGGACGTGATTTGGGCGCACCTTATACAGATCGGCAGGCATTTCATTTGGCCAAACGCGATAACGGTTTTCACCGGTTTTCTCGACCGTATTCGCACGGAAGCCCACCACTTCGCGTTTAATCAGCACGTTCAGGCCATCGCCATTGGCTAACGGTTCGGTCACTTCTACATCCAGGTGATCTTTGCTGACTTTCAGCACTTCACCGACCGGAAGACCGACGAACTTCGGCGAATCAAAGGCACCGATGTCACCTTTACGCGCGTTAACGAAATAGTCGGTACTGCCGCGATGGAACGTCTTATCGGTGGACGGAATAAAGAAATGTTCCGTACGCCCCGCAGAAGCGCGCGCCAGGTCGCCGCGTTCTTCAATAATCGCATCGAGTATCTGGCGATAATGGGCGGTGATATTTTTCACATAGCTCATGTCTTTGTATCGCCCTTCAATTTTGAAGGAGCGGACACCCGCATCAATCAACGCGCCAAGGTTGGCTGTTTGATCGTTATCTTTCATCGACAGCAAATGTTTTTCAAACGCCACCACACGCCCCTGATCGTCCTTCAGGGTATAAGGCAGACGGCAGGCCTGTGAGCAATCACCACGGTTAGCGCTGCGCCCGGTCTGGGCGTGAGAAATATTGCACTGGCCGGAGTAGGCCACACACAGCGCGCCATGAATAAAGAATTCGATGGTCGCGTCAGTGCTTTCATGAATTGCCTGAATCTGTTGCAGGTTCAGCTCGCGCGCCAGCACGATCTGACTGAAGCCTACGTCAGAAAGGAATTTCGCTTTCTCAACGCTGCGGATATCGCACTGCGTACTGGCGTGCAGCTCTATAGGCGGAATATCCAACTGCAGTATGCCCATATCCTGCACAATCAATGCATCAACGCCGGTCTCGTAGAGATCGGTAATCAGCTTCTGCGCGGGCTCCAGCTCATCATCATGAAGAATGGTATTAAGCGTGATAAAAATCTTCGCACCGTAGCGGTGGGCGAAAGGCACCAGTTCGGCAATATCACTCAGGCTGTTGCTGGCATTATGGCGAGCACCAAAGCCAGGGCCACCGATATAAACCGCGTCCGCACCGTGAAGAATGGCTTCGCGGGCAATCGCCGTATCTCGGGCCGGGCTCAGTAATTCAAGATGATGGTTTTGCAGGCGCATACTGTCGTTGTTATCCGTTGGGGTCAAAATGGCGGCTATTGTAGTCAGATCCTGGCGCAGACCAAACACTTTTCCACCACTTCTGCGCGGTCAATTTCTCATTTCCGGCAAAGTATTGAAGAATTAACTATTTCCGCGCGCACACCGGGCCGATTACAGTGAGTGCGTATTCCGGATTTCCTCGTCACGTTATTGATGATTACTGTCTCTATGACGCACCGCAAGCTCGCTTGCGGTTTTTTCTTTTGGGTAGTGAATCAACGAATGAAAATGCGCGGGCTGGTCGCTGCTGTTGCGATAAGCATGCGCTTCGTCACCGGCAAAACGTAAACCTTCCCCTGGCGTCAGGCTGCACCACACACCCGCCACGCGCATATCGAGCGTACCGCTGATGGCCACGACGTGCTCAATGACGCCCTTTTCATGCGGCGTCGATTCGCTTAACGCGCCGGGGGCCAGCACGATGGAAAAATGATCGAAGTACAGTTCCGGGTCCCACGGAAAAACCGGCGTAACGACCATCGCCTGCTGCTGTGGATCAAACGCGCCGGGCACCTCAACCTGCGGTGGCGTGATAAAAACTGAAAACGGTACATTCAAGCCAGTGGCAATTTTCCACAACGTCGCCACCGTCGGGCTGGATTCATTACGCTCGATTTGCCCCAGCATCGCTTTGGACACGCCGGTCTCTTCCGCCAGCCGCGACAGACTCCACTCGCGTTGCTGGCGCAGCGATCTCAGCGTGGCTGACAGATGTTGTGCAATATTCATATCACCTCTCCAGTGCAGAAACGGCTTTATTATATCAAAGGTTTACTGAACAACCTGTGCTAATCATCACTGCTTGTGCGTTATAACGCCCAATGCTACAGTTCTTTTGGACGCTATAACGCACAAGAGGTCAGTATGTTCACTCGTTTTTGCCCCTTCCCAACGCTGATGGCGGGGTTCGTCGCGGTGCTGGTGGGCTACGCCAGCTCAGCCGCAATCATCTGGCAGGCCGCTGCCGCTGCGGGGGCAAACGCCACGCAAATTGCCGGATGGATGACGGCGTTAGGGCTGGCAATGGGGATCAGCACGCTGGCGCTAACGCTCTGGAAAAAAGCGCCAATCTTAACGGCCTGGTCAACGCCAGGCGCAGCGCTACTGGTGGGTGGCTTACAGGGTGCAACGCTCAACGAGGCGGTGGGGATTTTTATCTTCGCAAACGCGCTGATTGTATTGTGCGGCGTGACCGGGTTATTTGCCCAGTTAATGAAATGGGTTCCACATTCGCTGGCGGCGGCAATGCTGGCGGGGATCTTACTGCGCTTCGGGTTACAGGCGTTTTCCAGCCTGCAAAATCACCTTGTCCTCTGCGGTAGCATGCTGCTTGCCTGGCTTCTCTGTAAAGTCTTCGCGCCACGTTATGCAGTAGTGGCAGCCCTGATAGTCGGTAGTCTGGTGGCCTGGCTGGGTGGCGAGGTGCAGCGCAATACGCTCACTTTCACCCTCGTTGCGCCTGAATTTATCCCGCCACATTTTTCTCCCGCGCTGCTGTTAAGCGTTGGTATCCCTTTTTTCCTGGTCACCATGGCCTCGCAGAATGCACCGGGATTCGCCACATTACAGGCTTCGGGCTATCACATTCCCGCCTCCCCGTTGATCGTCTTTACCGGCGCGCTGGCGTTACTGTTCGCGCCGTTCGGCGTTTACTCCGTTTGTATCGCCGCGATTACTGCTGCTATTTGCCAGAGCCCCGATGCCCATCCGCAAGCCATGCAACGCTGGCGTGCCGCTGCCGCTGCCGGCGTATTTTATCTGTTGGCCGGCCTATTTGGCGGGTCAATCACGGCGTTGATGGCATCACTTCCCGCCGCCTGGATTGAAATGCTGGCAGGGCTGGCGTTGCTGGGAACGCTAAGCGGTAGTCTGTATCAGGCACTGCACCAGGTGAATGAACGTGACGCGGCAATGGTCACTTTTTTGGTCACCGCCAGCGGGCTTTCGCTCGCCGGAGTCGGCTCGGCTTTCTGGGGGTTAATACTGGGTGGCGCAAGTTATGCGCTGCTATCGCAGGTGCGCCGCGCGTAGCTGCGATGGCGTAACGCCCTGCACGCGTTTAAAGCGATTACTGAAGTGGCTGGCCGAGCTAAACCCGCAGGCCAGCGCGATGTCGGTCAGCGGTAACGCGGTCGTGCGCACCAGTTGTTCGGCATGATCCATCCGTCGTTGCATCACATACTGGTGCGGCGCAAGACCGGTTGACTGACGAAACATACGCGCAAAATGATATTCGCTGAGTGCGGCCTGAGCGGCCAGGTCCGCAAGCGTCAGCGGTTGCGACAGGTTGTCGTCAATCCACGCCAGCACATTGCGCAGCACCGTTGGCGCGAGGCCGCCCGTCACAACAGGCAGCCGCCACTGAACGGAGGCATAATTCTGGATAAGATGTGTCAACAGCAGTGTACTGGCGCTGCTTAACGTCAGTTGGTTTGCAGGTTGCTGCCAGTCGCAGCTCAGCAGAAACTGACGATAAAGCGCGGTGATTTTAGCGTCGTCGGCAAAGGATTTTTCCTCAAGCTGAATAGCCGTCGGGCTTCGGTCCCAGATCTGCTCGCCAATCTGTTTCAGATGATGGTCAGTGCAATAGAGATGCACGAAAGAGAGGTCGCCGCGAATATCCCACGTTGATTCACACGCCTGCGGCATCAGGCAGAAGCGGTCCGGGCCGCCGCCATTTTTCCATCCGTGCGGCGTTTTCTGATAGCTTTCATAGCCATCCGCTACATAAAGACTCAGCGTATGATGATCGCTTTCAACGGTGACAGTGTCACAATTATTATACCAGGCCGCAAGCTGGATACCTGAATTAAGCACAACCGTATCACGCAGCACGGCGTTCTGACTTTGCAGGCGTTCCAGAGTAGCGTAGGAATGTGTCATTGGCGGTCTGTATCACGATGATTCATAGAGCTAGTCTATGTAGCGACGCCCATGATTGCCAGAGTTGTTCGACTTTGCTCACAAAAAATCCGCAAGAATTTGCAAGTCAGTGGCAAGGCGCTGCAAGCGCCACCCAGCAAGACGCGTCAAACTGCGCTTTTCAGGGTTATTGAGGAACGCGCATGAACGCACTGCTCTACATACTGGTTGTCGCCATCTGGGGCACGACGTGGATCGCCATTTTTTTACAACAAGGCCCGGTACCGGCTACCGTGTCTATCTTCTGGCGCTTCGCAATTGCCAGCGTCACCATGCTGACGATTCTGCTCCTGGCTCGCCGTCTGCGTCGCCTCGCCTTACGCGACCATCTTTTTTGCATCTTGCAGGGTTGTTGTGTGTTCGGCTTTAACTTCTGGTGTTTTTACACCGCCGCAAGCTGGATTAACACCGGGCTGGAATCGGTGATTTTCTCGATGGCGGTACTCTTTAACGCCATCAACAGTTTTCTTTTTTTTCGCCAGACGCCGCCAGGACGCTTTTACCTTGCCGCACTGCTGGGACTGGTCGGGATTATCACCCTGTTCTGGGACGATCTTCAGGCATCCGGGCTGAGTAGCACGATGCTACCGGGGATCCTGTTGAGTGCCCTTGGCACCTACGGCTTCTCGCTGGGCAATATGCTCAGTATCCGCCACCAGCGACGCGGGCTGGAAACGCTGACCACCAATAGCTGGGCGATGCTCTACGGCACGCTGATCATTGGGGCAATCGCTCTGCTACGCGGCGATAACTTTACGCCGCAGTGGACCACGAGCTATCTGGGTGCCCTGTTCTACCTGGCTATTTTTGGCTCGGTGATTGCCTTTGGCGCCTACTTCACTCTGGTAGGCAGAATCGGTGCCAGCAACGCGGCGTACAGCACGCTACTGTTTCCGCTGGTCGCGCTGACGCTCTCGACGTTGTACGAAGGCTATCAGTGGCATGCCAACGCCATTATCGGGCTGGTGCTGATTTTAGTCGGGAATCTGGTGATGTTTGCGCGGGTGCCTGCGGGGCTTCTAAAGACGCGGCTGAAAATGAAACAGGCGTAAAAAATCGGGTGGCCTGGGCCACCCGATTTTCGATTATTTCATTGCCGGGTCGAATTTAACGGCATCCACCGCCATATCGTCGATGGTCTTTTTCAGGGTTTGCAGCGTCATCGGGGTATTCTCATTGTTGAGATCTTTCCCTTCGCCTTTACGCACTACTTTCACCACCGGTTTATTGGTTGCCGCATCGATCAACTCACCCTCGAAGAAAAGATGGGTATCCATCGTACGGTGACCGGTCGCCATTTGGGTACCGGCAACCACTAACGCAATTGGCACCACTTCGTAGAACTGGAGCCCTTCATTACTCGAATCGACGGCGGTAATTGCACCACGGAAGATCAGGCTACGTGGCCCTGGGGTGGCAACGATTTTTTTATGCTGTGAGACAGCCTGTTTAATCTGTTGATCGGTGTAAGTACGAATATCATCCAGCGCTTTTTGGCCAATCTGGGTGCTCGGTTTCGGCGTCGGATAATAGACCACAGGGTTATAAACAATGCTGTCATAATTTTTAGGATTGTAATTAGGATCCACCCAACGCAGGGTCGGTTTGCCCGTTGCGGAGGTGGTTTCCTGCAGATTCGAATAATCTTTTAAAAAGCCGGAATACTGCGTAGGTTCCGCGACTTTCGACGCACAACCAGACAGAGCAATAACGCCAGCAAGGGCCGCAACTTTGAAGAACGTATGAGTACGCATGGGTTTAATCCTGATAGAGGTACGATTTCAAAAGAGTTATAGCAAAGGAATGAACTGCCTGTTGTTGCAAAAATGGTTGTCGCTCGCAATTTATAGAAAAAAAATAATTAGTTAGCAGGCGAATAAAAAATTACCGGCGTAATTTTTAGCCGGTAATTTATGATAAGAAAAAGGGAATAGTGGGACTTTTAGCCGTTATGCCGTTTTTTGCGCCAGCATTGTGGCAAAACGCAGTTTAATGCGATTGCCATTGGCATCAGTACGGTGCAGTTCACCTGGATTCTCGTTATATTTAAGTAAGTTCCAGCCTGCATAGTAGTGACGTAGCTCATCCGTTTTAAACGCAAAAGGGAAACCTACGGTACAAGGATAGTCTTCAGTATCCATCGCTGCGACAATCAGGTTATATCCGCCGGGCTGCGTACAACGCTGCATATTCGCAATCAAACCAGGAATCGTTTCCGGTTGCAGGAACATCATCACAACGGTCGAAAGAATAAAGTCGTACTCCCCTTCAAAGCTCAGTGCATTGAGATCCTTAATTGCCGATTGTAAATTCTCCAGCCCTTCTTCACGGCGGATGGATTCCAGGTTATTGATGCTTGCCGGATTCTTATCCCATGCCGTAACGTCAAAACCGTTTGCGGCAAGGTAGAGCGCGTTACGCCCGTTACCGCAGCCGAGATCCAACGTTTTACCCGGCGTAATCACTTTCGCCGCCTCCAGCACCTCGGAATGCGTGCGGGTCAGGCCATATTTTTCGCTAAAGTAGTTTTCATCACGAATCGTCATCATCAATCCTTACTTTTCTCTAAGACAGAACGGTCAACACGGACCAGCAGTTTCCCCTGAAGCAGTAACACCAGCGTGCGTATCAATAACAGGCCAATAATAAAATTGGTAAAGATAAACATCGGCAACGCCAGGTGATGGTAGAAACCGACGCCACTGGCATGGCCCAAATGCAGCGCCGTCGTGGCAAGCGCGGAGATACCAAACGAGAAGCTCCAGAACGACGCATTAAAAGCCTGACGCAGATACCAGGGCATCAGGCGCAGCATAAACAGCAGTTGCAGCAGGCCATAACCAAACAGCATTTTGGCGAAGACATCAGCATGCCCGCCGTTGACGCTCAGCCATGCGCTACAGGCCACCAGCGCCGGGGCAAGTTGAATCCCCAGTGAAGTACGCAGCGGCATCGGCAATTCGCCACCGCTACGCAAGCGCTGAACGATAGCCGGTTCGAGCGTAATCCATGAAATTACGCCCGCCCCCAGAAACGCCAGCCCGGCGTCGTTAAAACCCAGCGCGCCGCAGGCCATGGTGCTGATAAAGTTATTCGCCACGGTCGGTAAATAGAGCCCCTGCGTGGTGGCGCCTTCGGGATGTTCTCCGCGCCACAGCCCCGCCGTTTGCCAGGCGGCATAACCCAGTTGCAGCGTGACCCCCACGGCAAACAACACCAGCGCAATCGGTCTGTCCCACGGCGTAACGCCAATTGACACCAGCATCGTTGTTGCCGGAAACAGGCTGACAAAGCTGCTGGCAATCGGATGCCGCATTTCGTCAATGACGCTATGCGGAAAGCGTATCGCCCGGCTGATAAACGCCAGCGCCAGCAGGCTCCACATAACGATGGCCAGAATCACCAGACCGTCGCCAATCGCCCGGCTCACCGGCCAAATCGTGCTGGCGTAGCGCCAGGCAAACCCCATCCCGATGGTCCCCAACACCATGCCAAAATAGCCAGCGGGTAAATTCAACACCTTGCTCTCACACTTCGAATTCTTCATTTTGTTTATATTATCAACTAATTTTGAAGATGCATTTTAAAGTAATCTTTAAATGCCCGCTACCTGCAATATTTGCTACGTTTATCTTAGTGCGAAGCAATGAGAATAACCGATGAAAAAATACCGCCTTAGCGAACAGACCCGCACACACTCGTTTACGGAAAATGGCGATAAACGCAACGTTGTGGTGCGGCAAATCGTCGCCCTGCGTGACTTTGCCGACGTTACCGCAGGCAGCGCGGGCGGTTGGATAGACGACGAAAATGCGCTCAGTCAGCAAGGCGATTGTTGGATCTACGATGAAAACAGCGTGGTATTTGCAGGCGCGCATATCGAAGGAAACGCTCGCCTGACGCAGCCTTGCGAAGTCAGCCATCATGCGCATATCCGCGGAGAGGCCTGGATCGATTACAGTAAAATCAGTCATTACGCCCTGATAAGTGACAACGTCACCGTGCAGGCATCCACCGTTCGCGGATATTGTCACCTGTTTGGCAACGCGCGCGTTTTACACCATAGCCAGGTGATTGCCGCCCAGGGGTTGACGCCTGATAACGATCAAGTGCTTCAGATTTACGACCACGCGACGGTGAGCCGCTCGCGAATTGTTCACCAGGCACAAATTTATGGTGAAGCGATTGTGAATCATGCTTTTGTTGAACATCGGGCAGAAATTTTCGAACGCGCCCTGCTGGAAGGCAACGAAGAAAATGACGTCTGGGTCTGCGACTGCGCGAAAGTGTATGGCAACGCACGGGTGGTAGCCGGGGCCGGTGAAGACGCCATCCCCACCCTGCGATACAGCTCGCAGGTGGCTGAAAATGCGGTCATTGAAGGCAATTGCCTGTTGAAACATCACGTGCGCGTCGGCGGTCACGCCTGGCTTCAGGGCGGCCCAATTCTGCTCGACGATAACGTATTGATTTACGGGCATGCCCGTATTCGCGGCGATGTGGTGATCGAGCATCATGTTGAGATTGAAGGTGATGCCGTTGTCGAAGCCTTTGGTGATGACGTCATTCATTTGCGCGGACGCGCGGTGATCCGCGGCGAGCAGCGTATTACGCGCACGCCGCTGTTAGGATCACTTTGACGCGTTGTCGATAATCCGTGCGTAGATATTTTGATCGTAATAAACGCCGTTGAGAAATTCCGCCTGCTTCAGACAGCCTTCGAGGCTAAACCCGTTACGTAAGGCAACCTGATTGCTGCGCGCGTTATCCACGCGGCATTTAATGACGAAGCGTCGGACTTCGCCGCGTTGTACAAAGTAGTCAATAAACGCCTGCAACGAGGCGGAAAGAATGCCTTTGCCTTGCTCAGACTCATCCAGCCAGTAACCGATATAACCGGTCTTGTTGGTCGGTTCAATCTGATTAAACGACAGTACACCCACCAGCGTATCATGTTCGAAAATCATAAACATTTTCACGATGCCGCGCTGATGCAGCATCATATTGCCCAGCACATGCTGGCGCGTATCCTGCTCGCTTGTGACCAAAAGCGGCCAGTTCATAGACGCAGAAAGCCAGTCTCTGTTTTTGATAACCAACTGATGCAGCGCCGGTACGTGGCTTTCATCAACCGCGTGGAGGCTCAACGTAGGGCTAACCGGGATAATCTCCTGCGAAGGCATGGTGTTTCCTCAATAAAAAAGCCGGATGGCGCTTCGCTTATCCGGCCTACAGGTTACAGTTTGCTCGATTACTTCATCACGCGGTCATCAACGTACTGACGTTTATCCGGCGCGGGCGGGAAATACTGATACAACCAGGTTTCACTGATGGCATCACCCTGACAGCGCAGGAACATACGCATATCAACCGGGTCGGTTGAATCGGAGGTCGGATACCAGTCAAAGAGAATGCGGTAGCCGTCGAACGGTTCCACATAGAGGATCTCAATTTGTTTGGCTTCCCCGCTGGAGAGCGTAATGACCGGCTCGATACCTTTCGGTGCGGCCGCTTTCAAATCGCCGCCAACGAAATCGATAGCAAAACGACGTGACCATTTTTCCGGGTAATGCTCGCCCGGTGCCCAGCCTTCCGGGAAACTGCCCATACCGGTACGGGTCGCCATCACGCGGGCCAGCGGTGAACGCACCGGCGGCATCGCGCTCCAGTAGAGACGGTAGCTGAAGTTAAGCGTATCGCCCGCTTTCACCGGTTTTTCCGGCTGCCAGAAGCAAACAATGTTATCCAGCGTTTCACCGGTGGTCGGGATTTCCATCAAGCTGACGGCCCCTTTGCCCCACTGATTACGCGGCTCAACCCACAGACTCGGGCGCTTGTTGTACCAACCCATGATGTCCTGATAGTGCGTGAAATCGCGATCCAGTTGCAACAAGCCAAAGCCTTTCGGGTTTTTGTCCTGATAAGCGTTGAATTGCAGTTTCTGTGGGTTATTCAGCGGACGGCAAATCCACTCACCGTTACCCAGCCACATTGCCAGACGATCGGAGTCATGAATTTGCGGGTGGATGGTGTCACAGACGCGGCGTTCATTATTGCCGCAGCTGAACATACTGGTCATCGGGGCGATACCCAGCTGTTTGATGTCTTTACGCGCGTAGATATGATTTTCGACGTCCATGATCACCTGGCTTTCCGCACAGTTGATGATGAACTTATACGCGCCGGTCACGCTTGGGCTGTCGAGCAGCGCGTAAACCGTAAAGACGGTTGCCCCGGGTTTCACCGTTTCAAACCAGAACGAGGTGAAGTCCGGGAACTCTTCCAGACTGTCGGTGTAGGTATCCACCGCCAGCCCTCGGGCGGACAAACCGTACTGATAAGTACTGTCGACTGCGCGGAAGTAGCTCGCGCCAAGGAAAGAAACGATATCGCGACGCGCCAGCTCCGGCGCTTTGAACGCGCGGAACCCGGCAAATCCGAGGTCGGTCTGCCCTTCCAGCTGTTTGGTATCAACGCCCGTGTCGGTGTATTTAAACAGTTCCGGACGGAAATGCACTTCGCGCGCCTGCTGCGTCGCGGCATCCACGGAGAACATCCGCACGCGACGGCGGAACCCCATCCCCACGTGGAAGAACTGGATGTCTAACTGGCGATCGTCAACGTTGTTCCACAGAGAATGTGCGGCATCATATTGAATGCTGTTGTAGGCCTGCGGCGTCATGTTCGCCAGCGTCTCCGGCAACGGACGCGGCGCGCCGCCCCATGGCTGACGGGAGAGATCGTGTGCCATAGACTGCAGCACGGAAAAGTCGAAACGACGGGTCTGGCCGTCCGCAATATCCGACTCCTGCGCTAACGCAGCCTGAGAAAAAAGGGAGGCTACACCGGATGTCCCGCACACGGCGGCAACAGCCATTGATGATTTAAGAAAGTGTCTGCGGTTCATGCCTGAGAAAGCGTCCTTTTTAAGAGAAGAATGCGGTAAACGGTTACGTCGTTAAGTCCGACCACTCTAGACAAAATCGATTAATAATCCAATTGTTGGCGCGATAAATTGTTCTGACTGGCGCAAAAAGATTCTGTCGAGGGGAAGAGACTGAATAAGGTGTAAATTTGTGTATAAAAAACGTTATTTACCACGAAACATCTTGCGCCACTCACTCGGACTCACGCCAAACCGTTGTTTAAATCCCTGACGATAAGAAACCGGCGAGTTAAACCCTGACAAACTGGCGATCATTTCCACGCTATGGTCCGTTGATTCCAGCAACGTCTGGCTGTAGCGCAGACGTTCAACCTGCAACCATTCCACCGGCGATACACCCGTTGCTCGGGTGAAGTTGCGGGTAAAGGTACGCCGCGCCATCGAAACAAAATTCGCCAGTGAATCAACATCATGTGGTTTATCAAGATGGCCACGCAGGTAATCCAGCAAAGCATTAATTCGGCTATCTTTGGTGTTTTTCGGCACGGCACATTCAATAAACTGGGCCTGACCCCCCTCACGATACGGGGGGATCACCATGCGGCGGGCGACTTTATTGGCAACGGCGCTGCCATAATATTTACGCAGTACATAGAGGCAGCAATCGATCCCGGCAGCCGTGCCGGCGGAGGTGATCAGATGGTCGTCATCCACGTAGAGCGAGTTGGTATCGAGCTGTACGCAGGGGAAACGTGCCGTAAAATCCGCTTCAAACTCCCAGTGAGTCGCGGCCCGGTGGTTATCCAGAAGCCCGGCGTAGGCAAGCACATACGTCCCAAGACAAAGCCCGACAATATTCGCGCCTCGCAGGCGGGCTGCCAGCAAGGCGTTGAGCAGCGCAACGGAGGGTTTTTCTTCGGGATGTGCCCAGAATGGGATAATAATAATGTCGGCATCATTCAGCGTGTCGAGCCCGTGTTCAACGGATACTGACATGCCCGATTTCGAGGGGATTATCCCCGGATTTTCGGCGCAAACCACATAACGAAATAACGCATCGCCTGGCAGGATTTGGCTAAAAATCATCTCCGGTACGGAGAGGTGAAACGGGCTGAACCCTTCAGTGGCGATTACGGCCACCAACGGCGCTGACATAAACAACTCCTTTAAGGCTATCTGTCCTGGCATTTGCAGGAGGGCAGATAGAGAAAAGCCCCGAGTGATTTTTCAATCAACCCGAGGCCCCCTATATGCTAGTCACATGTAGAGTGCCTCTTACAGACCGCAAGGTCAATACAACGCTCAATCCAGCGTCACATGATGCTTCATCACCCGCTTAAACAACGCCAGCCGCGCACGCATAAAACGGTTCTCCACTTTAAAACCTGCGTGCTTATTCAGGCCAATTCGCAGTAGCCGATCGCGGCCCTGGACCGATGCGGGCCAGCGAGTGGGGCCATTGAGTACAGTGCAGGTGGCACTGGCATGATGTGCAAAATTCACCCAATAAGCGGCCACCTGTGCCGCAAAGGCTCTGTCTCGCTCATTGACGTAAAATCGGGCAGGTTCTGCCAGCGTCAGAGTATCAAAAACGTAAGGCACTTCGTTGCCATGCCACGCGCCGTTGGCGTAAGTCGCGTGTTCCGCTTCGGCCACATAATCAAACCAGTAGCGCCAGCAGGGTTGATTCACCCGCTGTTGAGCCTGCATCACCACATAGCCCAGTGTGGTAAAGGCCATATCCCGGCACACCTGACGCCCGAGTTCTTCATCGCCCTTCACACCCGGATAGAGCAGTTTAATGAGCCCCAGCCCCAGACGCCGGGTTCGCCTGAGTTTTTCTATCTCACCGGCAAGATCAACACCAAACACCGCCATCACGCTGGCTTCGTCGCTGTTCGAACCAATCAACACCGGCATCGCATGCTGTTTCCCGGCAAAAAAGACGTCCAGCATGGGCTGTGGTAGCACCGCGTCTCCGGCGATGGGCGTTGGGCCAATATTGAGCGGTGCTTCGAGCGGCCAGAACTTTTCCGGCGGGATCGCACGTAGCTGGTCCGAGCTGGCATTCTCCAGGCCAAAGTGCGCCGCCAGCTGCACGCCCTTCTCCAGCGCCTTTTCGCGTGGGGTATCGGGAAGCGTATAGCCACTCTGGATCACCGCTTTGTGAAACAGCCCCGCCGCTTTCGGCGATGTCATGAGTGACAGCACGCTGCGCGCGCCCGCAGACTCGCCAAATAACGTGACATTATCGCTGTCACCACCAAATGCCGCGATGTTCTGCTGAACCCAGCGTAGCGCGGCGATTTGATCCATCAGGGCAAAGTTATTCAACGGCTCGTCGTCTTCTCCTTCAAGGGCAGGATGAGCAAAAAAGCCCAAATGCCCGAGCCGATAGTTAACCGTCACCACCACCACATCTCGCTGCGCCAGCGCTTTGCCGTCGTACGGCGGCAGACCGCCCGCACCAATGGTGTACCCGCCACCGTGCAGCCACACCATCACGGGTAAAGGAGCTGAACGCGCGGCTGGCGACCAGACATTCAGATAGAGACAATCTTCCGAGAAGCGCCCCGGATCGCCACCGCCCAGTTCGCGGCAGTAGTCGATATTCTGCCAGCAGGAAGCAGAGAAAGTATCGGCCTGACGCACGCCACTCCACGGTTGAACGGGCTGCGGCGCACGCCAGCGTAAAGCACCGACAGGCGGTTGCGCAAAGGGAATGCCTCGCCAGAGGTGGATATTCTCATCAACGAGGCCAAGAAGTGTGCCCTGGCGGGTTTCCGCCAGCGGCGTTGAGGGGTTTTGCATCGATTCCGTCCTTTATCAATCTCCCTCAAGATTACCTGTTTCAGAGCAGACCGCAACGCCGTTTGCTGCGCGCTTCCGCCTGCTCGTAGAGCGTAAATTCATCCAGCACCGGGCAGCCCAGCGCCTGTTCAAAGGCATCACGGCTGGCGTTTCCGTGATGCCGCGTCGAATTGCCGTTTCCAAGGTTGGACTGAAAAATCCCCGCCGCGCTGACCGGCAGGAAATCTTCATAAATAATTGGCTGCGCAATCACCCAACCGCGCTCAATTAACGGCTGCGGATCGTCGCCGGGATGAAATGCCTGACGATGTGCTTCCCCTGCGGGCGTCAGACGATAACGAAACCAGGCGAGCCCCTGCTGACGGAGCAAAAATTCGCTATCCGGGAACGCCTTGAACACATCCTGTAAATGCAGTTGATGGGTCAGATTATCGCTACCGACACCCGCCTCATTGAGCAATTTGTCATACAGCGCCCGCCCTTTTTGCGTTAACGCGATGCCCCGCTGCTCAATTTCACCGAACCGCGCGGTATGCGTTCCCTGCCCGTCACCGGCAAATTTCACTGGCTCTTCCAGCGCCTTAAAACTGGTCTGACGCAATAACAACGGAACATCACGGCGCGGCGGGCCTTCAATCACCGCTTTTGGTTCAATTCCGTATTCCGCCATCAGCGCCTGTACACGGTCGATATCCAGCGTGCGCGGCGTGAGATGGTTGATGTGACAACCGGGGAAACAGACAACATCGGCAATTAACCGATGCTGCTGATGCAGCGCCTGATAGGTTTCGCGATCGACCGTCGCCGACTGATGCCAGCGAAAGGTTTCCAGCGCTTGCTGGACAAAATCCTGCGCCTGTGCCGCCGTAAACTCGCCCCGCGCTTCATGGAGCGCAATCAGTTCGCGGCAACGCGGGGTAAAAATATCACGCTGCTGTAAAATCTCAGCAGCCCGCTGCCTGAGCGCGGGATCGTCAATTAATTCAAGGCGTAAGAGCGAGGTAAACACACGAAATGGATTGCGCGACAACGCCGCATCATCTACCGGACGAAAGGCTGTGGAGTGTACCGGTACGCCCGCCTGAGAGAGATCATAATAGCTAACCGGGTACATCCCCATAATGGCGAACATGCGCCGCAGCATCGACAGCTCCTCAGCCGTGCCGACGCGAATCGCCCCATGACGCTCAACGTTAAGCCGAGCCAGTTCATCCGCATTCACCATTTGTTCATGCAGGCGCGTGTTATTTTCCAGTACCGCCAGATTCACGTCTGCAACCAGCTCCAGCAATGTGCCGTACTGCGGCACTTCCTGCTGATACATTGCCGACATCGCCTGCGAAAAATCTTCCCGAATCTCATCTGCCGTGATGCTTTGCGCCATGATGTCATGCCTCCAGTGAATATATTCTGGAGTGTAGAAAAGCTCGTGACACTGCGTGGCAAGAATTTGGAAAGTGTGATCGGCATGACGCTGTAAGCGAAACGGAGAGGTATAACCTGAGGTTATTAAATAAACACCTTAAATTCACTTTAAATTAACATTGAATTTACACACACTCATTGTGGCGACAAAAACAACACCCTACACGGAGCCACCCTATGAGCACGAAATGGTCACCGCAAGAAGTTATCCATCGCGACTATAGCAGTCACCCGCCCGCGTTTGCGCCGGGCTACAAAACCAGCGTGCTGCGCTCGCCGCGTAATGCGCTTATCTCCCTGCAAAACTCACTGTCAGAAATCACCGGCCCGGTTTTTTCCAGCGACGATCTGGGTCCTCAGGACAACGATTTGATCCTGAACTATGCCAAAGACGGCCTGCCGATTGGCGAACGCATCATCGTTCACGGCTATGTGCGCGATGGGTTTGGCCGCCCGATGAAAAACACGCTGGTTGAAGTCTGGCAGGCCAACGCCGGCGGCCGCTATCGCCATAAAAAAGATCAGTATCTGGCGCCCATCGACCCCAATTTTGGCGGCTGCGGCCGCGTGCTGACGGATGAAAACGGCTACTACTTCTTCCGTACCATCAAGCCAGGCCCGTATCCGTGGCGTAATCAGGCGAGCGACTGGCGTCCTTCGCATATTCACTTTTCGCTGTCAGGCGATGCCTTTGCACAACGTCTGGTGACCCAGATGTATTTCGAAGGCGACCCGCTGATCAAACAGTGCCCTATCGTCAAAACTATCAATAACGATGATGCCATCCGTACGCTGATTGCCGAGCTGGATACACATGCCGCGATTCCGCTGGATTGTCTGGCATATCGCTTTGATCTGGTACTGCGCGGGCAACGTGCAACACTGTTTGAAAACCGCACTCAGGGGGCTACGCGATGAAAGAGTATTTACAGGAAACGGCCTCACAGACGGCGGGCCCATATGTTCACATCGGCCTCGCGCCTGATGCCGCCGGGTTCCATATTTTCGAAAAAAATTTCGGCCCGGTACTGGTCAATAGCCATACTCAGGGCGAGCGCATTACCATTGAAGGGCGTGTACTGGATGGTTCAGGCACGCCGGTGCGCGATGTCCTGCTGGAGATTTGGCAGGCGAACGCCAACGGACGCTATAACCACCCGGCAGACAGACAGGAAGGCAAAGCGCTGGATGCCGATTTCCGTGGCTGGGGTCGCGCCTGCTCTGATTTTGATAGCGGCATCTGGCGCTTCGAAACCATCAAACCCGGCCCGGTAGTGGGTCGCGATGGTCGCATGATGGCACCGCACGTTAATCTGTGGATAGCCGCGCGCGGCATCAATATTGGCCTCAATACGCGGATGTACTTTGCCGATGAACAGGCCGCAAATCAGACCGATCCGGTACTGAATCTGATTGAGTGGGAAGTTCGCCGCCAGACGCTCATCGCCCAAAAAGAGACGCGCGGTAATGAGACCGTGTACCGTTTTGATATCTATCTACAGGGTGATAAGGAAACCGTCTTTTTTGATCTTTAATCCTCCTGTGCCCGGCATCGCTGCGATCGCTGCGTTTGCCGGGCTTTCTTTTCCCATCAATCCCTGCGCTGCGTCAGAAATTTCTTGTAACTCAATTAGATCAAATGTTAATAATAATTTGCTATCAGGTTATCAAATTTAAACAGTATTACTTGTCACTCTTATCGATCTGTTCTTAACATCGCGTATGGAAAAAAATGCTCTCTTTAGTCAGCGCATTCGTCTGCGCCACCTGCACACTTTCGTTGCCGTCGCCCAACAAGGAACTCTGGGGCGTGCGGCTGAAACCCTTAATCTCAGCCAGCCGGCATTATCTAAAACGCTCAATGAACTGGAGCAACTGACCGGCACCCGCTTATTCGAACGTGGGCGTCTTGGCGCACAGCTGACGCTTGTCGGCGAGCAGTTTCTTACCCACGCGGTGAAAGTTCTGGATGCGCTAAATACTGCCGGCCAGGCGTTGACCCGCAAAGAAGGCAGCCATCACGATGTCGTCCGCATCGGCGCGCTGCCTACTGCTGCGCTGGGGATACTACCGATGGTGCTGGGTCAGTTTCATCAGCAACAGCATGATGTCACGTTGCAGGTCGCGACCATGAATAACACCATGCTGCTGGCGGCGCTGAAATCCGGGGATATTGATTTTGGTATTGGCCGGATGTCCGATCCGGAACTGATGACCGGCTTAACCTATGAGCTGCTGTTTCTGGAATCGCTCAAACTAGTGGTGCGCCCGGACCATCCTCTTCTGCATGAAAATATCACGCTAAGCCGCGTGATGGAGTGGCCTGTTGTTGTCTCTCCGAAAGGGACCGTTCCCCGACAAAATGCGGAAACGCTGCTGCAAAGTCAGGGCTGTAAAATGCCTGCGGGTTGCATTGAAACACTGTCGGCTTCGCTCTCCCGCCAGTTAACCGTGGATTACAACTACGTCTGGTTTGTGCCGTCCGGTGCGGTCAGAGACGACCTGCGACGCGGTGCGTTAACCTCGCTTCCCATCGCGACTCAGGGTCAGGGCGAGCCTATTGGCGTGTTGACGCGCGTAGACAGTCCTATTTCCAGCGGCGCGCAGACGCTGCTGGCAGCCATTCGCAAATCAATGCCAGGTTAACCTTCCGCATTCCGGCCCTCTCCGTCATGGAGAGGGTGGCTACCGCTTCACCTCAGATCCCGTCACCATAGATCAATTAATGCGAAATCATTTATTAACAATTGCGCAATGCGATTTAACAGATCTATTATAGCCATACATTAACCAAATGGTTCATTCGTAATCCATATGAGTATCGGATGAACACGAATAACAAGCAGCTCTCTTTCATTTAAAACAACACCCCCTTTATGTGTGATTCATTTGGTTCACTCATCCGGGTTTGGCTGTCATCAGGAGAACAGTATGGCAACGGGCATTTCACTCAAAGGACTCCCCCGGGTCCTTAAATGGCTTCTCGCCGGACTGATGTTTATCATCGGTCTGGCCGTGGGCGCGCTGGGCATTAAACTCGCTACCGTGGGGGGAACCTGGTTCTTCGCGCTGATGGGACTGGTGATGATTGTCGCTGCCGCGCTGATCGCACGTAATCGCCGCAGCGGGATAGTGCTGTATGCACTGGCATTTATTATTGCGCTGATTTGGTCTGTCAGCGATGCAGGCTGGGATTTCTGGCCACTCTTTTCACGCCTGTTCACCTTTGGGGTGCTGGCATTCCTTTGCGCCATTATCTGGCCGTTCCTGTCCGTATCGCCGCACGCGAAGAAGGGCCCGGCCTTTGGCCTGGCGGCTGTCATCGCCGTGGTATTGCTGGCCAGCATGGGCGGCATGTTCAAAACCCATACCCTGGTGAGCGCAGATGAAGAGGTTCCGGTGAAACCGGTGACCGCGGGCGAGCAGCAGAAGAACTGGACACACTGGGGGAATACCACTCACGGCGACCGCTTTGCTGCACTGGATCAAATCAACAAGCAGAACGTCGATAAGCTGCAGGTGGCGTGGGTCGCGCACACCGGAGATATTCCGGTCAGTAATGGTTCCGGCGCTGAAGATCAGAATACCCCACTACAGGTAGGCGACACGCTGTTCGTCTGTACGCCGTACAGTAAAGTGCTGGCGCTGGATGTCGACAGCGGTAAAGAGAAGTGGCGTTATGATTCGAAAGCCACGGCGCCAAACTGGCAGCGTTGCCGCGGGTTAGGCTATTACGAAGAGGCGCAAAGCGTAGCATCCCCGGAAAATAACAGCGCATCAGCCGCCTGTCCGCGCCGTCTGTTCCTGCCAACCACCGACGCGCGCCTTATCGCCATCAATGCCGATACCGGTAAACCGTGCGCCGACTTTGGTGATAACGGCGTGGTTGATCTGAGCGTCGGGATGGGCGAAATCAAGCCCGGTTATTATCAGCAGACCTCAACACCGTTGGTAGCCGGGAATGTGGTGGTGCTGGGCGGTCGCGTTGCCGATAACTTCTCCACCGATGAACCGCCGGGCGTGGTGCGTGCTTATGACGTGCACACCGGTAAACTGGCGTGGGCGTGGGATCCGGGTAACCCGAATATTACCGGGCTGCCGCCGGAAGGCCAGACCTACACGCGCGGCACGCCAAACGTGTGGTCCGCGATGTCATATGACGCCAAACTGAATCTGGTCTACTTACCGACCGGTAATGCGACACCCGATTTCTGGGCGGGTGAACGTACGGCGCTGGATGATAAATACAGCTCGTCTATTGTTGCCGTTGATGCGACCACCGGGAAAGTGCGCTGGCATTATCAGACCACGCACCACGATCTGTGGGATTTCGACCTGCCTTCTCAGCCATTGCTGACCGATTTGCCTGACGGCAAAGGCGGCACCACGCCGGTACTGGTACAAACCAGCAAGCAGGGTATGATCTTCATGCTTAACCGCGAAACCGGCAAGCCGGTGGCAAAAGTCGAAGAGCGCCCGGTTCCGGCAGGTGATGTTAAAGGCGAACGTTATTCCCCTACTCAGCCGTATTCCGTCGGTATGCCGATGATTGGCAACGAAACGCTGAAAGAATCGGATATGTGGGGCGCAACGCCAATCGATTTGCTGCTGTGCCGTATTCAGTTTAAAGAGATGCGCCATCAGGGCATTTTCACCCCTCCGGGCGAAGATCGTTCACTGCAATACCCCGGCTCGCTGGGCGGCATGAACTGGGGCAGCGTTTCCGTTGACCCGAACAACAGCCTGATGTTCGTTAACGATATGCGCCTCGGTCTGGCGAACTATATGGTACCGCGCGCGAAAGTGGCGAAAGATGCCAGCGGTATCGAAATGGGGATTGTCCCGATGGAAGGCACACCGTATGGTGCAATGCGCGAGCGCTTCCTGTCGCCGCTGGGCATTCCGTGTCAGAAACCGCCGTTTGGTACGATGTCAGCGGTCGATCTGAAATCAGGCAAAATCGTCTGGCAGGTGCCGGTTGGTACGGTGGAAGACACCGGGCCGTTGGGTATCCGCATGCATATGCCGATCCCTATCGGGATGCCGACGCTGGGTGCGTCGATGACCACGCAATCCGGTCTGCTGTTCTTCGCCGGTACGCAGGATTTCTATCTGCGCGCCTTTGATACAGCAACCGGGAAAGAAGTCTGGAAAGACCGACTGCCGGTGGGCAGCCAGTCTGGCCCGATGACTTATGTGTCGCCGAAAACCGGCAAACAGTACATCATCATCAACGCAGGCGGCGCACGTCAGTCCCCGGACCGTGGTGATTACATCATTGCATACGCCCTGCCGGACGCACAAAAGTAACTCTCCATGTCGGGTGATTTCTCACCCGACCTTTTAACCTAAAACGCTTCCCAGCTATCGCCGCCTGCCACGGCTAACGTCGGCGCGGTAGCCGGGACGTTTTCTTTCTTCACTCCGCGCCGCGAAGGAATACGAAACGTCCCTACCGCTTCGGTTAATCGTGCTGCCTGCGCCTCCAGCGAGGCCGCCGCTGCCGATGCTTCCTCCACCAGCGAGGCATTCTGCTGGGTGACGTTATCCATCTCGGTAATCGCCTGGCTGACCTGCAAAATCCCGCGACTCTGTTCATCAGACGCCGCCGCGATTTCCAGCATAATGTCGGTCACCCGTTTCACCGCATCAACAATTTCCGTCATCGTTGCCCCTGCGTTCACCACTTCATCCGAACCGCGCTCAATCAGGGTGACAGATTCAGAAATCAGCCCTTCAATCTCCTTTGCCGCCTGCGCGCTACGACTGGCGAGCGTGCGCACTTCGCTGGCAACCACCGCGAACCCACGCCCCTGCTCACCGGCACGCGCCGCTTCCACCGCCGCGTTAAGAGCCAGGATATTGGTCTGGAAGGCAATACTATTGATCACCGCAGTAATTTCGGAGATCTTCTTCGAACTGGTAGAAATATTGCCCATTGTCGCGACCACGCCCGTGACCAGTTGCCCACCACGCGTTGCTTTCCCGGAGGCATCTTCCGCCAGTTTGCTGGCGTGATGGGCGTTATCGGCGTTTTGTTTTACTGTTGCGGTGAGCTCTTCCATGCTGGCGGCGGTCTGTTCAATAGCAGCTGCCTGTTGTTCGGTTCGTGCAGAGAGATCCGTATTCCCCACCGAGATTTCGCTAGTCCCACGATAGATTTCCTCTGCCCCCTGGCGTACCGTGCCCACCGTTTGCACCAGCGCATGCTGCATTTTTTGCAGGTTAAAGCTGAGTTGGCCGATTTCGCTGCGCCCGACGGATTCATCCGGCTGGGTGAGATCGCCGCTGGCGATTTGCGCGATACGCTGCCCGGCGTGTTGCAAGGGTTTAATCACAATACGGCGCAACACCACGAAGGTCATTATTGTCAGCACCAGCGCCAGCACAAAGGCCGCCGCCATAAACATCAGCCCAAGGCGGGTACGCTCAAGCGATAGCTCAGTAAGGTGGTTGGCTCTGTCGGTACGAATCTGAATCACTTTCAGCAGCACCGCGTTATAGCGATCGTCCAGCGGTTTTGCCTGTTCGTTTTCATGATTAATGATCGCTTCAAACATGCCATTTTTAGCGTATTTCAGCATCGGCTTCAGGCCATCAATATAGGCGGTATAGCGAGCGGTGAGCTCTTTATCCAGTGCACTATCTGCTGACGTTTTCACCCGACGCTCACGATATTGAGTAAACGCCACCTGCGACTGCTGCATGCGGGATTCCGCCGTCGCAATATTGCGTTTCATCTCATCCATTTCAGCAATCCGGCTCGCCGCACCGGCGTGGATTAGCTCAATACGCGTCGTGCGCAGATGGTTAGAGCTGTTTGATAAGCCCATCCGCACCTGCAATTCTTCGGTGACATCTTTTTGATCCTGTTCCGCCTGCAACAGGAAATAACCCGCCAGCCCGGAGCTTAGGGCAAACAGCAGAATGATGCCGCCGAGAATAGCGGAGAAAAGCGGAACTAAACGAATATGGTGCAGGAAACTGAGTTTTTGGGTCTGGTGTTGTGTTTTAGTCTTGTCCATGCCAATCGACTCTCTTCAGGTAAGCGGCGTACAAACACGCCCGTAAGATTGTCATCGGCAAGTCAGAGGATTTGATTATGGCTAAAAGCGCAAGGTGGGTCACAATTTGGCGTAAAAAACGTCCTCCCCGACGGGAGAGGACGCCTGGGATTACGCGTCGCCGAAATGAATAACTGTACGAATGGATTTCCCCTCGTGCATCAGATCAAACGCTTCGTTGATTTGCTCCAGCGGCAGACGGTGCGTAATGAACGGATCAAGCTGAATTTTGCCCGCCATGGCGTCTTCTACCATACCCGGCAACTGGGAACGGCCTTTCACGCCGCCAAAGGCAGAACCACGCCATACGCGGCCGGTCACCAGCTGGAACGGACGGGTCTTGATCTCCTGACCTGCACCCGCAACGCCGATGATGACGCTTTCGCCCCAACCTTTATGGCAGCATTCCAGCGCGGCTCGCATGACGTCGACGTTTCCGATACATTCGAAGCTAAAATCAACGCCACCGTCGGTCATTTCGACAATGACATCCTGAACCGGTTTATCGTAATCCTTCGGGTTAATGAAATCGGTCGCGCCCATCTCTTTCGCCAGCTTGAATTTCTCCGGGTTGGTATCAATGGCCAGAATGCGTCCCGCTTTCGCCTGTACCGCCCCCTGGATCGCCGCCAGGCCGATGCCGCCCAGACCGAAGATCGCAACGGTATCGCCCTCTTTTACTTTTGCGGTGTTATGCACCGCGCCGATACCGGTCGTGACTCCGCAACCCAGCAGACAAACTTTGTCCAGCGGTGCCTGCGGGTTCACTTTCGCCAGTGAGATCTCGGCACACACGGTGTATTCGCTGAACGTACTGGTGCCCATGTAATGGAAAATCGGTTCACCGTTATAGGAGAAACGGGTGGTGCCATCCGGCATCAACCCTTTCCCCTGGGTGGCGCGAACGGCCTGACAAAGGTTAGTTTTGCCAGACTTACAGAACTTACACTCCCCACATTCGGCGGTATAAAGCGGAATAACATGATCGCCCGGTTTCAGGCTGGTGACGCCTTCGCCCACTTCAACAACGATGCCGCCGCCTTCATGACCCAGCACCGCCGGGAACACGCCTTCCGGATCATCGCCGGATAAGGTAAACGCGTCGGTATGGCAAACCCCGGTATGGGTAATTTTTACCAGTACTTCGCCTTTTTTCGGCGGTGCGACATCGATTTCAACAATTTTCAGCGGTTGACCAGGGCCAAACGCGACAGCTGCACGTGATTTCATAGCGGTCCCTTCCTTTATGATGTTTTATTTTAGATAAGATCGTAGCAGATGACCGACTTCAGCCATGCGCACGGCGCGCTGATCGGGCGTCGTTTCGCCGCTTACCAGCTCGTCTTTAAGGTGCATTTCAACCAGTTCGCCCATCAGGCCATTGGCGGCCCCGCGAATTGAAGCGATCTGTTGCAGAATAGTCAGGCACGGCTCGCCGGATTCCAGCGCGCGTTCAAGAGCATCAACCTGCCCTTTAATGCGGCGTACGCGGGTTAGCGCCCGTTTTTTATCGTCAGGGGAATGCGGCATACGCCCTCCATTAGTATAGGGGGGTATACTATCATCGATATGATGTGAATGTAAAACAATCACCAAATGAATGTGTCATGGGGTGCATTGAGGACGCCAGCCAACCATTGAGATTGGCGGGGATCGCTCCCCGCCTTGTCTCTTACTGTTTAGAGTCGCACACTGTAGAAACAGTAACCTCCGTCTGGTTTGTCCGGAAGTGGACCTCGCAGAGGTCCCGCCGCATCGCCAACACCGCTAAAATCACGGTGATACAGATGATAACCAGGGCAATTAAGCCTGAACGTTGCCATTTCATAGCCTGCTTCTCCTTGACCCGTAGGTCTGTAAGAGGCTAATCTAATGCTGTTGGGCATAGATTGTGGCCTCGGTAAGTGTTAAGCGTCCTGCAAGACGCTCAATGTTTCCGGGGCTTTTCTCTATCTGCCTTTTGGTGTTTGCCTGAGACAGATAGCCTCAAGCACCCGCCGCGATTTTACACCTTCACGGTGAAACTCAGCAGTCTGGAAATGGACTCGTAAGAAAGGAATGATTGCTTTAGAGGGGTGCCGGATACAGGTGCATCCGGCAAAAAGTGACTTAAGACTGCAGCGTCGCCAGTCGCGCCGCGAAACCCACAAACACCAGCCCAATCAGGCTATTGCCAATCTTCGCCAGCTTCTTACGGGTTTTCACATACCGCGTCACCAGCGAGCCCGACACGATCAGGAAGCTTAAATAGGTAAAGCTCACCAGCTCAAGCGTCAGCGCCAGGATAAAGAATGCCAGCCCCGGCGTAGCCGATTTCACGTCAATAAACTGCACGAAGAACGAGACATAAAACAAAATCGCTTTGGGATTGGTTAAGCTCAGCGTCAGCGCGCGTTTGAAAATTGCATGACCCGGCTCGGCGTGCGCTTCTGGTTCTCCGGCTTTACGCTTCAGCGTACTGTAGAGCATTTTCCCGCCCAGATAGAGCAGATAAATCGCCCCCAGATAGCGCACCAGATTAAACAGCACCGGAGTGGTTTTAATGAGCGTCGCCACGCCCGCATAAGAGAGGAACATCAGCACCGCATCGCCGATAAAGACCGCCAGCGCTGCCATGTAGCCGCCACGAATACCGTGAGCCACGCCCGTTTTCAGGACAAAGAAGGTATTTGGCCCCGGCACCAGAATGATAAAAATCGCCCCGACCACATACGTCCAGTAATTTAGTACGCCAAAATCTGCGAACACCCTGCTCTTCCTTACACAATATTAACCATCGTGGCGGTATGGTAACGCACGCCACATGGCCAATAAAGGACTATTCAGTTTACTTATGATTAACCCCGTTTACGCGGCATCATGCGCAGCAGCGTATTGTCTTTCCAGACATAATGATGCGCCAGCGCGGCCAGGGCATGAAGTCCAATCAGCCAGTAACCAATATTTGCCAGCAGAATGTGATATTCCTTCATTGTATCGACAATATCGAAATTCGATTCCGCCGCATGCGGCATGGTTATCCCAAAAGCAAACCACGGATTTCCCCGGTTATACATCATCACCAGACCAATAATCGGCAATGCAATAAACAGCAGGTAAATCGCCAGATGCCCCAGATGCGCCATGCCCGTCATCATTGGCTTAGGTTTCGGTACAATCGGCGGCGCCGGGCGTTTCAGGCGAATCAGCAAACGCGCCACCATCAGCACCAGAATGGAGATGCCACAGGAGACGTGCACCATGTTGATAACCGGACGCGCGCTACGCGGAAAGAAGCCACGGAATTCCATCGCACAGTAAGCAATAATAACCAGTAAGAAGACCAGCCAGTGAATGCCTATTTGCAGGCCTGAGTATTTATCGCGCATAGCGACCCCTGATAAGTAATTAACAAAAAAGCAAAATAGCCGTTTTTACTTAAAAATTCATTAACTTTTCAGCAGTTACTTTGGTTCTATTCACCTCATTGATGCGTTACAGACAAAATCGGGTTGCCCATCCGCTAATGCTGAACTAAGCCTGGATAAGTAAAAAAACCGTATCACCCCGAGCTGATGGAGAACATTATGAGTAAAATTGGCATTAACGGATTTGGGCGTATTGGTCGACTGGTCCTGCGTCGTCTGCTGGAAACCTCGAGCAGCAATGAAGTTGTCGCAATTAACGATCTTACGTCGCCAAAAGTACTGGCATATTTGCTGAAGTACGATTCCAACTACGGGCCGTTCCCGTGGAGCGTTGATTTCAGCGACAACTCGCTGATTGTTAACGGTAAAACGATTAAAGTCTTTGCGGAAAAAGAGGCGAAGAACATCCCGTGGAAAACGGAAGGCGCAGAAATCGTCGTCGAATGTACGGGTTTCTATACCTCAGCTGAAAAATCGCAGGCGCATATCGATGCGGGGGCAAAAAAAGTACTGATATCTGCTCCGGCGGGTGACATCAAAACGCTGGTTTACAACGTGAATGATGACACGCTCAACGCCAGCGACACGATTATTTCTGTCGCTTCCTGCACCACCAACTGTCTGGCGCCAATGGCAAAAGCATTGCATGATGCATTCGAGATCAAAGTGGGCACCATGACCACTATCCATGCCTATACCGGGACTCAGGCACTGGTTGACGGGCCTCGCAGCAAAGATCTGCGCGCTTCTCGTGCCGCAGCGGAAAATATTATCCCGCATACGACGGGGGCGGCAAAAGCGATCGGGCTGGTTATCCCTGCCCTTGTCGGTAAACTGAAAGGCCATGCCCAGCGTGTGCCGACGAAAACCGGTTCTGTGACCGAACTGGTTTCGATTTTGGGTAAAAAAGTCACCGTCGATGACGTGAATGCCGCGCTGAAAAAAGCGACAGAAAATAATGAGTCGTTTGGCTACACCAACGATGACATCGTATCGACCGATATTATCGGTACGCACTTTGGTTCCGTTTTCGACGCCACGCAAACCGAGGTGACAGAAGCAGGCGATCTGCAACTGGTCAAAACGGTCGCCTGGTACGATAACGAATACGGGTTTGTGACTCAGTTGACTCGCGTACTGGAAAAATACGCCAAACTGTAAAAAGACAACGCCCGGAAACGTTCCTTTCCGGGCGTCATTCGCGGCCTCTTAGCGCAATGCCCGCATGGCCGACATTTCCCGCAGCGTGGCGTCTTGCGTTAACTGCTGCCAGGCCTGCTCAACCGCCAGCGGAATATCCACATGAGCAATAAAGTTTTTACCGCACGGCCCGTACCCCTGTTCATCATCACGTATGCGTGGCAATTCACCGATAATTAATGAGAGATATCGCTCCACCGGCCACAATCCGGTGTCATCCCCTTTAAACGCTACGCCGTTCTCACTGTTGAAGAGTTCCGGCTGACATCCGGGATAACTACGCCAGTGCGGCGCATTTTCCGCGTCCCGCCAGACATGTTCAAACGTCGCCATCGTACGACGCTGCATGGTTGGGTCCTGCACGACGATACCTTTTTTAACGGTAATCCCCTGGGCATCTAACATGTGCCGGGTAAAACGCGCATTTTCACCGCAGTTCGTCGATGCATCCTCAACCAGAATATTCTCGCGCGGGATTTTCCAGAATTGATGTGCAATCTCCGCAAGGATTGCCGCTTCAGATAACCCGGTGGTACGCAAGGTGTTATAATGCGGATGCTGGGCTATCGCGGCATAAAGAAAGGTCGTTGAATGGCCGATACCGCCGCTGATCAACAGCGTTTTTTCCTCATCCGCCGCCAGCTGACAGGCCGCATCGATGACAGGAATAACGGCGTTCCCCGCCAGCACCAACACGTCAAAATCGTCTGCTTGAGGTCGGGAGGCAAAATCATTTTGCGCGAGCCAGCTCCCTAGTAAATTGGCAGCCGTAAGTGTGCTATCGGGTAATTGTGGCAATGTCGTTAGCATAATCCTCCCTCTCTGTGAGTTTGTTAGCACAGGATAACGTGTCTGAACCTTCATGACAGTAGATCACTCCGAAAGCGTTAATTTTACCTGGCCTGCATTTTTGTAACATTCTTGAAATAACCAGAAATATCTAAAAACGATGCGGTTGCACCTGAATAAATCACTAACATCGCACCATAGTAAAGAACATCAAACTATCAATCATTCATTTTGCAAATGATTCAATCATCAAAATGCCTGCTTTTTGTGTATAAATATCCTGCTCACCCTTGCTAAAAATAGCGCCCACCTCTAAGTTGCTTAACAAACAAGCAACCTTTTTAACACATTGCAGGTTGCACCTTTGAGGCATCAGGTGGCACCTGATTCTAACTTAATGTGGCGGGAGTTTTCCTTCATGACGACGCACGAAAGCAGCAGTACGATCCTGAAAAAAAACAAACGGGTCTTGATTGCCAGTTTGACCGGCAGCTCCATTGAATGGTTTGATTATTTTCTGTACGGCACCGCCGCGGCGCTGGTGTTCAATAAAATCTTCTTCCCAATGGTCGACCCGGTTATTGGGCTCATCCTCTCTTACCTTTCTTTCTCGCTGACTTTCTTTATTCGTCCGATTGGCGGCGTACTCTTTGCCCACATTGGCGATCGTATTGGCCGTAAAAGAACGCTGGTGCTCACACTCTCGCTGATGGGCGGTGCAACCGTCATGATTGGTCTGCTGCCGACCTACGACCAGATTGGCATCTGGGCGCCCATTCTGTTGATTCTGATGCGTATTATTCAGGGAATGGGAATTGGCGGTGAATGGGGCGGCGCGTTGCTGCTGGCCTATGAATATGCACCAGAAAAACGTAAAGGATTTTTCGGCAGCATTCCGCAAGCGGGCGTGACCATTGGTATGCTGATGGCGACCTTTATCGTGTCGCTGATGACGCTGTTTAGCGAGGAGCAGTTTCTCTCATGGGGCTGGCGCATTCCGTTCCTGATGAGTGCAGTGCTGGTATTGCTGGGGCTGTGGATCCGTAAAGATATCGATGAGACGCCAGAGTTTAAGAAGGTGAAGCAGTCCGGTCAGGTGGCGAAAGCGCCGCTGCGCGATACGCTGACGCATCACTGGCGTGAAGTGTTGATTGCGGCAGGTCTGAAAGTTGTCGAAACCGCGCCGTTCTATATCTTCTCAACCTTCATTGTGAGTTATGCCACGACCACCCTCGCCTACCAGAAATCACAAGTGCTGGAGGCCGTCACGCTCGGCGCACTGGTTGCGACGGTAATGATTCCGCTGATGGGGTTGCTGTCCGATAAAATTGGCCGCAAACGCATGTACGCAGTGAGCGTCGCGCTGCTGGGGCTGTTTATCGTACCGTGGTTCATGCTGCTCGACACCGGCACCACCTGGGCGATTATGCTGGCGACCGTCGTGATGTTCGGTATTCTCTGGGCACCGATCACCGCCGTTCTGGGCACACTGTGTTCAGAAATTTTTAGCGCTAACGTGCGCTACACCGGCATTACGCTGGGTTATCAGATTGGCGCCGCGCTGGCGGGCGGCACCGCCCCGCTTATCGCAACGGGCCTGCTGGCGAAATATGACGGTGATTGGGTTCCGGTTGCATGGTATTTGGGCGCAACGGTTACCATCTCGCTGATTGCCATCTTCTTTGCCAGCCGTAGCCGTCGAATTGATGCGGTGAATGTGCAGACGTCGGGGTTGTAATCATGCTTTATGCAGCCCGATACGCAACGCGTTATCGGGCCGTACTTATCACGGTAATCTCACCTACGCACTAATCTGCTCCATCGCCTGCAACACGCGTTTATCGGAAATGGGATACGGTGTACCCAACTGCTGAGCAAAGAAACTGACGCGCAGCTCTTCAATCATCCAGCGGATTTCCTGTACATCATCGTCATCCCGACGCGCCGGCGGCAGTTTATTCAACCACTGCTGCCATGCCTGCTGTACGCTTTCCACCTTCAGCATTTGCGCACGGTCACGGTGCGGGTCGATGGCCAGTTTTTCCAGTCGTTTCTCAATCGCATGCAAATAGCGCAGCGTGTCGCCCAGGCGTTTGAAACCGTTGCCGGTGACAAACCCGCGATAAACCAGCCCGCCCATCTGCGCTTTGATATCCGACAGCCCCAGCGCCATGGTCATATCCACGCGCCCTTTCAGGCGTTTGTTGATATTGAATACCGCCGTAAGGATCTGCTCGACCTGTTTGGCGATTTCGACGACGGTTTCGTTCAGTTCGGCACGCACTTTATCATGCAGCTTCGTGAACCCTTCCTCGGTCCATACCGGGCCGCCTGCCTCATCGATAAGCTTATCAACACCACAGGAGATGCAGTCGTCAATGAGATCCAGCACTTTACCGTACGGGTTAAAGTAGAGCCCCAGTTTGGCTTTGTTCGGCAATTTCTCGTGCAGATACTTAATTGGCGACGGAATGTTCAGCAGCAGCAGGCGGCGCAAACCACGCCACATCGCCTGCTGCTGTTCCTGCGGGTTATCAAAAAGCTTAATCGCCACGCTTTCACGCTCATCTACCAGCGCAGGCCAGGCCTTCACTTTGTAGTTGCCGCGTTTCTGTTCGTAGTGATCCGGCAGGTTACCGAAGCTCCAGATATGCAAGCCGCTTTGCTCGATACCATCATCGGCAACGGCGGAAAGCGTTTCCTGAACTTTCCCTTTAAGCGTGTCTTTCAGCGCCTGAAGGGAACGCCCTTCCTGAAGTTTCTTGTTTTTGTCATCCACCACCCGGAAAGAGATTTTCAGGTGATCGGGTACCTGATCCCACTGCCAGGCGTCGCGGTCAACGGTGACCCCGGTCATACGGCGCAGTTCGCGCTCCAGGCTATCGAGCAGCGGCAGCTCCAGCGGCGTGGCACGACCTAAGAACGCTTCAGCGTAATTTGGCGCAGGCACAAAGTTACGGCGCACCGGTTTTGGCAGCGATTTAATCAATGCGATGATCAGCTCACGACGCAGACCGGGGATCTGCCACTCAAAACCGCTCTCTTCCACCTGGTTAAGCAACGGTAGAGGAATATGAACGGTAACACCGTCCGCATCCGTCCCCGGTTCAAACTGATAGCTCAGGCGTAGCTTGAGATTGCCCTGATGCCAGAAGTTCGGGTAGTCCAGCTTACTGACCTTCTCCGCCCCCTCTTTAATCAGCATGCTCTTTTCAAAGTTGAGCAAATCCGGCGTTTCGCGGCTGGCCTTTTTCCACCAGTTATCAAAATGTCGGGCGGAGATGACGTCGTGGCTGATGCGCTGGTCGTAAAACTCAAACAGCGTTTCGTCATCAACCAGAATGTCGCGACGACGCGATTTGTGCTCAAGTTCTTCAATTTCACTGCGCAGTTTCAGGTTATCGCGGAAGAAAGCATGACGCGTCTGCCAGTCACCTTCCACCAACGCGTGGCGAATAAAGAGCTCACGACACAGCGCCGGGTCAATCTGGCTGTAGTTCACCTTACGCGCGGCGACAATCGGCAGCCCGTAAACGGTGACTTTTTCGGTCGCCATCACCGCACCCTGTGCCCGCTCCCAGTGTGGTTCACTGTATGAACGTTTGATCAGATGCTGGGCAACCGGCTCCACCCATTCCGGGTCGATGCGCGCAGCGATACGGCCCCACAGGCGGCTGGTTTCCACCAGCTCGGCAACCATGGTCCATTTGGGCGGTTTTTTGAATAAACCGGAACCCGGGAAAATAGAAAAGCGCGCATTACGTGCACCAGTAAATTCCTGTTTATCGGCGTCTTTCATGCCGATATGGGAAAGCAGGCCGGTAAGCAGCGCGATATGGATTTCGCGATATTCCGCCGGTTCGCTGTTGACCGGAATACCCAGTTCTTTCACCACCTGGCGCAGCTGGGTGTAAATATCCTGCCATTCGCGTACGCGCAGATAGTTGAGGAAATCCGTGCGGCACTGGCGGCGGAAAGCATTCGATGACAGCGCTTTTTGCTGCTCGCCGAGGTAATTCCACAGGTTCACAAAGGCGAGGAAGTCAGATTCTTTGTCGTGGAAACGGCGATGTTTTTCGTCCGAGGCTTGCTGTTTGTCCATCGGGCGTTCGCGCGGATCCTGAATAGACAAGGCCGAGGTAATTATCATTGCCTCGCGCACGCAACCGTGTTTTTGCGCTTCCAGCACCATGCGGGCCAGACGCGGGTCAACCGGCAGTTGCGACAGCTGGCGCCCCAGAGGGGTCAGTTTATAGGCGGTTTGCTGTTCGTCCGTGGTGATTGCGCCCAGCTCTTCGAGCAGACGCACGCCATCCTGAATATTACGTTTATCCGGTGCTTCAACAAACGGGAAGGCGGCAATATCTCCGAGCCCCAGCGCGGTCATCTGTAAAATAACCGATGCCAGGTTGGTACGCAGAATTTCCGGATCGGTAAATTCCGGGCGCGACAGGAAATCATCTTCCGAATAGAGTCGAATACAGATCCCTTCCGAGACACGCCCACAGCGGCCTTTACGCTGGTTTGCAGATGCCTGGGACACCGGCTCAATCGGCAGTCGTTGCACTTTAGTGCGGAAGCTGTAGCGGCTGATACGAGCGGTACCCGGGTCAATAACGTATTTTATGCCCGGCACGGTCAGCGAGGTTTCGGCGACGTTGGTCGCCAGAACAATGCGACGCCCGCTATGCGACTGGAAGACGCGATTCTGTTCACTGTTGGAGAGTCGCGCATACAACGGCAGGATCTCCGTATGGCGCAGATCCTGCTTGCTGAGCGCATCGGCGGTATCGCGAATTTCACGCTCGCCGCTCATAAAGATCAGGATGTCGCCCGCACTTTCCCGCCCCAGTTCATCCACGGCGTCAAAAATGGCCTGTAACTGGTCGCGCTCGGTGTCATCCGCCTCTTCGACAATCGGGCGATAGCGCACTTCCACCGGATAGGTACGCCCTGAAACTTCGATAATCGGCGCATTGTTAAAGTGGCGCGAGAAGCGTTCCGGGTCGATGGTCGCGGAAGTGATGATAATTTTGAGATCGGGGCGGCGCGGCAGCAGCTCTTTCAGGTAACCGAGCAAAAAGTCGATGTTCAGACTGCGTTCGTGCGCTTCATCAATAATGATGGTGTCGTACTGCATCAACAGGCGGTCCTGCTGAATTTCCGCCAGCAGAATACCGTCGGTCATCAGCTTAACCATGGTGTTGTCGCTGACGTGATCGCTAAAACGAACTTTATAACCGATGCAACCACCCGGCTCCGTTTTCAGCTCTTCCGCAATACGGTTCGCCACGGTACGCGCCGCCAGACGACGCGGCTGGGTATGGCCAATCAGCCCTTTGATGCCACGACCCAGCTCCATACAAATCTTCGGTAACTGGGTGGTTTTCCCGGACCCCGTTTCCCCGGCGACAATCACCACCTGGTTATCGCGCACCGCCTCAAGAATGTCCTGTTTCTTCTGGCTAACCGGCAGGTTATCCGGATAGGTGATGTCCGGGCGTGCGGCTTCGCGCAGCAGGACTTTACCTGCTGCCTGTTCAATCTCTTTCGCCATTTCCTGGTAAATGGCCTGTTGTGCATCAGGATTTTTAACCTTCTTCACACCGTGCAGGCGACGGGCAAAGCGCTGTTTATCGCGCAGCGTTAATGCATCGAGCTGCTGATTCAGCGTCGCGAAGGTGAGTTTTTGTTGTTCTGTCATAGCGTTATCGGGCATCTGTGTGCCGGAAATGTTCTCGTCATACGTTCCCTCCAGAATACCACACATGGCCTGATACCGAACGGTTTTCCCGGTGTGCGGTAGAGAGAGTAAAGTCTGTTGTTCAAAAAAATCGAACAGAGGATTCGATATATTGCGCTATCCCTGTGGCAGGATTGTGAATAAAGTGTCTGCAAGCAACCGGGCAAGGCCCGTCACTCAAAGTATAAAGGAAACACCCATGAGCAAAGTATTGGTTCTGAAATCCAGCATCCTGGCAGGCTACTCCCAGTCTAATCAGCTGTCCGACTATTTTGTTGAGCAGTGGCGTGAAAAACACAGCGCGGACGAAATCACCGTTCGTGACCTGGCCGCTAACCCGGTGCCGGTACTGGATGGCGAACTGGTTGGCGCACTGCGTCCAAGCGATTCCCCGCTGACTCCGCGTCAACAGGAAGCACTGGCGCTGTCTGACGAGCTGATTGCTGAACTGAAAGCCCACGACGTTATCGTGATTGCAGCCCCGATGTACAACTTCAACATCTCTACTCAGCTGAAAAACTATTTTGACCTGGTTGCTCGTGCTGGCGTGACCTTCCGTTACACCGAGAAAGGTCCTGAAGGCCTGGTTACCGGTAAGAAAACCGTGGTGATCACCAGCCGTGGCGGCATCCATAAAGATACCCCGACTGACCAGGTGACTCCGTACCTGTCTACCTTCCTGGGCTTTATCGGCCTGACCGACGTGAAATTCGTCTTTGCGGAAGGCATCGCGTATGGCCCGGAAATGGCGGCCAAAGCACAGGCAGATGCAAAAGCGGCAATTGACGCCGTGGTTGCAGCGTAAGATTTAAGAGGCCTCCCGCGAAATCGGGAGGCCTTGTTATTTAACCCGCATTTTTCGCAATGCTGTTCAGCGTTGCCAGCACGTCATCAGATAGCACTAATTCTCCCGCCGCCATATTCTCCCGCAAATGCCCCACTGAAGAAGTACCTGGAATCAACAGGATATTCGGCGAACGTTGCAATAACCACGCCAGCGCCACCTGCATCGGCGTCGCGCCAAGGCTTGCAGCAACATCCGAAAGCGTTGAAGATTGCAGCGGCGTAAAACCACCGAGCGGGAAGAACGGCACGTAGGCGATACCGTCACGCGCCAGCGCATCGATCAACGCGTCGTCGGCACGGTGTGCGATGTTGTATTCGTTCTGCACGCAGACGATTTCCGTAATTTTACGCGCTTGTGCGACCTGCGTCGGCGTGACGTTGCTCAGGCCGATATGCTTCACCAGCCCCTGCTGTTGCAATTCGGCCAGTACGGTAAAGTTAGCTTCAATCGACCCTTCTGCCGGGCCGTGACCGTCGCCGAGCATCACGCGCAGGTTAACCACATCCAGCACGTCCAGGCCGAGGTTACGCAGGTTATCGTGTACTGCCTGCTTGAGTTCCTCAGGGGAGAATGCCGGAAGCCATGAAGCATCGTTCCCGCGACGCGCGCCAATTTTGGTGACAATCGTCAGGTCATCCGGATACGGATGCAGGGCTTCACGGATAATCTGGTTTGTCACGTGTGGGCCATAAAAGTCACTGGTGTCGATATGATTCACACCCAGCGTCAGCGCTTCACGCAATACCGTAATAGCAACATGGCGATCTTTTGGCGGTCCGAAGACACCGGGGCCTGCCAGCTGCATCGCGCCATAACCCAGTCGTTTTACCGATTTTGAACCAAGAGTAAACGTACCACTGTTGTTGCTCATAACACCCTGTCCTGTTTAAGGCAGATTAAGAGCCCACAGTATAGAAATGAACGCGCGGGGAGGAAATGTGTAATAAATGCGAATGTGTAAAAAAATGCCGGATGAGTACAACGTCTCATCCGGCACACGCATTATTGCCCGGTGGCGCTGCGCTTACCGGGCCTACGGGTGATATACCTGTAGGCCGGATAAGGCGCGAGCGCCGCCATCCGGCAAAACAAACATCAGAACGTTTTCTTAAAGTTCAGCATCACGCCTTTATCGCTGATACCATCCTCTTTCCAGTGGTAAGCATCCAGGTTCAGCGAACTTTCTTTGCTGCTGTATTTCACGCCGACGCTTGCCAGGCTGTTGATGCCGCCGCCCTTCTGCCCGTCATCAACGTTGAAGTGCTGGCTGCCTGCCCCGGCAAGGCTCGCGGTACGCTGGCTCTTGCTGTAGCTCAGATTTGGCCCGCCTTCCAGCGTCGCGTTGGCGCTCCAGCCGTCTTTGCCTGCATAGTCCAGTTTCAGCCCGACGATGCTATCCACCGCCGTTTCGCTGCCGCTGTTCATGCTCAGGTTAAAGTCTCCGGCATTGCGTTCCTGATAACCGCCCTCCAGCGTGTGACGCAGTTTGACACCGGCATACGGGGTGATTTTCAGCCCTTCGCGCGGTTCAAAGGTTTTCGCCCCTTCGCTGCGGAACTCCAGGTACTGCTGTTTCACGTTGGTATCCGCCGTTTTACTGACGTCGCCGTAAGCCACTGAGCGGCTGCTGTCCAGTTGGTGAATGTCGTAACGCAGCGCGTTATTCCAGCTCATGCCATTATCAAACGCCATCTGGTGCTTCAGTCCAAAGAACTGGCTGTAGCCGCCGGTGACGCCGTTATCGCCGGCTTTCTGCGCACCGTCGCCATCGAGACGAGCGATACCGTACTCCAGACTCATGGTCTGGCTTTCACTCAGGTCAATGGTTTTACGCAGTGCCAACATGTCGTACTCGGTATTATTCCCCAGTTCTGCACGCGGATCGCCTTTCGCCACCACGTTGAACGCCAGACCGTTGCCCATCTTCGGCGCCGCATCGGCCAGCATGCTGAAGCGGTTGCTTAACACACGTGCTTCGCGGAACACGGTGGTTGCCTGGCTGCCGCTGATTTGCTTCAGCGCGCTGTTCAGTTCAGCAGTGGTGCCAACGTTCAGGCTGGTGTACAGCTCGTTGTTGGTGTAACCCGCATCCAGCGCTTTCGCCACGTCATTCACCGAGGCATCGGTCGCCACCTCGGTGTAGGCGTTTTTGCTCATGGTGACGTCAACGTTACCGCTGGCATCGGTGCTGCCTTTGGCGGTCCACACCACGGACGTTGAGGTGATGGCGTCAGCGTCGGTCAAGTTGCTGCCTTCCACCACGTTGTCAAAACTAACGGTGGTGTCTGCCGTACCGGCGGTAAACCCGGTGTTGATCCCCACGCCGTTCATGCTGGCATTGTTGACCTTGAGCTTACCGGCACTGCCATCGGCACTCGTTCCCACCACGTAACCGTTGAGATTATTCATGCCGCCATCAACTGCATCACTTCCCGGCGTTACGCTAACCGTATTGGTATTCGGCACATCCGGCAACGTATAGTCGCCATAATGCACTTCCGTGTTATTACCGTTGTTACCGTTCACACCTTCAACATTGACACTGTCGCCCTGTTTGATCAGGCCCGAACCTGTAACCCCATCGGCGATCACCACCGTGCCGTTGTTAACCACGTGACCTTCTGTACCCAGCACGCTGAATGCAAACGAATCATTGGCGAAGATATTAATGGTGCCGTTGTTCTCGATCACCGCATCCGCCGTAGCGTTGGCATCGAGTTGCATACCGATCATACCCGTGTCGGTAGTGCCCTCTGTACCGAGGTTGATGGTGCCATTGTTAACCAGTTGCGCGTTCTTATCACCTTCCATAGCCACAGCACCGGTGCCGCTGATGTTCATCGTGCCGTCATTCTGGGCGATGAAGTTACTGTGGGTGAATTTCACAGCGCTGGCGCTGTCGTGGTCGAAGTTGATGACCCCGTTATCCTGGTTCCAGAAGAAAGCATTCTGATCGCCAGCATTACTGGCGCTAACCACCAGCGACTTCGCAGAGACATCAATCGTTCCATCGTTAATAAAGCGACCATTCCCGCCCCACATATTAACGGCTCCGTTGTGGGACGAATTACTCATCGCCATATGTCCGGTGTTATAAAGCGTCCCGGACTGGTTAATATGAACAGCGTTTTTGCTGTTATCGAGGGTAAACTCGCCACTGTTGTTAAAAATGGCATCATTATTGACTTCCAGCATCCCGGCATTGTTGCCTTCACTGTTACTGCCAAGATTCCAGGTTCCGTCGTTATTAACCACCGCAGTCCCTGTTAGCGCCGCGCCTTTTTTAACCGTTCCATCGGTCTGGTTATTAAAAACCCCGCCAGCCAGAGTAATACGCTCTGTCACAATGCCACTATTATTGAACACGCCGGATTTCTGCACCACTTTACTGACGGTACCGGTATTGTTCACCAACGAGCTATCTGCACCAGCATACATGGTAATTTGTGCAGTCATTTCTCCGGCATTATTAAGGGTTCCTCCGTTAACATCGACGTTATTTTTCATCACTCCGTTATTATTAATAACCGCGCCATTATCAAGCGCCACGAAGTTATTGATGACTCCATCGCTGGTATTTTCCAGAACACCACTGAGTATTGTGATTTGTTCACCGGAAAGCGTTCCGCTGTTAACAACATTTCCAGCCTGTTTATTTGTCACAACGGCGGTTCTGTTCAACGTTGCTGCTTCCCCGCTTTCTGTAAACGTATCACCACCGGTATAAATCAGAGAGGTAAAATTATCGGTGTCATTATACTCATTCCCCGACTGGCACACACCGAAAGTACAGATGGTGCCATAGTTGACAATCGTGCCAGAACCATCGTTATAAAATGCCTGGCCGATTTCGGCATTAATATTGATAACGCCAGTCTGATCATTAATTGCAGTGCCGCCATTATAAACCGCCATGCCAACAAGTTTATTCGCCCCCAGGCTGTCGTCGTAGTTCTCATTTTTTTCCAGATTAATGGTTCCCTGGTTAATAACCGTATTACTGGAACCATAAGCGGCCATTCCCGCGCCTGCGTTGTAGAGGGTAATGACGCCGCTTTCTTTGTTAATTGCAGTTGCATTAATTCTGGTTCCGCTATAAGAATCCGTACCTACCGACATTCCCATAGCGTAATTTCTGGCTGTATTTCCGGGGATATCGCTGCGTAATTGCGTTGTATCATTAACATCAAGCCATAACGCATCAATAGAAATTTTGCCTGCATTCTCTGTCGTCGAGTTATCTATTGCCGACATGCCAATACTCCCGCGGCCATACATATCCACGATCCCACTCTCGCTATTGAGTGCATAACTGTCAATGTAGGCCTGGATAGCCACCATACTATCTGTTTGATTATTAGGAATATCAGGACCCGTGACGCCCATTGAAGACGACAGATTCAGCACGCTATGCTGCTCCATGACTTTTGCGGTGATAACACCGTTATTAGTAACGCTTGCTCCCTGCCGCCCAAGTAATGCCATGCTGCCCGGCTCCGGCGTTGAGTTTGTCGGTGTCGAATAGTCATACTGATGCAATGCAATACTACCACCATTAACCGCGGTGCTATTTTCTCCGTTGGCCTGAATAAACCGAACATTCGCGGTATCGACAGTCCCTTTGTTGATTGCCGTAGATCCAGATGATACGTTTATTATCGCAGGCGCCCCATCAAAATAGTGATCGAAAACACCGACTCCCTGCGTTGAGAAGACGGCGTCATCACCGATTTCCAGCGCCGCACCATTACTTAACTGGATAACACTGGTATAACCCACCGGGAAGTCTCCGCTTATCACGGAGTCACCATTCAGGTAGACCGATGAGTGACCATCAACCTGGATAAGCGGGGTGTGCCCCACCCCCTGTCGGGTAGACGCAATATCATCGCCATTTATTAATGTATTGGTCTCTCCCTTAAATTGCACGCCGCCGTTAAGTGTTACGGTATTACTATCACCGGTAACCACAAGCCCGGTGATATTTTCCTGGGTACCATCATACTCCCCATAGATATGACTTGTGGTTTCGCTATCCACCACCATCGTTAACTGGCCATCCAGCGTAATATCGTTGTTATTTCCGCTGACATTAACCCCAACCGACGGATCGTAAAAATAGTCTGCCGCATTGTCAGTCGTCTGGTCTTTATCGACTAATATATTGCCAGCGATCTCAATGGTGTTGCCATCCCCGGCAACATTGACGCCAGTGGCTTTCTGTCCGGTAACATTTAGCTCATAGGTCGCCAGCGTCAATGTATTGTTATTGCCAGCAACATCCAGGCCGGTAGAGAAATCGCCCACATCCATCCCACCCGCCAGCGAGATGTTTGCGCCATCACCTGTTGTCTGAATGCCCGTTCCGGCGTTACTGGCAAAAATATCGCCTACGTTAACGAAGGTGGCGTTATCGCCGCTGATCTGCACGCCTGACGCATTTTCCGCCCCGGCATTTCCGGCAGTAATATCACCCATATTGATAAATGTCGTACCATCGCCGTCGAGCAATACGCCGATGGAGTTATCCTCCACCACCGTAATATTGCCTTTGTTATTAACGATAGTGCCGCTTCCGGTAACATCTATACCGTGTGCGCCGCCGCTGACGTAGAGATCGCCGGTTTGCTTAACCGTCGCATCGTTACCGACGATTTTGCTTCCCGTCGAGTTTTTACCGTCAACGGCCATGCTGCCCTGGTTATTGACCCTGACATCGCCCCCCGTAATAAAACTCCCGGTACCGCCATTAGTGATGGTTGAATCGCCAGCGTTACTCAGAACAGTGCGATCGCCATTGATAATAACCGCCGTACCGCCATCAACGTTAGTTTCACCATTGTTATTGATGATGATATCGTCGCCCGTCAGGATGCCGACAACCGAGCCTTCGCCGATGGCCGTGGTTTTACCGTCATTGTTGAGGGTGATGTCGTTGCCTTCAACCGTCATCACCGTACCACCGTTCAGTGCGGTGTTGCCGCCCTGATCGGTAATAACGGCGTCATGAACATGAATATCGTTCCCGGTGGTGCCGTCCACTACCACACCGGCTAATTTGGTAATGCGGATTTTGCCGTTGTCGTCATAGCTCCACTCAATGCCTCCGGCAGTATTGATGCCATCGAACACAACCGTGTTGCTATCCGTGTGTACCTGCCAGCTATTGGCTATTGTTGTGCGTCCGTCCTTCGCTGTTAGTGTATAGCTGCCGTCAGCATTTTGAGTATAGGTGAACGTCGCACCGCGAATTTGCAGGGTCTTCTCGGTTTTATCCCAAGTGACGTCGTTGTCAAATTTAATGGGATCTGGTTTGGGAGGATCAACGTCATCATCACCACCGTCGTCCGGCGGGATTACATCATCACCACCGTCGTCCGGTGGGGTTACATCGTCACCACCATCGTCCGGCGGGGTTACATCGTCGCCACCGTCGTCCGGCGGGATTACATCATCACCACCGTCGTCCGGCGGGGTTACATCGTCGCCACCGTCGTCCGGCGGGGTTACATCATCACCACCGTCGTCCGGAGGGGTCACGTCATCGCCACCGTCGTCCGGCGGGATTACATCATCACCACCGTCGTCCGGAGGGGTCACGTCATCACCACCGTCGTCCGGTGGGGTTACATCGTCGCCACCGTCGTCCGGCGGGATTACATCGTCACCGCCGTCGTCTGGCGGGGTCACGTCATCGCCACCGTCGTCCGGTGGGGTTACATCGTCGCCACCGTCGTCCGGCGGGATTACATCGTCACCGCCGCCGTCAGGCGGGGTCACGTCGTCACCGCCGTCGTCCGGAGGGGTCACGTCATCGCCACCGTCGTCCGGAGGGGTCACGTCATCGCCACCGTCGTCCGGCGGGGTTACATCATCACCACCGTCGTCCGGAGGGGTCACGTCATCGCCACCGTCGTCCGGCGGGGTTACATCATCGCCACCGTCGTCCGGTGGTGTCACATCGTCTCCACCGTCATCCGGCGGAATGACATGATCATCAGGTGGAACGGGAGGAACAGGAGGAACGGGTTGTTGAGAAGAATGAGAGTGGTGTCCGTTATCATCCGTTAACTCTATTGCCGCAAAAGTAATGATGAGGGCTGTTGCGCCCATGGCAAGCCACGGATAGAGATTATTTTCTGTGTGTGTCACACATTCGGCAGGAAGTTTTTTTAATTCTTGCGGGCTTAACTTTTGCCTATCTGTTGGGCAAACCACCCGCGAACCTTTGCGCTCGGCTGATGCGCTATCTGTATCCGCGACATCGGCGGCCCAGCCCTGACCGCTAAGTGCTAAAGCGATACAAGCAGATAATAACGTTTTCTTTTGCATGAGAAATCCCTCTCACTCTTCATAAGAGAATTGACTAAAAATCAATAAAAACAAAATATTGAAATGAAATTTGGAATCGATTAAATCTAAAGGATGGTCATGATTAAATATTAATTAAGATTCTATTTGTCAATACTACACATTTCAACTTAAAGAGTTTTTAAGAAAAACTAAAACAATTCATCGCGTAAATGTACAAAGACATTATTCGTGGCAATTATCGCGTTATGATGCTGCAGATAGAAATAATTCATAACCTGAAAGGTGGCGATGCGAAAAATAGCATTTATTTTTTACGACATGATTCATTTATGAAACTAATATTCAAGGCAACTTAAAACTATCGCTTACAAAAACCAATAAAAAAGCAGGAAATTCATTCCTGCTTTTTATTTAACTTACTGATTTTGGCCGCAAACTTTCATCAAATATCAGCCGTTTTCGCCCCTCTTCCACCGCACGCAGTGGTTCAACCTGATGCATCGTCTTTTTGCAGCGTTCCACCAGTACCTGATATTCCCGCGTCCCCTGCTTCTTCCACGCCATTTCCTGCTCGCTGAGTTCGCGGATGGCTTTCGCCGGGCTGCCGATAATAAGGTAATTCGCAGGCATCTCTGCTTTGGCTTTCACAAACGCTGCCGCGCCGACAATACTGTTTTCGCCGATCACCGCGCCGTCCATCACCACAGCATTCATCCCAACGAGCGCGTTACGGCGTATCACGCAGCCATGCAGGATCGCACTGTGACCAATATGTCCGTCCTCTTCCACAACGGTGTCTTGCTCCGGAAAACCATGCATCACACAGTTGTCCTGAATGTTCGCACCATCTTTAATGACAATGCGACCAAAGTCGCCGCGCAGGCTGGCATTTGGCCCAACATACACGCCTTTGCCCAGGATGACGTCGCCAATTAATACGGCGGTAGGATGCACATAGCTCTCGTCCGGCACCACCGGGGTTAAGCCGTCAATCTGATACACTGGCATAAGACCTCCCTTCACTCACCGGCAACCCGCCAAATCGTTGATAGAACAGCGTGCCCGGCGCAGGCAGTTCGCCCACCGGGGTTTCGCCTTTTTCGCTGACGAAGGTCAGCGCGGCAGGAGCCACACGTTGATAAATGTTGATACAGAGTTGACGCGCAGAGCCCCCAAGCCAGTGCGCCGGGAGCAGTTCTTCCGGCAGCAGCGGATCTTTCAGCACCACGCGACGATAAAAGTGAATCAGCAGCAGTTGGATCTGGAAGCAACGTTCCGGCGTAAGTTCATCTGCATCCACTTCGCGCAATAACGGCAGCAATGGACGGAACAGCTGGATAAATGTGTCGTACATGGCATTCTGCTCGGTCAGTTGCCAGCACTCTTCCACGCGGGCACTTAACGCCGCACGCGACAACGCCAGTGGAGAATGCGCTTCAAAGCAGATAACGTTTTCCGCCACACCCGCTTCATGCAGCAGCGATTGCACATCGGCCAGCTTTTGTGACGGCGAGGCCATCAGACTGGGCGCTAGCGTGCCAAACCCTTGCCAGATAAGCTGTTTTTTGACGTCTGAAAGTGTTGCGCGATCCAGACCTTCTGAGAGTAACAACAGCCAGGTGCCATCCCAGGCCGGCGTTTCCGCACGATAAATTTTATTTTCCGCCCTGCGAGTTAAGCGCTGGCCTTTATCACTCAGGCGATAAAAGCTGCGGCGGCCGATGCGTTCTACATCCAGCCAGCCCTCTTTGTTGAGGCGAAACAGCGCGGTACGGACAAAACGTTCCCCAAATCCCAGACCTTCGAGCATCGCCGCCAGGCTACCCAGCCAGACAGTACCGCCGCGATGCAACAGGGAATCACCATACAGCGAGGCGATCAGCGACGTGCCGCTAATGGGCACTGATGACACGGCCTGCTGAATGAAAGTATCGATTTTACTCATCTGATTCATCCTGTTGTTATTGTTTTGATTTATGAATCATAGCATAGGTTTCCCCTCACCCCGGCCCTCTCCCAAAGGGAGAGGGAGAAGACCGCAGCAGACAGTTCCCTCTCCCTCAGGGAGAGGGTTAGGGTGAGGGTGAAAGTTACACGTTAGCAATCTTACGCAAATCAAACACCCGGCACGCTTTGCCTTCCGAACGCGGGATCGCGCCGCAGTTAACGATGGTCACATCCGTCGAGATCCCGACCATCGATTTAATGCGATGACGCAACTGATGACACACCTGACAGCGCTGTTCGTGGCTCAGGTACAAGCTACTCTCTTTCAGCTCTACCTGAATCGACAGCGAATCAAGATGACCGCGACGGTTAACTTCCAGCTGGTAATGCGGCGAAAGATGTTCAAACTTCACAATCTCTTCTTCCAGCTGAGACGGGAAGACATTCACACCGCGAATAATCAGCATATCGTCGCTGCGTCCGCTGATGCGATCCATACGGCGCATGGTGCGTGCGGTGCCCGGCAGCAGACGCGTCAGGTCGCGGGTGCGATAACGAATTACCGGCAGCGCTTCTTTGGTCAGCGTTGTAAACAGCAGTTCGCCATGTTCACCGTCATTCAGCACCGTGCCATCGTTCGGGTTAACAATTTCTGGATAGAAGTGGTCTTCCCAGATGGTCGGGCCATCGGCGGTTTCGATACACTCCATTGCCACGCCCGGGCCCATGACTTCCGACAAACCATAGATATCCAGTGCGGTAATACCCAGACGACGTTCAATCTCTTTACGCATCGCCATCGTCCACGGCTCCGCGCCAAACACGCCGACGCGCAGGGAACATTGCGTCGCATCGCCGCCCATCTGGCGTTCCAGCTCTTCAATCAGGTTCAGACAGTAAGACGGCGTGACCATAATCATATCCGGCTGGAAATCACGGATAAGTTGCGCCTGCTTCTCAGTCTGGCCACCGGACATCGGGATAACCGTTGCCCCCAGACGTTCCGCGCCGTAGTGCGCGCCCAGCCCGCCGGTGAACAGGCCATAACCGTAAGCGACGTGGATTTTATCTTTCGGCGTACCGCCCGCTGCGCGCAGCGAACGCGCCACAATATCGGCCCAGGTATTAATGTCATTCTGAGTGTAACCGACCACGGTCGGTTTACCGGTCGTGCCGGAAGAGGCATGCACGCGCACCACCTGCTCCATCGGTACGGCAAACATGCCGAACGGATAGTTATCACGCAGATCCTGCTTGGTGGTGCACGGGAATTTTTCGATGTCTTTCAGTTCTTTGAAGTCATCCGGGTGAACGCCCGCTTCATCGAATTTGCGGCGATACATCGGCACATTTTCGTAGGCGTGTTTCAGGGTCCACTTCAGGCGTTGCGTTTGCAGTGCCTGCAGTTCGTCCAGCGATGCTTTTTCGATTGGGTCCAGCTTTGTATTTGTTGTCATTATAGGGTACTCGCAGGTAAAAATTAGCTCACACACGCTCCAGGATCATGGCAATGCCCTGACCCACACCAACACACATCGTACACAGGGCATAGCGGCCCTGACGGCGCTGCAGCTCGAGGCTGGCGGACAGTGCCAGTCTCGCGCCGCTCATACCTAACGGATGGCCTAAGGCGATGGCGCCTCCGTTCGGGTTAATATGCGGCGCTTCATCCGGCAGCCCTAACTGTCTGAGCACGCCCAGCGCCTGTGCAGCGAAGGCCTCGTTCAGTTCGATAACATCCATATCAGTGATACTTAAACCCGCACGCTCCAGCACTTTACGCACGGCAGGTACCGGGCCTAATCCCATCAGGCGCGGTTCCACGCCTGCGGTCGCCATGGCAACGATACGCGCGCGCGGCGTCAGCCCCTGCGCGAGGGCCTGCTGCTCGCTGGCGATGATCAGGGCCGCCGCGCCATCGTTCACGCCCGAGGCGTTACCCGCCGTGATCACGCCATTCGCGCGGAACGGCGCTTTCAGTTTGCCCAGCTGTTCCAGCGTGGTTTCCGGGCGCAGATGTTCGTCATCCAGCACCTCAGTAAAGGTGCCCTTTTTGCCAGGCACGCGTACCGCGACAATCTCTTCAGCAAACACGCCATCACGCTGGGCTTTCGCGGCACGCTGTTGGCTGCGATAAGCAAAAGCATCCTGATCGGCGCGGCTGATATTTAACAATTCAGCTACATTCTCCGCCGTTTCCGGCATGCTGTCAGTACCAAATTGCTGCTGCATGAGCGGGTTCACAAAACGCCAGCCGATGGTGGTATCAAACATCTCGGCCTGGCGCTGGAAAGGCGCGCTGGCCTTGCCCATCACAAACGGCGCACGCGACATCGACTCCACGCCACCCGCCACCAGCAGGTCGGCATCACCGGCTTTAATCGCGCGGGCCGCAAAGCCAATCGCATCCAGGCCAGAGCCGCAAAGGCGGTCAATGGTGGTCCCGGAAACATCCTGCGGATAGCCCGCCAGCAGCAGCGCCATACGCGCCACATCGCGGTTATCTTCCCCGGCCTGGTTAGCACAACCGAGGATCACATCATCAATACGCGTTGGGTCGAGCTTTGGGTTACGCACCAGCAGTTCACGCAGCGGCACGGCGGCGAGGTCGTCGGCGCGAACGCCCGACAGCGCGCCCGCATAGCGGCCAATTGGGGTACGAATTCCGTCACAAATAAATGCATCACGCATCAGGCTTCTCCTGTTACCGTGCCGCCGATGCGGTGGGACTTACCGCGAAACAGGGCTACCGTTTTTTGTTGTTGGTTCACAATTTCAATGTCATAGACGCCAGTCTGTTTACCCTGATGTTTTACCCGGGCGGTGGCGGTAAGTTTGTCGCCCGCAAAGCCTGGTCGCAGGAAATCTATCGAGCAGCCGGAAGCCACTGCCGCCAGCCCCTGACTATTACAGGCGTAAGCGAAAGCGGTATCCGCCAGTGAAAACAGTTGCCCACCGTGGCAGGTCTGGTGACCGTTCAACATGTGCGGCGCAACGGTCATGGTGAGCACCGCATAACCTTCATCCATTTCGATAATGTCGATACCCAATGCCTGTGCGCAGGTGTCGCGCTCATACATTGCGTGGGCATTACGCCAGGCGTTACTCATGGTGATTCTCCAGCAGCGCGCGCTGGCGCAGTAAAGAAGATGGACGGTAGCGTTCTTCGCCGTAATGGGCTTGCAGGTTTTCCAGTACGCGCAGCACGTTCTGCCAGCCCAGCTCAGCGCCCCACTGCAACGGCCCTTTCGGGTAGTTCACGCCAAGGCGCATCGCCGTATCGATATCCTGTTCACTGGCAACGTGTTTCTGCACCGCATCCAGTGCTTCGTTCGCCAGCATCGCCACCGTACGCCACACCAACAGCCCCGGATAATCGGCAATTTTCAGCACTTTTTTGCCCTGCTGCTGGAAGTAGTACACGGCTTTATCGGTATCGGCCTGCGCATTGATTTGCGCGGCAGCCAGCACCACCACATCACCCTCGATACGGTCAAACACCACAACCGGGCGCTGATGGCGCATTGCCAGCGCCAGCGCGGTTTCACCTTGCGTTTCAATCAGCAGAAGATCGTCAATTGTGACACTGTCACCATTTTCTGTAATCTCACCAGCAACGGCTGAAACCGCTGCCAGATACGGGTCAGAGACGGCTTCAACCGGCCAGCGATACACACCTTGCCCGCTCTTCTTGCCAAATCGCCCGCCCAGCACCAGTTCCTGTTGCAGCAGCGACGGCAAGAAGCGGCGGTCCTGCCAGAAGGCATTAAATACTGAACTGGTGACCGCAAAGTTCACGTCATGACCAATCATGTCGGTCAGCGCCAGCGGGCCCATCGGGAAGCCACCGCCTTCACGCAGCGCCGCATCAATGACTTCTGGTGCCGCAACCTGTTCTTCCAGCGCACGCCAGGCTTCGGCGTAGAATGGACGCGCAATGCGGTTGACGATAAAGCCCGGCGTTGAGCGGCAGCGTACCGGCTTTTTGCCCCACGCGGCCACGCAGTTACACAGGGCGTCAGCCACTTCCTGCGACGTCGCCAGCCCACTCACCACTTCCACCAGCTTCATCACCGGCGCCGGGTTAAAGAAGTGCAGCCCCGCCACGCGCTCCGGGAAACGCACGTCCGCGGCAATCGCAGTAATCGAAATCGACGAGGTGTTGCTGGTCAGCAGCGTTTGCGGCGGGCAGATTTCTGCCAGTTGGTTGAAGAGCGCTTTCTTCACCTCCAGCCGTTCAGAGGCTGCTTCAATCACCAGGTTAGCTGGCGCCAGCGAAGCGATATCCGCCACCGCATAGATTTTTTTCAGCGTTCTTTCGCACGCTTCCACGCTCAGCTTGCCGCGCGACACGCGAGAGGTCAGACGCTGACGGATGCCATCAATGGCGCGGGTGAGCGCATCCTGATTGATATCAAACAACAGCACGTCGTGCCCTGCCGCCGCTGCCACTTCGGCGATACCTGCGCCCATCGTGCCGCTGCCGATCACCGCAACCGTTTTGATTTCATGGCTCATGGCTTATTTCCCGCTGAACTGTGGTGGACGTTTGGCCAGAAACGCGCTGACGCCTTCGCGATAGTCATCGCTGCGTCCTGCCATACGCTGGAAATCGCGCTCCATATCCAGCTGTTGATCCAGCGTGTGAGTTTCGGATGCCAGCAGCGCTTGCTTAATAAGCCCTAAACCGTAGGTCGGCTGGGTGGCTAAATGGCGTGCCAGCGTCAGGCTGGTATCTGCCAGTTCTGCGTCATCCACCACCTGCCAGATCATGCCCCACTGTTGCGCCTGCTCGGCGCTCATTTTGTCGCCCAGCAACGCCAGCCCCATGGCGCGTGCACGACCGGCAGTGCGCGGCAGCAGCCAGGTGCCGCCGCAATCAGGCACCAGCCCCAGCTTACTGAACGCCATCACAAAATTGGCTGAACGCGCGGCAATCACCATATCGCAGCCCAGCGCCAGCGTTGCGCCTGCACCTGCCGCGACACCGTTCACCGCAGCAATCACCGGTTTCGGCAGCTTTGCCAGACGGCGCACCAGCGGGTTATAAAAACGTTCAACGGACATCCCCAGATCCGGTGCCGGACCGTTGGGATCGACGTTACGATCGTTCAGATCCTGCCCCGCGCAAAAGCCGCGTCCCGCGCCGGTAATCAGCAGGCAGCGGATGGTGTCGTCGCGTTCCGCCTGCTTCAGGCATTCGGCCAGTTGCTGATGCATCACATCATTAAAGCTGTTGAGACGTTCCGGGCGATTAAGCGTAATGGTCATTACGCCCTGCTCAACATGACTCAAAATAAAAGCATCCACGATTAACGTCCTTTAAATTCTGGTTGGCGTTTTTGCAGGAAGGCATTAATGCCTTCCTGACGATCCTCGGTTGCGCTCAGCAGCGTAAACAGCTGGCGCTCCTGTTGCAGACCCGCATGCAGCCCCACTTCCTGCGACTGACGCAGCGCCTGTTTTGCCGCCTGTAATGCCAGCGGTGAATGGCGGGTGATGGTCTTTGCCAGTTTCAGGGCGTATTCGAGGGTTAAGCCCGCCGGGTAGACGTCGCTCACCAGCCCGGCCTGCTGCGCCTGATGAACGTCAATCGCTTCACCCGTCAGCACCATACGGCTGGCAAGCGCCTTACCGACGCTGCGAATTAAACGCTGGGTGCCGCCCGCGCCCGGCATAATGCCGAGGGTGATTTCCGGCAGGCCGAAACGGGCGTTATCGCCCGCGACCACCGTGTCGCACAGCAGCACGAGCTCGCAGCCTGCGCCCAGCGCATAGCCATTAACGGCGGCAATCAGCGGCTTATTAAACGCATCTATTCGCGCCCATAAACGCGGGCGAATATCGTTGAGCGTGGCGGGCATATCGTTGGCCGCCATCTCGTTTAGATCTGCGCCAGCTGCGAAGAAACGGTCATTGCCGAAGATGACGCAGGCAGAAATTTCCGCATCGCGCGCGGCCTTTTCCAGTTCGCTGGCGATTTGCTCCAGCAAGGCATTGTTCAGGGCATTGCGCGCCTGCGGGCGATTCAGCGTCAGCAACAGCACGCGCTCGTGGCGTGCAACGATCAGTTCGCTCATGCCATCCCCTTCGCGTCAAAATCGACAATTACGCCATCGCCTTTCGGCAGCGCCTGGCAGCTCAGCACATAGCCCGCCGCCACTTCATCGGGTTCAAGGCTGTAGTTGGTTGCCATCTCCACTTCACCGCGCAACACCTTGCATTTACAGGTGGCGCAGACGCCGCCTTTGCAGGCATACGGCAGGTCAGCGCCCTGACGCAGCGCAGCGTCAAGAATGCTGTCATCCTCTGCATTCAGGGAGATCTGACGGTCACGCCCATCGTGACGAATCGTCACGCTGCGGCCTTCAGCCTGTACGGTAGAGACGCGCTTAATGGTGCTGCCCGGTGTGTTAAAGCGCTCCAGGTGAATCGCTTTCTCCGGCATGCCTAATGCGCGCAGCGCGATTTCCGCGTCGTCCATCATCGCCGCCGGGCCGCAGATAAACGCTTCATCAAGCTGATCGAACTGCACCAAATTGCGCGCCAGCGCGTGCAGTTTTTCACTGTTGATATGGCCGGACAGCAATTCGCTTTCGACCGTCTCCTGGCTGAAGAGGTTGATAAGCTGTAAACGTTGCGGGTATTTATCTTTCAGGTCTGCCAGCGCCTGACGGAACATCATGCTCTGGCTGCTACGGTTGCCGTAAATCAGTGTGAACTGGCTATTGGCTTCGGTGGTAAGCGTGGCTTCGATAATCGCCAGCATTGGCGTGATGCCAGAACCGGCGGCAATCGCCAGGTAGCGTGCGGTACGCTCAGCCTGCGGTTGATAGCCGAAGTGGCCCTGCGGCACCATCACCTCAAACGCCATGCCTTGCTTAATATCACTCTGGGCAAAGCGGGAAAAACGCCCGCCTTCGATGGCTTTTACCGCAACGCTAATCTGCCCCGGCGTGCCGGTACGGCAGATGGAGTAGCAGCGGCGCAGTTCTTCACCACCAATGCGGGTTTTCAGCGTCAGGTGCTGACCAGGACGGAAAGCGTAAGCCTCCCGTAACGTGTCGGGTACGGCAAAAGTAATGGTCACCGCATCGCGGGTTTCCGGTTCCACTTTTGCCACCGTAAGCGAATGAAACGTCGTCATGGCAACCTCAAATACATTTGAAATAGTCGAAGGGTTCGCGGCAACTATCGCAGCGGTACAAGGCTTTGCAGGCCGTCGAACCAAATTCGCTGATAAGCGAGGTATGCGTGCTGCCGCAGCGTGGGCAGGTCACATCCTCAGGAACCGATGCGTGGCAGGCGTGGGCCTGCGGCGGGCTAATGCCATACTGACGTAAGCGTTCGCGGGCATCGGCGTTCATCCAGTCGGTGGTCCAGGCAGGGTCGAGTTGCAGCACGATATTGACCGGCGTGAAGCCGTGTTCGGTCATCACGTCACGGATAGCGCCCAGCAGATGCTCCGTGGCCGGGCAGCCGGAATAGGTCGGCGTAAAGCCAATCACCCAACCGTCACCCTGCGGCGCGACGCTGCGCACCATGCCTAAATCGGTGATGGTTAACACCGGCACTTCCGGGTCGGGGATCTCGCTCAGTAAGCGCCAGATCTCATGCACTTTCGAGGGTGCTATCGCGGCAATTCGTTGCACTATGACCTCCTGATTACCACTGAAGTGCGGGGTAGATACGTTGCAGATACTGCATTTCCGCCAGCATCGGCCCCAGATGTTCCGTATGAAGACCCTGTTTCCCGCCGGTACGGAAAGCCGCTTCTTCCGGCAGTTGCAGGCAGGCATCGGCAAGCGCGCCGCGTACGGTGGTCTCCCACTCGTCTTTCAGTTCGCGCACATCAACGGCAATGCCCTGCTCAATCAGTTCCTGCTCAACGGCATCCACTTCGAACAGTTCGCGGGTAAAGCGCCAGACGTTGTTCAGCGCCTGCTGCATTTTCTGCGCGGACTCCGGCGTACCGTCACCCATGCGCACCAGCCAGCCGCGGCTGAATCGGAGGTGGTAGCGCACTTCTTTAATCGATTTGGCGGCGATAGCGGCAATTTGCGCATCGCGGCTCTGCACCAGGCGGCTGTAAAGCGCGACGTGCCAGGCGTCCATCAGAAACTGACGGGCGATGGTATCGGCAAAGTTGCCGTTCGGTTGTTCCACCAGCAGCAGGTTGCTGAACTGGCGTTCTTCGCGGCCATAGGCCAGCGTGTCTTCATCGCCGCTGCCGTAGCATTCGGCGGCGTAGCTCAGGAAGTTGCGCGCCTGACCGAGTAAATCGAGGCCAATGTTCGCCAGCGCCAGGTCAATCTCCAGCTCCGGCGCATGGCCGCACCAGGCGCCGAGACGATGCGAGAGCACCAGGCCGTTGTCGCCCAAACGCTGGGCATAAATCGCGACGGAATTTTTAGTCATCACCAACCTCACATGTGCTCGATGCCATCAGGGATGGTGTAAAACGTCGGGTGGCGGTAGACCTTGCTTTCCGACGGGTCGAAAAACTCACCGCGCTCTTCCGGCTGAGAGGCAACGATCTCGCTCGCCTTCACCACCCAGATGGAACAGCCTTCGCTGCGGCGGGTGTACGCATCGCGCGCGTTTTCCAGCGCCATTGCATCGTCGGCGGCGTGCAGGCTGCCGACGTGACGGTGGGATAACCCCTGTTTGCTGCGAACAAAAACTTCATATAACGGCCAGTAAACATTGCTCATCGTGCTTCTCCTTATGCCGCGTTGCGGTTTTGTTGTTTTTGCGCATGCGCCAGCGCGGCTTTCCGCACCCACGCGCCCTCTTCCCAGGCTTTGCGTTTTGCTGTCAGGCGTTCGTGATTGCATACGCCGCGGCCATGGATCACTTCGTTAAACTCGTTCCAGTCGATTTCACCAAACTGGTAGTGCCCGCTCTCTTCATCAAAATGCAGATCCGCGTCAGGTACCTTCATCCCCAGCATTTCAACCTGCGGAACGGTGTTATCGACAAAGCGCTGACGCAGTTCATCATTGGTAAACAGCTTGATGCGCCACTCCAGGCTCTGGGCACTGTTCGGCGAGTTGTCGTCGTTCGGCCCGAACATCATCAGCGCCGGCCACCAGAAACGATTGATGGCGTCCTGCAACATCTGACGCTGAGATTCGCTACCCTGCGCCAGCGCCATGCAGGCTTCATAACCCTGACGCTGATGGAAGCTCTCTTCTTTACAGATTTTCACCATCGCACGGGCATACGGGCCGTAAGAGGTACGGCACAGCGCCACCTGGTTAACAATCGCTGCGCCATCGACCAGCCAGCCAATGACGCCGATATCAGCCCAGCTCAGGGTGGGATAGTTAAAAATGGAGGAGTACTTCATGCGTCCATCGAGCATCTTCTGGTAGATGTCTTCACGCGCACAGCCGAGGGTTTCCGCTGCGCTGTAGAGATAGAGGCCGTGCCCCGCTTCGTCCTGTACTTTCGCCAGCAGAATGGCTTTACGACGCAGCGTCGGTGCACGGGTGATCCAGTTACCTTCCGGCAGCATGCCGACAATTTCGGAGTGGGCGTGCTGGCCAATCTGGCGGATCAGCGTTTTACGGTAGGCGTCCGGCATCCAGTCCTGCGGTTCGATGGCCGTTTCCTGCGCGATGCGCTGGTTAAAGCGTTGTTCTTCTGTCACGTCATCACCTTTTATGATTCCAAAAACATTCACACGATGAATATATGTGAATCACTTTATTTCTTAGAAGTTACACATTAGTTAAATAAAACCACAAATTTTGTTTGTGCATTATGTGACAGCTCTCGCAAAGCAATTGAACAAAACGATTATAAACAATGATTTAAATCATTATGCAAAGTACGCAGCGATCACAATGTTAAAAAATCATTAAAAATCAGCTTGCGATTTATGATTCACAATTTAACTATGTATAACGAAATCACGTAACATTTGGAGAATAGCGATGCAGCAGTTAGCCAGCTTCTTATCCGGCGCATGGCAAACCGGCCAGGGGCGCGCCCGTACCATTCACCATGCCATCAGCGGCGACGCGCTGTGGGAAGTCTCAAGCGAAGGGCTGGATATGGCGCAGGCCCGCCGTTATGCCATTGAGCAAGGCAGCAGCGCGCTCCAGGCAATGACCTTTATTGAGCGTGCCGCCATGTTGAAAGCGGTGGCTAAACACCTGTTAGCGGAAAAAGAACATTTCTATGCGCTGTCGGCACAAACCGGCGCAACACGCGCGGATAGCTGGGTGGATATCGAAGGCGGCATCGGCACGCTGTTTACCTACGCAGGTCTGGGTAATCGCGAACTGCCGGATGACACACTGTGGCCGGAAGATGAGCTGATCCCGCTTTCGAAAGCGGGTGGATTTGCCGCGCGCCATGTGTTGACTTCAAAATCAGGTGTAGCGGTACACATTAACGCCTTTAACTTCCCCTGCTGGGGCATGCTGGAAAAACTGGCGCCGACCTGGCTTGCCGGAATGGCCGCGATTATCAAACCGGCCACCGCCAGCGCCCAGCTAACTCAGGCGATGGTGAAATCGATTATCGACAGCGGCCTGGTGCCTGACGGCGCGTTAAGCGTCATTTGCGGTGGCGCGGGTGATCTGCTCGAAAAGCTCGACAGCCAGGACGTGGTCACTTTCACCGGCTCCGCCGCCACCGGGCAACAGCTGCGCGTGCATCCCAACATCGTAGCGAAGTCGATACCATTCACCATGGAAGCCGACTCTCTGAACTGCTGCGTACTGGGCGATGACGTTACGCCAGAGCAACCGGAATTCGCCCTCTTCATCCGCGAAATCGTGCGCGAGATGACGGCCAAAGCCGGGCAAAAATGTACCGCTATTCGCCGTATCATCGTGCCGCAGCAGCAAATCAATGCTGTCAGTGAAGCGCTGATTGCGCGTCTGGGAAAAATCGTTGTTGGCGACCCGGCGCAGGAAGGCGTGAAGATGGGGGCGCTGGTCAATATCGATCAGCGTCAGGATGTGCAGGAGAAAGTAGATTTGCTGGTTGCCGCGGGATGCCAGATTCTGCTGGGTGGCAAAGCGGACGACAAAGCTGCCGGGGCGTTCTTCCCGCCAACGTTACTGCTTTGCCCGCAGCCGGATGAGATCAAAGCCGCGCATGCCATTGAAGCCTTTGGCCCGGTTGCGACCCTGATGCCGTATCAGAACCGCGACCACGCGCTGGCGCTGGCTCGTGCGGGTGAAGGTAGCCTGGCAGGCACGCTGGTGACCGCCGATGGCGCATTAGCGCGCGAGTTTATTCTCGGCGCGGCACGCGCGCACGGGCGTATTCAGGTACTGAACGAAGAGTCCTCCAAAGAATCGACCGGACACGGTTCCCCTCTGCCGCAACTGGTACACGGCGGCCCAGGCCGTGCGGGCGGTGGTGAAGAGCTGGGCGGATTACGCTCGGTAAAACACTACATGCAGCGTACCGCTATTCAGGGCAGCCCGACCATGCTCGCCGCCATTGGAAAACAGTGGGTACGCGGCGCGGCAGTGGTGGAAGATCGCGTCCATCCATTCCGTAAATACTTCGAAGAGATCCAGCCCGGCGACAGCCTGCTGACCCATCGTCGCACAGTCACCGAAGCGGATGTCGTGAATTTCGCCTGTCTGAGCGGTGACCACTTCTACGCGCATATGGACAAACTCGCCGCCGCCGAGTCGCTGTTTGGCGAGCGCGTGGCCCACGGTTACTTCCTGATTTCCGCCGCTGCGGGCCTGTTCGTTGACCCAGGCGTCGGGCCAGTTATCGCCAACTACGGTATGGAAAACCTGCGCTTCATCGAGCCGGTCAAACCGGGCGACACCATTCAGGTTCGTCTGACCTGTAAGCATAAAACCATCAAACGCCAGAAAACGGCGGAAGAGACCCCCACCGGCGTGGTGGAGTGGTCGGTTGAGATTTACAACCAGCATCAGCAGGCGGTTGCGCTGTATTCCATTCTCACACTGGTAGCGCGGCAGAACGGGGATTTCTAAGGCGCCCCCCTCATCCTAACCCTCTCCCACTGGGAGAGGGAACCGACCGCACTCATGTTTCCCAATGAGCAGGTTTTCACCCTCTCCCTGTGGGAGAGGGCCGGGGTGAGGGAGAGCCCCCACAACCATGCCTCCCCGGAGGCATTTTTTATATCTGGCAAAACTGCCAAACAACCTGGCAGGTGCAGGCAAACGACTTTACCGCAGGGCTGATAGGGTGAAAGCGTTAAAAACCGCCCGCAGAGAGCGGTAGCGAGCGAGAAACACAACAACAAGACGAGGTTTAAAATGGGAAGCTCCTCTATTCTTTCTCCCCGCAAGACGGCACTGGCTCTGGCCGTAGCCCTGTTTTGCGCCTGGCAATCGCCGGTTTTCGCCCACGGCGGCGAAGCCCACATGGTGCCGATGGATAAAACACTGGCTGATTTTGGGGCCGATGTGCAATGGGATGACTACGCACAAGTTTTCACGCTGATTAAAGATGGCGCTTACGTTAAAGTAAAACCGGGCGCTAAAACCGCGATCGTCAACGGCCAGCCGCTGAATCTGCAAGTGCCGGTGGTGATGAAAGACAACAAAGCCTGGGTTTCTGAAACATTCATCAACGATGTTTTCCAGTCTGGTCTTGATCAAACCTTCCAGGTTGAGAAAGCCCCGCACCCGCTTAACGCCCTGAGTGCGGACGAAATCAAGCAAGCCGTAGAGGTCGTCAAAGCCTCACCAGATTTCAAACCGAACACCCGCTTTACCGAGATCTCGCTGCGTTCACCTGAGAAAGCCGCCGTGTGGGCCTTTGCGCTGGAAGGCAAAGCCGTAACCGAGCCGCGTAAAGCGGATGTCATCATGCTGGATGGTAAGCACATCATCGAAGGCGTCGTCGATCTGCAAAACAAAAAGATCCTCTCCTGGCAACCCATCAAAGATGCGCACGGTATGGTGCTGATTGACGACTTCGTCAGCGTGCAGAACATCATTAACGCCAGCACTGAATACGCGGAAGCGCTGAAAAAACGCGGCATCAACGACCCGAAAAAAGTGATCACCACCCCGCTCACCGTGGGCTATTTTGACGGTAAAGACGGCCTGAAACAGGATGCGCGCCTGCTGAAAGTCATCAGTTACCTGGACGTGGGCGATGGCAACTACTGGGCGCATCCGATTGAAAACCTGGTCGCGGTTGTTGACCTGGAACAGAAAAAAATTGTGAAACTGGAAGAAGGCCCGGTGATCCCGGTACCGATGGCCGCGCGCGCCTACGATGGCCGTGACCGCGTCGCACCTTCGGTGAAACCGCTGGATATCATTGAACCGGAAGGTAAAAACTACACCATCACCGGCGATATGATCCACTGGCGTAACTGGGATTTCCACCTGAGCATGAACTCCCGCGTCGGGCCGATGATTTCCACGGTGACCTTTAACGACAACGGCACCAAACGTAAAGTGATGTATGAAGGATCGCTGGGCGGGATGATCGTGCCTTACGGCGACCCGGATATCGGCTGGTACTTCAAAGCGTACCTGGATTCCGGTGACTACGGCATGGGTACTCTTACCTCACCTATCGCGCGCGGTAAAGATGCGCCGTCTAACGCCGTGCTGCTGAACGAGACCATCGCCGACTACACCGGCACGCCAACCGAGATCCCGCGCGCGATTGCCGTATTCGAACGCTATGCCGGGCCGGAGTATAAGCACCAGGAGATGGGCCAGCCGAACGTCAGCACCCAGCGTCGTGAGCTGGTTGTGCGCTGGATAAGCACCGTAGGTAACTACGACTACATTTTCGACTGGATCTTCCACGAAAATGGCACCATCGGTATTGATGCGGGCGCAACCGGTATTGAAGCAGTGAAAGGCGTGAAGGCCAAAACCATGCACGACCCGAGCGCGAAAGACGATACGCGTTACGGTACGCTGATCGACCATAATATTGTCGGCACCACCCACCAGCATATCTACAACTTCCGCCTCGACCTCGACGTTGATGGTGAGAACAACAGCCTGGTGGCGATGGACCCGGTAGTGAAACCGAATACCGCAGGCGGCCCGCGTACCAGTACTATGCAGATCAACGAGTACGCCATCAGCAATGAAAAGGATGCGGCGCAGAAATTTGACCCGGGTACCATTCGTCTGCTGAGCAACCCGAACAAAGAAAACCGCATGGGTAACCCGGTTTCCTATCAGATTATCCCGTACGCGGGCGGCACGCATCCGGTCGCGAAAGGCGCGCAGTTCGCCCCAGATGAGTGGATTTACCACCGCCTGAGCTTTATGGATAAACAGCTGTGGGTGACGCGTTATCATCCGGACGAGCGTTTCCCGGAAGGGAAATACCCGAACCGTTCAACGCACGATACCGGGCTCGGTCAGTACACCAAAGACAATGAGTCGCTGGACAACACCGATACGGTAGTGTGGATGACGACCGGCACCACGCACGTCGCCCGCGCCGAAGAGTGGCCGATTATGCCAACGGAGTGGGTGCATACGCTGCTGAAACCGTGGAACTTCTTTGATGAAACCCCGACGCTGGGGGCGAAGAAAGAGAAGTGATAGGGTGAGTAGCAGGAACGGCGCTTTGCGCCGTTCCTGATTGCTGACACGGTGCGCTTTGTTGATGCCGGATGCGGCGTAAACGCCTTATCCGGCCTACATCGAGCATTAATCTTTCGTTTCAATTACTTTATTTAAAGTCGTAATAAAGGCATCCCCAGAAATTATCGTTGGAAACATCATTGAGAATTTCTTGCTACCATGACTATCAAGCACATACAGATTTTCTACCCAGCTGTCATTCGTTATGCAATCCGTCTTATTGATGACGATGTTTTTCTCATCAATAACAATCCCCTCTTTCGTCAGATAAAGAGGCTTTAAGGATGCATCTATTTTTAAATAATCTGCAATTCGTAATGCGAATGCCCGCTTTAACCACACATTCTTCGCGCTAACATAGTCAAACCTCACCTTTTGTCCCTGCTCGATTTTTTTCTGCAACGCTCTGCTTCTTTGCTCAGCATGAAGCTGCCGGAACAAGGAAATCAGCTTTTCCGAACCGGTATTTAACAGCGAAATGATAATCCAGTCATTTTGTCTGGACTTACGGTAAGCCAGTGAATTTAATTCACCCGAGTAATTTCCACGACCAACAGAGAAAAGATAGACATCCTCAATATCTCTAAAGGGGATATAGGTCTCTTTCCCGCCACATCGACTGGCTATGCCCCCTTCATACACGGTGAAGGTATATTTTGCTTTAACCGACCTGGCAACGAGCAAAGTAATCGCTGCCAGAATCAACAACCCACCACCGACGCTCATAAATAAGATAAAGGGTGATACAGGCCAACCCGTCGTATCAAAATAAGCCCCACCGTGCGCAGCTTCTCTTGAAGTGGGGATGTTCATTAAAGAAAAACAAAGAATTGCAACACCAATGAATATTACTGCACAAACTATACATCCTATAAATCTAAATTTCGCCCAACCGAAAATACCAAGTATTTTCCCTGCATCCTTTGAGATGTTCATCACATAATTCCCTGTATAGATATAAGGCACCAATCACGACTATAATCGTGACAAATTAAATATGTTTCTTTATAACAACAATCAATTATTAAGGCATTGCACGATTTATATTACCAGCATGAAATCATATCGAAAAGAGAAGAGGTCGGATGTGCGAGGAGATTTATAATGAGGGGATGCTTAGCCTGCCCTCTTTCCTGTTGAAAGTGGACAGGCTAAACACTGTTATCGCCTTTAATGAAGGATAAACTTAATACCGCACACACACCGATTTCGTTTCACACCAGCCATCCAGCCAGTCTGGCCCGAAGTCGCGCCCGGTGCCGGACTGCTTCATCCCGCCAAACGGCAGGTTGGCATCGATTAAGGTGTGGCTGTTGACCCATACTGTGCCAGCTTCTAAGCGGTCGCCGTATTCCAGTGCCTGTGACAGATTTTGCGTCCAGACGCTGGCGGTCAGGCCATATTCGGTGTCATTCGCCAGGCGCAACGCTTCTTCGCCATCGGCGACGCGCACCAGGTTTACCACCGGGCCAAAGACTTCTTCACGGGTTAAACGTAGCTTCGCGTCCGGGTTAACCACAAGCGTAGGCGCAACATAGTAACCATCGCCCGCCGGGCCGTTTGCGCCACGAATCAGCTCGGCATTGTGGGCCTGGGCATCATCAAGGAATGAGAGCACTTTATCGCAATGCAGGCGCGAAACCAGCGGGTTGATGTGCGCTGATGGCGACATCCCCGGCCCCACCTGCAACGACTTCACCGCCTGCTCAAAACCACTCACCAGCGTGTCGAACAGCGGCGCTTCGATATAAATGCGCGAGCTGGCGGCGCACACCTGGCCCTGGTTGAGGAAGCTCCCGGTCATCAGGCCTTCAATTACCCACTCCGGGTTCGCATCTTTCAGCACAATCGCCGGGTTTTTACCGCCCAGTTCCAGCGTCACGCGGGTAAGACGATCGGCGGCGGTACGCGCGATCTGCTTACCCGTCGCGGTCGATCCAGTGAAGCTCACTTTCGCCACGTGGGGATGCGACGTCAGCGCCGCGCCGCACACCGCGCCGGAACCGGTCACCACGTTAAATACGCCTTCCGGGACGCCTGCTTCTACCGCCAGTTCCGCTACGCGCAACATGGTGAGTGGCGTGGTTTCGGACGGCTTAATGACGATGGAGCAACCTGCTGCCAGCGCAGGCATCACTTTCCACATACCAATCATCAGCGGGAAGTTCCATGGCACCACGCCCGCAACCACGCCCACGGGCTCTTTACGCGTCCACGCCTGATAGCGCGCGCCTTGCGGTAATGGAATGGAAAGATCCAGCGTTTTACCGGCGATCTTCGTCGTCAGCCCGGCGGTATAGCGCATCCAGTTCAGGGTACAACCCACTTCAAAAGCGCGGGAAATAGCGATGGATTTGCCCTGCTCCAGCGTCTCCAGTTGCGCCAGCTCTTCGCTATGCTGCTCGACCAGATCGGCAAAACGCAGCAGGATGCGTTCACGCTCTGCCGGCAAACGCCCCGCCCAAACGCGCGACACAAACGCTTTCCACGCCGACATGACCGCCAGGTCAACATCTGCCACGCTGGCATCGGCGGTCGAGGAGATTGCCTGCCCGCTCGCCGGGTTAAAAATCGTCAGCCTTTTATCGCTCTGTGACGGCACCTGTTGGCCATCGATCCAGAGACCGTGCTGGCGGTCGAGAAATTGTTGTACGTTATTAAGTACCGCTACGTTTGCCTCTGACATAGATTTTCCTTATTACTTACCCATCGTGATTTCAGTCTACTCACTCTGTGACAATGGCGCTTTTTTCCCCGTGACATTCGCTTTGTCTGCTGTGACAGGCTCCGCAAATAGCGACAATAGTCGGCTTCCCCCCTATAACTTGTGAGACTTCTTTCCTATAGTCAGCGTCATTAGCTTCGTTTAGTGCAACATAAATGCAACACTGATAAAACATTTAACAGAGCGATACAGAGCCATGACCCCCGTTGTAAATCGTGATTTTGAGCAGTGGCTGACCCAGATTAATCAGGTATGCGGCAATTTTGCCGGGAATCCGTTGGCGGACGATTTTGTCGGCGAGCTGGAAACTAGTTATGCCAAAGGGTTAAAACTCAGTACCGTCACCACCCGTGGCGCAACGCTGTTTCGCACCTCGCAGGAAATCAAAGGGGGTGATGACGCCTGGTTTTATACGGTGTTTCAGTTGAGTGGCCAGGCGATGATGGAGCAGGACGCGCGTCAGGTAGTGATTGGTGCGGGTGATATCTCTCTGATTGATGCCTCTCGCCCGTGTTCACTGTACTGGGAACAGGATTCGCGACAAATTTCGCTTCTGCTGCCGCGCACCTTGCTGGAGCAGCATTTTCCGCACCAGAAGATCGGCTGCGCGGAGCGCCTGCCCTCTAACCTGCCAATGGTGCAGCTGAGCCATAGCCTGTTGCAGGAGAGCATGAACAACACGGCGATGTCCGAGAGTGAAAGCGAAGCCGCATTGCAGGCGATGGTGTGCCTGCTACGCCCGGTGTTGCATCAGCGTGAATCCACCCCGCCGCGCCGCGAGCGTCAGTTTCAAAAGGTGGTCACGTTGATTGACGATAATATTCGTGAAGAGACGCTACGCCCGGAGTGGCTCGCCGGGGAGACGGGAATGTCGGTGCGCAGCCTGTACCGCATGTTTGCCGATAAGGGGCTGGTCGTCGCGCAGTATATTCGCAACCGTCGCCTCGATTTTTGTGCCGAGGCGATTCGTCACGCAGGGGAAGATGAGAAACTGGCCGGGATTGGTTTTAACTGGGGATTCACCGACCAGAGCCATTTTTCAACGGCCTTTAAACAGCGTTTTGGCCTGACGCCAGGCGAGTACCGCCGTAAGAGCCGCTGATTATTTGCGGACCCACTTGCCGTTCAGCCCCTGAACATACTCACCGGGCTGCGCTTTGGCGATCAGCTTTTTGCCCGCCAGTTTCGCCACGTCATCGACCGGAATATTGTTCGTTTCTGCCAGTTGCTGATAGCTCTGGCTACGCGCCTGGTTGATGTTCTGCACCAGCGCCATCGTCTCTTTATCCTGCTTTAAGGCCGCGATATAGCCGCTTTGCGTCTCGCCCACGCGTCCCTGTTGACGGGCTTCATTCAACGTCAGCGCCATCGCTTGTACGCTAAAAAGCCCCAGCGCCAGCAGCGCCCATATGCGTTTTTTCATCATCCTGACCTCAGAACAAATCGCTGCGTGATTTCAGCAGATTTTCCACGTCTTTATCGACTTTAATGTGGATCTCATGCTCAATTTTCACGTTCATATTGATGGTGATAGGCTCTTTTGGCGCGGCCACTTCAATGCGTGGCGTGCAGCCCGACAGCAGCGTGGTTGCCAGCAAGCCCAGCATGGCGATGGTGATTTTCATTATTGCTCCTTACATTCCTTGCCGCCGTCACACCGCGGCACCGGAAGCGTCGCGTGTTGCTCAAGCCATGACTGAAGATTGTCGCCAAAGCGCAGGCTTCGCCACAAATCAAAAACATTTTCCTGATGCGTGTAATTTAAATGCACCGTATTACTTTTGCCATCGACACGACTGGTGCCGCTGATTCTCGCATCCAGGGTCAGCATCCCGAGGTTATCTAAATTGATTTTCGTCCACGAACGGGAAATTTCCATATAGCGCAGCCAGTTAATGGCGGCCCCGGCAGCGATATTATCCTCGACAATCGCATCCGCCATGTCTTTATCCACGCGCAGCGTCATCGGGCCGGGGTTATTCAGCCAGCCGTCTTTGATTATCCATTTGTCGTTATTCAGCCACAGCGGCAGCGCGCCGTTCATCGCACCAGACATGGCGAACTGTTTGGTATTCACCGCGCTAATCAACTCGCTGGTCGAGATATTTTGCAGGCGCAGCAGCGCCGGGTCATGCTGCGGCATGCGAAGCTGTTGCATGGTGAGCTTGCCGCCCAGAATATCGACGCTGACGTTGCTTAACTGAAGCGGCGATGCTTCGCTGTACGGCCAGGTGCCTTGTAAATCGGCGGTGACGTTTTTCGCCGTGACCTGGTTGACGATTTCGGCGATACGCAGTGAGACGGGGTGACGCGTGCCTAAATCCCAGACGCCCTCTTTGAAGCGGAACGGCAGCACAAAATCGACCCCGTTGACCTGGTTATATGGCATCCAGGCGCTACCGCCCTTCAGCACACCGTGTCCGCCCGCTTCAAAACCTTGCCCGGCGGCAGCGGAAAACGCCACCTGCGCATAAAGCTCGCCATCGCGCAGCGCCATTTTGAGGTCCGGCGGAACGAGTGGCTGGAAGACGGTTAGCGACTGTTTCGGCCACCACGCCTGGCCGCGCAGACGCTCGCCATCCCAACGGCCACTGAGCTGTATCGGGCCAATCGCCTGCGCGCGCAGGTTACCTTTGAACAGGAAGAAAGTCGGGTCGCGCCCGTCAACGCTAAATTTGAACGTTGAAGGTGGCAAAACGCTGCCGCCGGTAAAGGTGGTTTCTTCAGCATCGAGCGAGAGCGCACCATTGAAGGAAGGATGCTGTTCATCACGCACCCAGTGGATGGGCTCCTCCAGCACCAGACGAGGTTTCGCCATCGTCATGGTGCCGTACTGCAATTTATCGAATCCGGTAGAGAGCGTGTTGAGCACGATCGCGCTGTCGCGCCATGCGCCGGTGCCCTTCACGTCCCAGCGTGCCTGCATCGGCGTAAAGTGACCATCGCCCCAGTAGCGCCATTCCCAGGTCCCTTTATCCGGCAAAAAGTTATCGGCTTTCCCATCAAGGTGCAGAACAAAATTGCCTGCGGCATCTTCGTGGGCTTTTAAAATCGCCTGCAGGCGACCGTCCACCCCCTGACGCGCGACTTTAACGCCTGCCAGCGGCCAGCGAATATCATCGATATTCAAAGAATCAATAATTCGCCCCCGCGAACGCAACAGCGCGCCGGGCAGGAAAGTCAGCGAGGGGTCGGTGAGCATACCTTTCAGATGCGCAGGCAGCACCGCATAGAGAATTAAATCTCCCTGTTTGGCCTCACCCGTCAGCTGCAACGGCATATCGCTGTTTTCCATGCTGAGTTTGCCGGGGCCAATCGTCAGCACGGCGTTACCTTTACCCGCATCGCCTGAGGTCAGCACGTTCAGGCGGCCGGCGATTTGCATCTGCTCCAGCCCTTTCTGCCAGTCATCAACTTTCAGACCCACGCGCCCGCTGAGCGGAATGCCTTCCTGGAAAGGCCAACTCCAGCGACCATCGCTAAGCGTGAGCTGCTGTTCGGTGAGCGTCCAGGGAAGATCGAGCAAGGGGTCCGGCTCACCCCGCGCCATTGCCAGCAGTTGCCCCTGATTGCCGTTCCAGTCCAGTTCTGCATCCACCAGCGGGGAAATTTGCGGCAACTGGAATGTTGATTCAACATGCCCCTGCACCGGCAAACCGTCCGGTACCAGCGGCATGGTAAATTTCCCCACCAGCTTCAGCGGCGGTTCATTATCCATCACCTGCGCTTCAAACTGGCTGACCGTCAGGGATTGCCCTTCAAGGCGAGCGCTGAGTTTCGCGTCGGGCCCGTCATAATGAATCTCCTGACGCTTCGCCGTCAGTGAAAGCGCAAGCTTACCCTGCCACTTTTCCCAGGGTGCAAAACGCAGATTATCAATGGTAAGCCAGGTATTCGGTAGCATCGACTGCCACTCTGCCAGCGTGCGCGGCGCACCCGGTACCGCATCCGATTGAGGAAGTTTGCTGAAACACGCGGAATCAATATTGACGCTACCGGCATGCAGTTGCCAGCGGCTGGGGTGAGACAGCGAAACATTCTCCAGACGCGCCAGGGCACATTCACCGGCGAAATATCTCAGGTCAGGGATTTGTAATCCGCTACGCGTAATTTTGGGGCTTTGTTCAAAAGCGATGCGGGTTCCGGCCGGCAGCCAGATCCCGACGAGCGTCGGCACCCAGTAACCCAGCGTCATCGCCAGCGTCAACGGCAGGAGAATAATAAGCAGAAGTAGCGCTAAAGCGGCTTTGTATTTACCCTTCATGGGTTAATTAATATCCAGATTTATCAAGCGTAAAAGCCGTGAATGGCCAATATTGTGTCATGCCAGACCTGATAGATAAAGCTTACGTGCATTAATAGCGTAGCCTGCGCTGGCGAAACGGAAGCATTTAAGTTGAAACTTACCCCTTTAGCCACATATAGAGGATAGCGCTTCTATCACAGGTAAATCGAACCCGAACAGGAGATTATTATCTGATACGGAAAAGAATAAAGGTCTTATACTGACCTTCAGGAGCGTCTCTATCAGACTGGTTATCAACTATTTTTTATAAATTGTAAGATAATTTTAGCCATGCTAATCTGGCTCAAAAATCACCGGAGAAAAGTCTTATGAAAATCGCCGTTTATAGCACAAAGCAGTACGACAAAAAGTATCTGCAAAATGTGAATGAGGCTTATGGCTTTGAGCTTGAATTTTTCGACTTTCTGTTAACGGAAAAAACCGCCAAAACAGCTCACGGCTGCGAAGCGGTGTGTATTTTCGTCAATGATGACGGCAGCCGCCCGGTGCTGGAAGAGTTGAAGAAAAATGGCGTCAAGTACATCGCCCTGCGCTGTGCGGGCTTTAACAACGTCGATCTCGATGCGGCTAAAGAGCTTGGCCTGCGCGTAGTGCGCGTTCCGGCCTATTCGCCGGAAGCCGTCGCCGAACACGCCATTGGCATGATGATGACGCTGAACCGCCGTATTCACCGTGCGTATCAACGTACCCGTGATGCCAACTTCTCGCTGGAAGGTCTGACGGGTTTCACTATGTATGGTAAAACCGCCGGGGTGATTGGTACCGGGAAAATCGGCATTGCCGCGCTGCGTATCCTGAAAGGTTTCGGTATGCGTCTGCTGGCGTTCGATCCGTATCCAAGCGCTGCTGCGCTGGAACTGGGCGTTGAATATGTCGACCTGCAGACGCTGTTTTCTCAGTCGGACGTTATCTCCCTGCACTGCCCGCTGACGCCGGAAAACTATCACCTGCTGAACGCCGAGGCGTTTGCCCAGATGAAAGACGGTGTGATGATCGTCAATACCAGCCGTGGTGCGCTGATTGATTCTCAGGCCGCAATTGATGCGCTGAAAAATCAGAAGATTGGCTCGCTGGGGATGGACGTGTACGAGAACGAACGCGATCTGTTCTTTGAAGATAAGTCTAACGACGTGATTCAGGATGACGTGTTCCGTCGCCTGTCGGCCTGTCATAACGTGCTGTTTACCGGGCACCAGGCTTTCCTGACCGCCGAAGCGCTGACCAGTATTTCCGAAACCACGCTGGAAAACCTGCGTCAGATCGACAAAGGCGCAGATTGCCCGAACGCCCTGGCGTAAGTGCGCGCGGTTTGCCGGGTGGCGCTTGCCCGGCAAACGAAGATAACGCTTGTAGGCCGGATAAGGCATAGCCGCATCCGGCAGTCTTGCACAATGCCCGATGCGCTACGCTTATCGGGCCTACGTGAGAGCAGACGGCAGTTCAGCACGCCAGCCACTGCACTTCGCAGTCGCTTGTTCCGCAGAAAAGCAGCCTTCCCTCCGGCATCTGTAACCATCCCGCAGGGAACACCACATCACGCAAGTCGTCGCGCTTGCTCTCACCCGGCAGAAAATCATCGCGACACGCAACGATCTCGATTGGCGAACTTTGCCCACTGTGATAATCAAAGATAAACCGCGCCGCATAGTAGTGGCGGTTCAACTCCGAATCAAAATGCGCTACATGCGCCAGCACCTCAACACGCCCGTCAGGCAGTAACTGCGCTGCGTTTACGCCACACCAGTCCATACTTTCAACGTGATGTAATAAAGTGGCTTTGTCTATCGATGACGCATTGAGATCTTTAAGCGTATCAACGATCGTCCAGCCAATCATCCCGCGCCCGCCAATCGCGCCCTGGGGCCGGGTAAATACCAGCACACGTGCGTCAGGCAAAGAGACAAGCCGAATATCCTTCATTCCCCACGGGCCCTTTGTCATCAGACGCATATGGAAAATCGATGGCCCCGCCCAAAACTGGGTGCGCCAGCGTACAGGTTGGTTATGCGCATCAAATTCGACCTCTACGCCACCGACAACGCGCTGGTTATCTATCCAGCAAACGAAGGGGTCCTGAAGCGCGAAACGCGGCGCATCCTCCACCAGCAACGCATCGTTAAGCCCATCCCACTCAAAAAAACAGACCTGCGACATTTCGCTCGCCCGTGCTTCCACACGCGCGGCAATAAGCCTCCGATCCGCATCGCGAAATGGCGCGGACGAATTATAAACGTCCACGCCTTTCACGCCGTGAAAACGTATTTTTCCACACTTACGCGGCATACGTTGCGCAAGATAGCGCTGATAGAGTTCGCTGACGCGGACGACCATCACACCAGCCTCAGGTGACGCCACAGGGTATCCAGCGGCCATGTCGCCAGCGCGGTGTACTCATCCGCTGCACCGTACCAGACGTGCAGTACATCATTTCGAATCAGCGCCCCGCAGGTGAACACGACGTTGCCAAAGAAACCTTCCAGTTCATACGGTGCGGCGGGCTCTAACAATGGCACAGGTGATTTCGCCAGAATGATGGTGGGATCGTTCAGATCGAGCAGCAACGCGCCGAGGCAGTAACGCTGATCGGCATCGACGCCGTGGTAAATCTCCAGCCATCCGCGCTCGGTTTTAATCAGCGGCGCACCGCCGCCGGATTTGCGCGCATCCCACTCATCGCCGGAACGGCCAAGCAGGTGACGATGGTTACCCCAGTGCAGCATATCCGGCGATTCGCAAATCCAGATTTCCGGGTGGCCAAAGTGACACGGTGCCGGGCGCGTCAACGCCATATAGCGGCCATTCACTTTTTCCGGGAAGAAACAGACGTCGCGGTTATCCGGGCACAGGATCAGCCCTTTCTTCTCAACAGAGAGAAAATCGCGCGTTATCGCCAGCGCAGTGGAGATCCCAAGCGAGGAAACGGCGGAATAGTTGATGTACCAGGTGTCGTCGATTTTGGTGATACGCGCGTCTTCGCAACCGAATTCTTCATATTGGGTGTCGGGGATAATAAAAGGATGATCGTCGATGGTGAAGTTCACGCCATCCGTGCTTCGTGCCAGACGCAGATGCGACATCGACGTCAGCCAGACCTGTGCAGGGTCGTCCTTCAGAACAATGGTGCGCGGATCGCTGAAATCATAGCGATCATCGCGTCTATCAAACGACGTGGTCGATTCCACCCAGCCCGCGTCCGTTTTCTCCAGCAGCGGCACGATGATCAGATTGGGATCGCGGCTAATCACGCTTTCCGCTACGCGCAGCAGCAGAATGATTTCATTGCCATACTCGGTCACACCGGTATTGAACACGCATTCCACCTTCCTGCCAGGCAGAGAAGGCACGATGTCTGCCGGGGTGATCAGCGGGTTATTACTGTGCCTGTTCATAAACTCTCCTTTTAATTAAACAGCGATTCTTCGCAATCTCGGGGGCGTCATCACCATAGAGAACGTCGGCCGCGAGGGTGTGCCACGGGTTGGGCTGCGGATCGCCAAAATTAATCGCGACCCACACCTGTTCGCTGGCGCTGCGACGTGAAAACGAGATGCACGCGTTGCTTAATGTTAACGGGCCTTGCTGGCCGTGGTTTAACGCCTCGGTACAGCGTCGAAGTGCAATCAGTTGTTGGTATTGATGCCAGAGTGATGACGCATCCGCTTGCTGCGCCTGCGCATTCAGCGCACCGAAATCAGCGGTGACAGGCATCCATGGCGCGACCGTTGAGAAACCCCCATTGGGCGCATCCCGCCAGGGGATAGGCGCTCGAGAGCCATCGCGCGAGTGATCCATCGCCAGAGCCAGCGCAGCGTCAGGCGAGTTCCCTGCCGCCAGCGCAGTTTGATAATGCGTGATACCCTGGATATCAAACAGTTGTTCTGCGGTTTGCGGTCGATAGTCCGTCAGCCCCAGCTCTTCGCCCTGAAAAATAAACGGTACGCCACTGACGGTCAGTTGTAGGGCCAGCACCGCCAGCGCCCGCGCGGTATCCCGTTCGTTTTCGCCAAAGCGGCTGATCATGCGTGACATGTCATGGCTGGAGAAAAACAGCGTGGGCAGGCCGGTCTGCTGTTCAAGCGTGGCGTTCAATGCCTGGTAGAGTTGGGTGACATTGAAGGTTTTCTGGCTACCAATGTTGAAGTTAAACACTACATCCATAAGCGTAGGGCTTTGATAACGCTTCAGTACGGCCAGGTCGTCGCTGCCAATCTCGCCAATCAGGAAAAAATCCCCACGCTGACGAACATAACGGCAAAGCCGTTCCAGAGTCGCAATAATGCCCGGTTGGTTGATATCGTGTTCGTGCTTCTGCTCGCCCTCTTCTTGCGGGTTATCGGCCAGCACGCCATCGGTGGTGAGGAAGTTAATCACATCGAAGCGAAACCCATCGACGCCCTGCGCAATCCAGAAATCAATGACGCGATGAATTTCTCGTTCCACCTGCGGATTCGCCCAGTTCAGGTCAACCTGCTGCGGGGCAAATTTATGGTAATAGTACTGCCCGGTATCGGGCTCTGCGGCCCACGCGCTACCCGAGAAAAACGACTGCCAGTTATTGGGCTGGTCGCGAAAAATAAAGTAATCGCGATAGCGGCTGGCCGGGTTATTCCATGCATCCTTAAACCAGGGATGCTCAGACGAAACGTGGTTTACCACCAGATCGATAATGACGCGAATACCGCGCGCATGGCAGCCAGCCACCAACTGGCGAAAATCATCCATATCGCCAAAACGTTCATCCACCGCGCAGTAGTCGCTGATGTCGTAGCCGTTATCCACCAGCGGTGACGGATAAAACGGCGTAATCCATACCGCACCTATCCCAAGCGACTGAAGGTAATCAAGTTTTGAGATAAGGCCGGGGAAATCGCCCAGCCCGTCGTTATTGCCATCGCAGAACGACGGCAGATAAATTTGATAGCAGGTTGTCGCCTGCCACCACGGTTTACTGTCCATAGCGCGCCTTATTTGAGTGATAACGACATCCCTTCAAGGAAGTATTTGCGGAACACAATAAACAGAATGACGATCGGCAGCATTTGCACCACTGAACCGGCAAGTACCGGGCCGAGGTATACGCCATACGATTTACTAAAGGTCGCCAGCAGCACGGAGAACGGCATTTTGTCCACTTCGCGCATCACGATAAGCGGCCACAGGAAGTTGTCCCACGAGCTGGAAAAGGTGAACAATGCGACGATCGCCAGAATGGATTTATTCAGCGGCATCATGACGTGACGCAGGATCCCCCACAGGCTGGCGTGATCGAGACGTGCCGCATAGAGATAATCGTTTGGCGTGCCCTTAAAGCTTTGCGACACCATGAAAATCCCCCACGCGCTCATGGCATACGGCAGAATCATCGCGCTGTAGCTGTTGATAAGCCCCAGTTCCCGCATCAGTACAAACTGCGGAATAATGAACATGAATACCGGGAAGACCATTTGCACAATCAACAGGTTACGAAATGCATTTTTGCCACGAAACTCCGTTTTCGCCACCGCATACCCCACCAGCATGGAAGTGATTGTCACGCAGGCGGTAATGGTGATCGAGACAAACAGTGAGTTGCACAGCGTACGTAAAAACGGTTTGTCGGCGCGATTGCTGTTATCAAACAAAAAGGTGTAGTTCTCCAGCGTTAAATGACCGGAGAACAAACCAGTGGTATAGATTTCCGCCGTCGGTTTCAGCGACGAGATGACCATCCAGATAAACGGATAGAGCCAGGTGAGCGCCAACAGAAACATCAGCGCGTGGATTATAAGACTCATGGGAGTGAGCTTTTTCATTCACACAATCTCGATATTTTTTTCGTACAGTTTGCGGAAGATCCAGATCGCCAGGAAGCTGCACGCCGCCACAATAATCGACATGGTCGCCGCCCAGGTGGGCTTCATCTTCTGGAACGCCACTTCATACATCACCACCATCGGGCTGGTAGTGCTGTTAAGCGGGCCGCCGCCGGTAATCAGGTACGGTTCAGTAAAGATGGCGAAAGCCACGGTCATCGCCAGCACCACCACCATCACGATTTGCGCGTTCATCATCGGTAAGGTGATTGCCCAGCTCTGTTTGAATTTTCCGGTTTTATCCAGCAATGCTGCGCTGTAAATATCCTTCGGGATAGCCAACATGCCGGAATAAAGAATAAGCCCGTAATAGCCGACAAATTTCCAGGTCACAATCAGCGCAATCGATAACATGGCGCAGTCCGGGTTAGTAAACCACGGCACAGAGACGCCCAACCATTCACGTAAGAATTGGTTCACCGGGCCGTATTCGCTAAACAGTTTTGAAAATACGATCGAGTATGCCACGCCCGATGAAATATTGGCCAAAAGAAAGCTGAGAGCAATAAACGATTTACCATACTTAATTTTCTTCAGACCTGCCGCAAATAGCATTGATGAAATAAAAACTATCGGCAAATACCACATCAGAAAACGGCACACGTTCCACATGGATTGCCAGAATAATTTATCCTGCATCACGCCCATTAAATTTTGCAGGCCAGTGAATTTCGGCGTACCGATAAATTGCCACTGCGTCACGCTTAACACCGCCAGCCATGCCAGTGGATAAAACCAGAATAAAAGCGAATAACCGACCCAGGTGGAGGCCAAAAGGCCTCCGGTGCGGGAATCATATCCAGCCATTATTTCCCCTTATTTAGCCAGCAGGGTGTTAATTTCCTGGGTTGATTTTTCCAGCGCTTTAACAGGATCGGTGTTATTGAAAATCACCTCTTCCAGCATTTGCGTCATGCTGCGCTGAATTTCGGTAGTTTGCGTGGTAGCAACCGGCGGCAGCGCAACATCAACCCAGGAGGCAATTTCCTTTTCCAGCGGGTTTTTATCAAAGTAGCTGACAAAGGTTGGGTTGCTGAGCAGGTCAGCGCGCGCTGGCGGCATCCCGGTCAGCTCAAGCCAGGTACGGTCGTGTTCGGCATTGCTGAACACCCATTGCATAAATGCCCAGGCTTCGGCTTTGTGCTTACTGGAATTGAAGATAACCATCCCTTTACTGTCACCAAAAGTGTGCGGATGAGCGGTACCGTTTTCCGTCAGCATCGGGCCAATCTGAATAGATTTCAGCACTTCCGGGTACTGCTTACGGTAACGCGCGAGATCCCACGGGCCACGTGCGGAAGCCAGTACCTGCCCACTTGCCAGCGGATCGTCCGCTGAAGTGAAGTCGTAACTGCTCCATTTGCTGTTGAAGACTTTCCCCATAAATGTCAGTACAGCCAGCCCTGACGGATCGTTAAACTGGGTTTTATTATCAACGATATAAGATTGGCCACCGCTCTGCGCGTAGTACAGTGGGATAAGGTCGAACCAACGCTCCCACCAGTTTTTCCCTGCGGTGAGCTGGATGGTGTAGCCATTGTTATCCTGCGCGCGTTTTTCCGCCAGCTGATAGAGTTCATCGTAGCGCGTAGGCACATGATCAAAACCGTATTTCTTGAGCAAATCGCCGCGCCACCACCAGACAATGGGGTTAACATAAATCGGCAACACTGTCTGTTTGCCGTTCAGTTTCCATGCCGGAAGAATATTCGTCATTTGACGATTTTTAATAAGCTCATCGTAACCCGGCATTTTTGACAGATCTTCGGTTTGGCCAATTTCATCGAGCTGGCTGGCGAAACCGATAAAAATATTGCTGGATAAATCGGGTTCCGTTCCTGAAGCCAATGCATTCATTATGGCTTCTTCAGAACTATTTGCCGCAGGAATAGTTGTAAATTCAACGGGCGTATGAGCGGGATCTTTATTCCACTCTTTTACCATCACATTCCAGAACGCTTCTTCATTCTCATTCGGCGCAACCCACATTTTAATTGGCGCTTTCGCCGTTTCATCCGCTGGTTTTTCATCTGGCCCGCAGCCAGACAGTGAAAGCATCAGTAACGCTGACGCCGTTAATTTAGCAATCATTGCGGTCTTCACTTTATCTCTCCTCTTCCATAGAAAGGGCAATTAAATTGTTGAAAGCTGATATTTAATGGCGTGTAAATTAGCACTCTGTTTTTCTGTTTAACGTTAAACAAATCACAAAACGATTTTTGTTTAACGTTAAACTCTGCGCCTGTAGATCTTAAAAAAAAGACAAACACATAGACACCAAGAATACATAAATAACAAATATGAATTATTAAATGAAAATAAATTCAAGTAATAATACAGCCACGCCGCGTATTACGATTAAATCCCTGGCGGCAACATTAGGCGTCTCACACACCACCGTGTCTAATGCCTGGAATAACCCGGAAAAATTGTCGCCAGAATTACGCGAACATATTTTACGTTATGCCAGTGAAATCGGTTTTCAGGGGCCGGACAAACTGGCGCGCGCCCTGCGTACCGGGAATGCCAATACCATTGGCGTCATTTTTAATGACTCAATGAGCTATGTGTTTATCGATCCCCATGATATTGCGCTGATGCGCGGGATAGCCTCGCGCTGTGAAGCGCAGGACGTCAACCTGGCGCTAATTCCCCTGCGTAAACCGCAGCAGACCGGAACCGCCCCGCTCACCGCGTTGGTCGATGGCTACATACTCAATGCCACACATAACAGCGCGGATGTGATCCAGCAGATCCTGGCTCGCGGCCAGCGCGTGGTCACGCTGGATTTCCAGTTTCCGGGCTACAGCAGCGTTTCCATCGACAACGCGGGAGCGATGCACGACATCGCCCACTATCTGTTGGGCAAAGGTCATCGTCGCTTTGGCATTATCGCCTTCGCGTCACAGGCCAATGTCCTCGGAATGCGCTCGCTTCGCGAGCCAATCACTGGCGATAACATCCTGATGCTGACCCGCGTCAACGCCTGTCGCGACGCTTTTCTTGCTAATAACGTAAATGTTGAGCGCTGCTGGCTCTACGAAACTCGCCACGATGAAGAGCACGGTGAAACCGCTGCACAGGCGCTCCTCACCGCCCATCCCGACATCACCGTCCTGATATGCCTTTCTGACCGCTTTGCCGTCGGCGCGATTCGCTATTGTCAACGCGCCGGTCTGGCGGTGCCTGAACAGGTCGCCGTCACCGGCTTCGATAACCTGGCGGTTGAGGTGAATGGCGTAGGGCTAACCACCATCGCGCAGAACGCGGAACGCAAAGGCGAAATCGCCGTAGAACTGCTTTTGAGCACCGGGCCCGTCACCCACCATGAACTGCCAAGGCAGCTCGTTATCCGGGAATCGGCCTGAGATTTTAGATAAACCGAAGAGTAGATTATGGACGAACTAACTTGTTATAAAGCCTATGACATTCGTGGCGAAGTGGGCGTCAACCTTACCCCGGAGATCGCCTTTCGCATCGGCCGCGCCTGGGCGGCGTGGTTGCATCCGCGCCGGGTGGTTGTCGGTGCCGATATCCGCCTGAGTTCTGAAACGCTGAAAAGCGCGCTGATCGACGGGCTCATCGCCAGCGGCGTCGATGTGATTGATATTGGCCTGAGCGGCACCGAAGAGATTTACTTCGCCACCCGCGAACTGCGTGCTGATGGCGGTATTCAGGTCACTGCCAGCCATAACCCGGCCAACTACAACGGCATGAAGCTGGTGCGCGAAGAGGCTCGCCCGGTCAGCAATGATAATGGATTGCTGGAAGTGAAAGCGCTGGCCGAACGGAACCAATTTCCCCCCACCGTCCATCGCGGCCAGGTGATTCATTATGATAATCGTCCGGCGTGGGTCGCCTGCCTGCTGCGATTTATGCACCATGCGCCGGTTCGTCCGTTACGCATTGTGGTGAATGCCGGGCACGGTACTGCTGGTCCGGCGCTCGATGCGCTGGACGCCGGGTTGAAATCGCGCGGCATCAACGTCGAGTTTATCCGCATTCACCATCAACCCGATGGCACCTTCCCGGCGGGTATTCCTAACCCGATGCTGGCAGAGAATCGTCAGGCCACCCGTCAGGCGGTCATTGCACATCACGCCGATTTTGGCGTCGCCTGGGACGGCGATTTTGATCGCTGTTTCTTCTTTGACGAGTGCGGCGAATTTGTTGAAAGTTATTATCTCGTGGGCTTATTTGCCGAGCATTTTCTCCAGCAGGTCACGGGGGGCACCATTCTTCTGGACCCGCGCCTGACCTGGAACACGCTGGAGAGGGTCAGTCAGTTTGGCGGGAAACCGATTATCAGCAAAACCGGCCATGCGTTTATCAAAGCTCGGATGCGTGAGGAAGACGCAATATACGGCGGTGAAATGAGCGGTCATCACTATTTCCGTGATTTTGGCTACTGCGACAGCGGCATGATCCCATTGGTGCTGATGCTGCAAATTGTCGGCCAGGGTAAGTGCTCTCTCTCCTCTTTAGTGACCCTGGCACAGGCGCGTTTTCCCGTTTCCGGCGAACTGAATATGACCGTTGCCGATCCCGCGCATGTGATGGCCTGCGTGGCGCAGCACTATCAGCATGAAAAAGCACAACGCGACGACTGCGACGGCCTGAGTCTCGATTTCGCCGACTGGCGCTTTAATTTGCGTGCCTCCAACACTGAGCCGCTGCTGCGACTGAATGTGGAAACCCGCGCCAATGCTGCCCTGCTGGCGGATAAAACGGACGAACTCCTCACCCTGATTGCCGCGTACGCAAATGACAAGGAGCCGCTATGACCGCGCTAAGTCTGAAAAACATTCACAAGGTTTATGATAAAAGCACCATTATTGAGAACCTGTCGCTGGAGATCGCTTCCGGGGAGTTCATCGTGCTGGTGGGGCCATCAGGATGCGGGAAATCGACCCTGCTGCGCATTATCGCCGGGCTGGAGTCGCCCGATGGCGGTACGCTTAAAATGGGTGATCGCGACGTCACGGACGTTGCCGCCGGAAAGCGAAATCTGTCGATGGTATTCCAGTCATACGCGCTATACCCGCATATGACGGTGAAAGAAAATCTGTCGTTTGGTTTGCGTAATCTGCGCACGCCTGCCGATGAAATTGAAAAACGCATCACTCAGGCGGCGGCAATGCTTAAGCTGGATGAAATGCTCGACCGACTGCCGCAAAACTTGTCCGGCGGCCAGCGCCAGCGCGTGGCGATTGGCCGCTCGATTGTCCAGCAGCCTGAGCTGTTTCTGTTTGACGAACCGCTCTCCAACCTGGATGCCGCACTGCGCGTCGAAATGCGCCAGGAAATTCAGCAACTGCATAATACCCTGCAAAACACCATGATCTATGTAACGCACGATCAGGTTGAAGCAATGACCCTCGCTGACCGCATTGTGGTGTTATATAAAGGAAAAATTGAGCAGGTTGGCACGCCACTCGAGCTCTACAATCATCCGGCAAACCTGTTTGTCGCGGAGTTTATCGGCACGCCTAAAATCAACATTCTGCCTGCCGTCTGGCGCGAGGGTGCGCTACAGATTACGGACACGCTCACTTTCCCCCTTTCTCGTCCGCTAACCGGCGTTAGCGAGGGCGAAAAAGTGTTCGTCGCGATCCGCCCGGAAAACATTCAGTACCAGCAGTCGGGTGATTTCACCCTGACGGCTCAAACGCGGCTTTGTGAGCTTCAGGGCGATTCCACACTGGTGTGGATGGACCTTAACGGACATTCACTTTGTCTGAAATCTTTCCAGCAGTTGAGCTTCACTCCGGGCACAACTCTAACGCTCTGCGTGCAGGAATCCCATCTCCATCTCTTTGATACGCTTGGAAAAAGAGTCGCCGATCGCTAGATTTATTGCATGCGGGCATAAGATGATACTGATGCCCGCATAAGATTTCCCCGAAGCACTTTCAGATAATCCCCACAGACTCTGTTGGTTGTAAAGTTACACTCCAGAAACATTGATTGTGTGAATAATCTCTCGGGGATACTAATGAACAGAAAGGTCTGCCTGGTAGCAGCCGTTGCACTGCTGGCGGGATGTGTCTACAACAGCAAAGTCTCGACGGGTGCAGAACAACTTCAGCACCACCGCTTCGTACTGGAAAGCGTGGATGGCAAAGCGTTAGCGAAGAGTAAAACGCCGCTGGAACTCAGTTTCGGCCAGCAAACGGGTATCATTCATCAGCTACACGTTTCCGGCAATATGTGTAACCAGTTCAATGGCACGGGCCGTGTATCTGACGGTGAGCTGAAAGTGAAAGAACTGGCGATGACGCGCAAGTTCTGCACCGACCCGCAGCTTAATGAACTGGATAAAACTATCAGCACCATGCTTTCACAAGGCGCGCAGGTTGATTTGACCGAGTCACAATTGACCCTGGCCACGGCGCAGCACACGCTGATTTATAAACTGTCTGACCTGGTGAATTAACCGGGTTAGTAATTTCCACAGCTTCCGACGGCGAGGGATTGCTCGCTGCAACGTTTACCGTTAGGTAACGCGCACATGCCGATACTGGAACCGTCGAGCTGTCTGGCCACAGAAAGCGACCCGCCAATCATGGCGCAATTAGCCTGCCCTGAATTGGACATCGCGGCTCTCATCCCTGGTGAAACGTGTGCGGCGGTAGCCTGCTGAACGGGCTCACTGCTGCACGCTGACAATAATAATGCAGCACACCCCACGAAAAACGCTGCTCGCATGTGTCTCTCTCCGTAGCAAAATAATTAGCAAACCTATGCATCATAGGCATCACAAGCCGGTCCGTCGAGAGAGGGAACGCGCATTTATGCGCTCCAGAAACATTTTCTGTCAATTTTTATGACCAGAATCATCTGATGCGGGTCACTGACCCGTATCAAGGACACAAAAGCAAAAATGATTCAGCCTGACGTTTGCTAGACTTTATAAGAAATCATCCCCAGTAACGTCGCGGATTTTTGTTGGCTTTACGACGTACAGAATGATGTTTATCAGGTTCGCGGATTTTTCCCCGAGCGTCTTTTTGCGCAATGTAAGGTGTTCTCAATGATCACAGTTGATGGTAATGGCGCAGTCGCCAGCGTGGCATTTCGCACCAGCGAAGTTATCGCGATTTACCCCATTACACCCAGTTCCACGATGGCTGAACAGGCCGACGCCTGGGCAGGCAACGGCCTGAAAAACGTATGGGGCGATACGCCCCGCGTGGTAGAGATGCAGTCCGAAGCCGGGGCCATCGGTGCGGTGCACGGCGCATTGCAGACCGGTGCCCTCTCCACCTCTTTCACGTCATCGCAGGGATTACTGCTGATGATCCCAACCTTGTACAAACTGGCCGGTCAGTTAACGCCGTTTGTGCTGCACGTCGCCGCGCGTACCGTGGCCACACACGCGCTCTCAATTTTTGGCGATCACTCTGACGTGATGGCCGTCCGCCAGACCGGTTGCGCGATGCTGTGCGCCGGTAGCGTACAGGAAGCACAGGATTTCGCGCTGATTTCCCATGTCTCCACGCTCAAGAGCCGCATTCCGTTTATTCATTTCTTCGATGGTTTCCGGACGTCGCACGAAATTAACAAGATTGTGCCGCTGGCCGACGACACCATTCGTGGGATGATGCCGGAAGACGAGATTGCCGCGCACCGCGCCCGGGCGCTGAACCCGGAACATCCGGTTATCCGTGGCACATCCGCCAACCCGGACACCTATTTCCAGTCTCGTGAAGCCACTAACCCGTGGTACAACGCTGTTTACGAGCACGTCGAGCAAACCATGCGCGACTTCGCCGAAGTGACCGGGCGTGATTACAAACCGTTTGAATACTACGGCCACCCGCAGGCGGAACGCGTCATCGTTATTATGGGTTCCGCCATCGGCACCTGCGAAGAAGTGGTTGATGAACTGCTGGCGCGCGGTGAAAAAGTGGGCGTGCTGAAAGTGCGACTTTATCGTCCTTTCTCGGCGCAACATCTGTTACAGGTGCTGCCGGATAGCGCACGTAGCGTGGCGGTGCTCGATCGCACCAAAGAACCCGGCGCACAGGCCGAGCCGCTCTATCTCGACGTGATGACCGCGCTGGCGGAAGCCTTTAATCAGGGCGAGCGCGAAACACTACCGCGCGTCATCGGTGGCCGCTACGGTCTTTCCTCGAAGGAGTTCGGCCCGGAATGCGTGCTGGCCATCTTCAGCGAGCTCTCGCAGGCAAAACCAAAACCGCGCTTCACCGTCGGCATTTATGACGACGTCACGAACCTGTCGCTGGCGCTGCCAGAAAACAGTCTGCCGTCACGCGCGAAGCTGGAAGCCCTCTTCTACGGGCTCGGCAGCGACGGCAGCGTTTCTGCAACCAAAAATAATATTAAGATTATCGGTAACTCGACGCCGTGGTTTGCGCAGGGTTATTTCGTCTATGACTCAAAAAAAGCCGGCGGTCTGACCGTGTCGCATTTGCGCGTCAGCGAGGAGCCGATTCGCTCAGCATACCTGGTGGCTCAGGCCGATTTCGTCGGCTGCCACCAGCTACAGTTTATTGATAAGTACCAGATGGCGGAACGCCTCAAACCTGGCGGTATTTTCCTGCTCAATACGCCGTATCACGCGGATGAAGTATGGACGCGTCTGCCGCAGGAAGTACAGGCGGTACTGAATCAGAAAAAAGCACGTTTCTATGTGATTAACGCCGCGAAAATCGCCCGTGAATGCGGCCTGGCAGCGCGTATTAACACGGTGATGCAGATGGCGTTCTTCCATCTGACGCAAATCCTGCCTGGCGATAGCGCGCTTATGGAATTGCAGGGCGCGATTGCCAAAAGCTACAGCAGCAAAGGCCAGGATCTGGTTGAGCGTAACTGGCAGGCGCTGGCGCTGGCCCGCGAATCGCTGTTTGCCGTGCCGCTGGAGCCGGTTGTCGCCAGCAGCCCGAACCGCCCACCGGTCGTTTCCGACGCCGCACCTGATTTTGTGAAAACCGTCACCGCCGCGATGCTGGCGGGCCTGGGCGACGCCCTGCCCGTCTCTGCGCTGCCACCAGATGGCACCTGGCCTGTAGGCACCACTAAATGGGAAAAACGCAACATTGCCGAAGAGATCCCCATCTGGAAAGAGGAACTCTGTACCCAGTGCAACCACTGCGTCGCCGCCTGCCCTCACTCAGCAATCCGCGCCAAAGTGGTGTCGCCGGAAGCGATGGATAACGCCCCTGCTTCTCTGCACTCGCTGGATGTGAAATCCCGCGATATGCGCGGTCAGAAATATGTTCTGCAAGTCGCGCCGGAAGATTGCACCGGCTGTAATTTGTGCGTCGAAGTTTGCCCGGCCAAAGACCGACAGAACCCGGACATCAAAGCCATCAATATGATGTCGCGCCTGGAACATGTGGAAGAAGAGAAAGTGAACTATGACTTCTTCCTCGGCCTGCCGGAAATCGACCGCAGCAAACTGGAACGTATCGATATCCGTACTTCGCAGTTGATCACCCCGCTGTTCGAGTACTCTGGTGCCTGTTCCGGCTGCGGCGAGACACCGTATATCAAGTTACTGACCCAGCTTTACGGCGACCGCATGCTGATTGCCAACGCCACCGGCTGTTCCTCAATTTATGGCGGGAACCTGCCTTCTACGCCGTATACCACCGATATTAATGGTCGCGGTCCGGCATGGGCGAACTCACTGTTTGAGGATAACGCCGAATTCGGTCTTGGTTTCCGCCTGACGGTCGATCAGCATCGCCAGCGCGTGATGCGTCTGCTGGACGGCTTTGCAGAACACATTCCGGCAGAACTGAATGAGGCGCTGCACGCTGACGCCACGCCGGAAGTCCGCCGGGAACAGGTCGCACAGCTTCGCGCGGCGCTGGTAAATGTCGAGGGCGCACACGAGCTGCTGACGGACGCCGATGCGCTGGTCGAGAAATCGGTCTGGCTGATTGGCGGTGATGGCTGGGCCTACGATATTGGCTTTGGCGGTCTGGATCACGTGATGAGTCTGACCGAGAACGTCAATATTCTGGTGCTGGATACCCAATGTTACTCCAACACCGGCGGCCAGGCCTCGAAAGCCACCCCGCTCGGCGCAGTCACAAAATTTGGCGAGCATGGGAAGCGTAAAGCACGCAAAGACCTTGGCGTAAGCATGATGATGTACGGACATGTGTACGTGGCGCAAATTTCGCTGGGCGCGCAGCTTAACCAGACGGTGAAAGCGATACAGGAAGCGGAATCGTATCCAGGGCCGTCGTTGATTATCGCCTACAGCCCGTGTGAAGAGCACGGTTACGACCTGGCACTCAGCCACGATCAGATGCGTCAGCTAACCGCATCCGGCTTCTGGCCGTTATTCCGTTTCGACCCGCGTCGTGCCGATGAAGGGAAAATCCCGCTGATGCTGGATTCTCGCCCGCCGTCAGCAGCGCTGGACGAAACGCTGATGAACGAACAGCGCTTCCGCCGTCTTAATACGCAGCAACCGGAAGTGGCGGAGCAGCTCTGGAAAGATGCGGCGGAAGATCTGCAAAAACGCTATGACTTCCTTGCGATGCTGGCCGGGAAAGCAGAAAAACCAACCGCTGGGGAATAAGTTGTTGCTCAATCAGTAGAAAAAAAGCCCGAATTGTTATTCGGGCTTGTCTTTTATAAAGACGAAAATAAAAACGGCACACGTCAATAAAACAGTGTGTGACAATAAAGGCATATAACGGCGGCATCTTACTGCGAAAATATCGCCTTGTATAATTTTTATTTTATATATATTTGCTGAATATATTCACCACAATTATCATCATTTCACAGGAATTATATTCTTGAGATTTTACTTATTCCGTAACAATTGTTTTTTACCATCTCTTCTTTGACTCAATTAGCATGCGTGAGTTCCCTAACGGGAATCGAGTGTATAAAAACAATCTAAAGGAATAATTAAATGAAAAGAAAAGTACTGGCCCTTGTCATCCCTGCACTGCTTTGCGCAGGCGCCGCTCACGCAGCAGAAATTTATAACAAAGATGGCAACAAATTAGATCTTTACGGTAAAGTGGATGGTCTGCATTATTTCTCTGATGATACCAGCAGCGATGGCGACATGAGCTATGTGCGTATCGGTTTTAAAGGCGAAACACAGATTAGCGACACGCTGATTGGCTACGGTCAGTGGGAATATAACATCCAGGCGAACAATACTGAGTCCAGCAGCGATCAGTCATGGACGCGTCTGGCTTTCGCGGGCCTGAAGTTTGGCGAGTACGGTTCCTTCGATTATGGCCGTAACTATGGTGTCCTGTACGACATTGAAGGCTGGACCGATATGCTGCCGGAATTCGGCGGCGACTCGTACACCAAAGCAGATAACTTTATGACAGGCCGTGCTAACGGCGTGGCAACCTATCGCAACAGCGACTTCTTTGGTCTGGTGGATGGCCTGAACTTTGCGCTGCAGTACCAGGGTGCGAATGAAAATCAGGCATCTGATGAGAGCCAGGGTTGGGACCAGGAAGGCACAGGTAACAGCAACGGACGTAACATGAAGAATTCCAACGGTGACGGCTTCGGTCTCTCGACCACCTACGACACCGGTATGGGGGTCACCCTGGGTGCCGCGTACACCAGTTCTGATCGTACGAACGAGCAGGTCAACAACTCCACAGCAGGCGGCGATAAAGCTGATGCCTGGACGCTGGGGGCGAAGTACGATGCTAACAACATCTATCTGGCAACCATGTACGCGGAAACGCGCAATATGACACCGTTCGGTAATGAGTTCGACAATACTATCGCTAACAAAACGCAGAACTTCGAAGTGACGGCTCAATACCAGTTCGATTTTGGCCTGCGCCCGTCCCTCTCTTTCCTGATGTCCAAGGGTATCGATCTGCAAGCGACAAACGGCGTAAATGTGGGTGATAAAGATCTGGTGAAATATGCTGAAGTAGGTATGACCTACTTCTTTAACAAAAATATGTCCACCTACGTTGATTATAAAATCAACCTGCTGGACGAAGACGATGCATTCTACAACAACAACGGTATTTCTACCGATGACGTTGTCAGTGTCGGTCTGGTATATCAGTTCTAAGCGTTATCGCCCGCTGGCAACGGCGGGCATTTCCTAAACCCGGAACACTTCAAACCATCCCATCCGTTTTTCTTCATCTTTTTGTGGGTTATATTTTTATCACACCACAGGAGGTGCACAATGAAAAACATTGAATCATATCTTCAGATTATGAAAAAGCTCTGGCAGCGGGAGCCAAAAATTAAAAATTCCTTTTTGGTCTATTATTTAACCCCAGAGCAACGCTATGAACGTTTAAAAGAGCTCATGGCGCCGATCAGCCAAAAATAGAATATATTCAGGATATAAATACAATGAGGGCAATCGTGGCGAGCCCGTTTTTATCCGACTCGCCAACCAGGCCTTATTGTACTTCAGAGACGTTGTTTATTTCGCCTTTAAAACCGGTCTTCGCAATTGCCGCGAGCAGTCGCTGATTATCAAAGTTGTCAGGAACAGTTACCAGCGCCTGACGAGTCTTCAACGACGCTTTGGCTTTAATCACACCATCGGTGCTACGCAACGCCTGATTTATGGAAATCACGCACAACGAACAGTTCATTTCACCGACATCGATGGTCACCAGCTTGTCACCCGCCCAGCTCAGGGGCGCGGCCAGCAGCAACGCGATACACAGTAGCTTTTTCATTCCATCATCTCCCAAATCCAGGGCAACACGTACGGATACGTGAGCAGAGCCAGCACCAGCGGAACCGACAGCCAGTACAGCCACACCAGTACCCGACGGCTCACCACGTTCACGCAGATGGGCTTCGGCGACAGATATAAACGCCAGAAACCGCGCGCCATCAGACCGAGCGACAGCAGTAACATAGGGATCTGTAACCAGGTTGCGCCAGGAATACCGATAAGCCCCGCCGCAGAGATACCAAATACCAGATACAACAGCGGCCCGATGCAGCACAGCGTTGACGCTCCGGCGGCGATAACCGCCGCCAGAAGCGTAACCAGCCCGCCCTTAATGCTGTTCGACGCTGACATAGTCATAGCTGAAAAGCGCAGGATCGTAGAAGTTCAGCGGGTCGCCGTCCACTTCCGCATACGGGTAGCCAAGGTTGTTAATGTCACCCTGTTCAGACGCCGGGAACAGCGCGAAATCGCGTGCGTGGTTAAAGCCGACCCAGTTCATCTCCCAGTTGCCGAAGAGATAGTCGTTAACCGCTTTCACCGCCGGGTCACCGTTTTCTTTTTTCTCGGTGAGGCGCATTTTTGTCACATCCGCCGGGTCCGCAGGCACCCAACCAAAACCCGCCAGCCAGAACATCGCGCGGCAGTGCTGCCCCCCGCTCACTTTCGCTACACCCTGAGCATCCGCGCTGCCAAAGGCTTTTTTGGAATAGCTATCAAGCTTAATGGTTGAGCCCAGACGAATACCAAACATCTCACGCGCCGGAATACCGACCGCGCGGCACAGCGCGACAAACACGGAGTTAATATCGGTACATTTTCCGCCGAGTTTATTGGTTTTCAGAATCTCACCGACGTCACCGGTACCGCAGCCAATCACCGCATCGTCACGATGCATATGGGTGCTGACCCAGTCATGAATCAGGCGAGCCTGTTTTATCGGTGCTTTTTCCTTACCGATGATCTTCAGCGCGGTCTCTTTCACCAGACCATCAACCGGAATATGGGCTGTCGGCTGCAGGAACGGTTTAATTTCATCCGGAATTACGGCATCGCTTTCAGGTAACTGCCAGTCCGCCAGTTTATTCTCTTTAAGCACTTCCCAGTCGCGTGTTTCAATGGTCATTTCGACTTTAATATCCAGCGCACCTTTCGAATCAGCCCAGGTCACAAACAACATTTTTGCGCCATAGCGGTTGTTGGCATTGAGCGTTGCTTTCTGATAGTTACCACTGAAGGAGAGATCGAGTAACTGTTGGAAGGCGGTATCTTCTGGCACCGGGATCCACAAATTCACCAGCCCTTCAGACCCTTTCGGCGCTTTCAGGCTATAGGTTTGCGTCATCACGAAACGACGGGCTTTGCCTGAGGAGACAACAGCAGGTTGAGCAACCTGTTTACTTTCGGAGAAGACCGGGCTGACAAGACCCAGCGTGGAGAGTGCGGCTGCGCTTTTTAGAAAATTACGCCGTTCCATTACAATTCCTTCAGTCACGAGTAAAAGCTCGAACTTAACCCCGCACCTGCGGAGGTCGGCGTTATTATGCGGCGACACGGTCCACTCGACAACATCCAGTTTCACGCATAACGCGTTAATGGCCTTAAAATACAAAAAAGACCCGCCGAAGCGAGCCTTATCAATTACGAATGCTTTAGCTTTTACTTAAAGACTTCTGCAACGGCTTCAAAGTTCGGGCCATGCTCACGCGCCGCGATAATCACGTAATATTTTCCGCCTTTCTTATCCGCCAGCTCGGACAGTTTTTTGTGCAGATCGGACGGAGAAGAAACCTGTCCATTGGTTGCGCCTACTGAAACGTTACCGATGTATTCCAGTTTAAAGTGATGGGCTTCATCCTTGGAAATCAGGTCTGCTGCAGAAGTACTAAATGCCACCATAGATAACGCAGCCATTGTCCCTAACAATACTTTTTTCATCGCATACTCTCCTGTTAACGTTTTGTCTTAGCCTGTAACAGTATAAGCCATTTTTGAGATATTCAATGAAAAGAAGAAACATTTAATCTGTATAACCAAAACGCACCTTACATTTACCTGCAAGGATAACCCTATACATTTCAAGACAAAACAGGCTCCTCCTCTTTCTATAAAAGAAGAGTCGAAATGCTCGAGTAATCAATAATGTCGAGACTTATTGCACTGTTCTCTGCCGCGTCCAGGCCTTGATAGCAATACTCCGTAACAATTGAAACGCTGTTCCTTTTTACCCAGCCATATAAAATAACAGTTAGTGACTATTAGAATCCAAATAACACTAAAACTTGATCATTACGACATCAATTATAATTATTAGAACTCAACACAATATACGAGGAAGAAATGGAGTTACATGATGAATTTTATGGTTTTTTTGAAAGAGTAAGGCATAACCTGGACTTTATTTCTCTGTCATCGGATTTACGCCGTAACAACATCTCTCATTACATCTATTTTGTTGCGACGGGTAATATTAAACTCATTACCTGTACTGATTCGTATATCTCCTTAAAAAATCATCGGCGCCTGGTGAAGGTAAATGGTTGTTCCTGTAGCGAATTAACACGTGAGGCAGCCAGACGAATTTTCTCAGGGGAATCTACTTATGAGCAATTTTATACTGAGCTGGCTCATGCAGGCGTGTTCAAATGGGTCGTGGACCTGCACAGCCTGACTCGTAGTTATTGGTCAAAAGACAATTATCTATTACACAGTGAGAACATTTTATCGCCCGTCTCTCAGAGTGAAGCTGTCGCATGATTGCGGATTAACCATCGCCCCAACACCATCATTATTAGCCTGGGTCTGGTTCGCAGGCTGATTCACAGCCCCATGAGCTGTCGCCGTCAGGCAACGCCACTGCAAAACATGCTGGCATTCGTCGCCGTAATCCGTACCATACACGCCACACAGTCGTAAGCTAACTCAGGCTAGCCTATGCTTAGCGGACGTTTCCGCGTATGCATCGCGCTCCTTTCGATTTTTGAGTAATCATTAAATGCAACAGAATCAAGACATTAGTAAAAAAGAGCAATACAACCTCAACAAATTGCAAAAGCGCCTGCGTCGTAACGTCGGTGAAGCCATTGCTGACTACAACATGATTGAAGATGGCGACCGCATTATGGTTTGCCTCTCCGGCGGTAAAGACAGCTATACCATGCTGGAAATTTTGCGCAATCTGCAACAAAGCGCACCGATTAGCTTTAGCCTGGTGGCGGTAAACCTCGACCAGAAGCAACCAGGATTCCCGGAGCACATTTTGCCGGAGTATCTGGAGACACTGGGCGTCGAGTACAAGATTGTTGAAGAAAATACCTACGGCATCGTGAAAGAGAAGATCCCGGAAGGCAAAACCACCTGCTCGCTCTGCTCACGTCTGCGTCGCGGGATCCTTTACCGTACGGCGACTGAACTGGGTGCGACCAAAATCGCCCTCGGCCATCACCGTGACGATATCTTACAGACTCTGTTCCTGAACATGTTCTACGGCGGGAAAATGAAAGGGATGCCGCCGAAACTGATGAGCGACGATGGCAAACATATTGTCATCCGACCGCTGGCCTACTGCCGCGAGAAGGACATTGAGCGCTTCTCTGAAGCCAAAGCCTTCCCGATAATCCCTTGCAACCTGTGCGGCTCACAGCCCAACCTGCAACGTCAGGTTATCGGCGATATGCTGCGCGACTGGGATAAGCGTTATCCAGGCCGCATTGAGACCATGTTCAGCGCCATGCAAAACGTGGTGCCATCACATCTGTGTGACACCGAACTGTTCGATTTCAAAGGAATTACGCACGGTTCTGAAGTGGTTAACGGCGGCGATCTGGCGTTTGACCGGGAAGAGATGCCGTTACAACCGGCGGGTTGGCAGCCTGAAGAGGACGATGCACAGCTTGATGAGCTGCGTCTGAATGTGGTTGAAGTAAAATAAACGCATGCGTCAGGCCGACAATCGGGTCGGCCTGACTAAAGCATTACTTCAGCAGTCTGACGCGACACGCCTTCCCTTTAATCTTCCCTTTCTGCAACTGCTTCCATGCCTGGTGAGCGACTTTCTCGCGCACGGCAACATAAACATGCGCCGGATGCACATCAATCTTGCCGATATCCGCACCCACTAAACCCATATCGCCGGTTAACGCGCCCAGCACATCTCCCGCGCGCATCTTAGCCTTTTTGCCACCGTCGATGCACAGAGTCGCCATTTCCGGCGTCAGCGGCGCAATGCGGCTTTGAGACGGTTCCGGCATCCAGTTCAGCTTCAGTTGCAGCATTTCGGCCAGAATATTCGCGCGCTGCGCTTCTTCAGGCGCGCAGAAGCTGATCGCCAGGCCGCTGTTCCCCGCGCGCGCGGTACGACCGATACGGTGTACGTGCACTTCAGGATCCCATGCCAGCTCGTAGTTCACCACCAGTTCCAGAGATTTAATATCCAGACCACGCGCAGCGACATCGGTTGCTACCAGAACGCGTGCACTGCCGTTAGCAAAACGCACCAGCGTTTGATCGCGGTCGCGCTGTTCAAGGTCGCCATGCAGCGCCAGCGTGCTTTGACCTGCGGCATTGAGCTCTTCAAATACCGCCTGACAATCTTTTTTGGTATTACAGAACACGACGCATGACGCAGGCTGATGCTGGGTCAGCAGTTTTTGCAGCAGGGCAATTTTGCCATGGCGGGGAACATCGAAAAATTGCTGTTCGATAGCAGGCAGCGCATCCACGCTGTCGATTTCAATGGTGACGGGATCACGCTGAACGCGGCCACTGATCGCGGCGATAGCCTCCGGCCAGGTGGCGGAAAACAGCAGCGTCTGACGGCTGGCTGGTGCGAAGCGAATCACTTCATCAATGGCGTCGCTGAAGCCCATATCCAGCATGCGGTCAGCTTCATCCATCACCAGCGTTTGCAGATTCTCCAGTGAAACCGTGCCCTTTTGCAGGTGATCCAGCAAACGGCCCGGCGTGGCGACAATAATGTGCGGCGCGTGCTGGAGGGAATCGCGCTGCGCGCCAAACGGCTGGCCGCCACACAAGGTCAGCACTTTAATATTCGGCAGGTAGCGCGCCAGACGGCGGATCTCACCGGCCACCTGATCGGCTAACTCGCGCGTTGGACACAGCACCAGCGATTGCGTCTGAAAACGCCCGGCGTCGATATGCTGCAACAGGCCCAACCCGAATGCCGCCGTCTTCCCACTCCCGGTTTTCGCCTGTACGCGGACATCTTTCCCGGCGAGCACCGCGGGCAGCGCAGCTTCCTGAACAGGGGTCATAGAGAGGTAGCCCAGATCGTTAAGGTTGTCGATCTGGGCGGTGGGCAGTGCATTCAGTGTTGAAAAAGCGGTCACAATATTTTCTCGCGGTAAAAGGCTATCGTCAGCAGGCGCGTATCCTCGCAGATCTGCGCGTCTGATGCGACAATTTAATCGGTTCTTCGTCCGGTGGCGGGTCCGGCATTGGCTGCGGACGCGGGATGGGATCTCGCCCCGGAGGCGGCTCTACCGGAATGGGATCGGTCGGAACCGAATGAATGTGAAGGTATGCGTCGAGTCGTAATACCTGGTACATCATCTTCCCCTCTAAAAATCAGGTTGGTTCTTTAAGGGTAGATGCCGCAGGAATTCAGGCAAAAAAAAGCCGACTATTCAAGCCGGCGTCGTACGAATCAATTGTGCTATGCAGTAATTCAAAAAAAGGAAGTAAGACAATATGGAGCGCAACGCCCATCGCTTGACGTTGCATTCACCTGCGAGAGAGATATTGCCCTGATTGGGGGTATCGTTTATTGACCTCGCTCAATTTAATTGCCGTTTTTGTGTTCAATTACTGTTAAAAAGGTTAATTTTTACAGCCATTTACTGCGATGTAACCACCAGGTAACACCACCGACGAGTACCAGCAGCATGATACAAAAGGAGTAGAAGCCTAAATGCCATTCGCCGCCGGGTATCCCCCCCAGGTTGACACCGAATAAACCGGTTAAAAACGTGGTGGGTAAAAACACCATCGCCATCAGCGACATGGTATAGGTTCGACGAGAAAGGGATTCCTGCATCACCTGGGCGATTTCATCGGTCATGACTGCCGTACGCGCGATACAGGCGTCAATTTCGTCCAGCCCACGCCCCAGGCGATCGGCGATATCCTGCATACGGCGGCGATGATCGTCCGTCATCCACGGCAGACGTTCGCTGGCAAGTCTGGCGTAAACATCGCGCTGGGGGGCCATGTAGCGACGCATCACGATGAGTTGTTTACGCAGCAGCGCTAAAAAACCGCGCGGGGGGATTTGTTGCTCCAGCAGGTTATCTTCCAGATCGATGATTTTATCGTGCAGTTGCTCAATAAATTCGCTGGCGTGATCGGTCAACGCGTCACAGACATCCACCAGCCAGCCGCCGCAGTCTGCTGGCCCGCTCCCTTCTTCAAGATCGCTAATCACATCGTCCAGCGCCAGCACCTTGCGTTGACGCGTGGAGACAATGAGCCGCTCATCCATATAAAGACGCATCGCCACCAGTTGATCGGGGCGTTCATCGGTGCTGCCGTTGATACAGCGCAGCGTAATCAACGTGCCCTCGCCCATCCGACTCACGCGCGGGCGCAGGCTTTCACCGGACAGCGCATCGCGCACGGTATTTGGCAGCAGTGGCGTCGACGCCAGCCATTGCGCGCTATCCGGGTTGGTGTAATTCAGATGCAGCCAGCATGGATTTTCTTTGGTGATCACATCGCTCGCCTCGAGCGGCTTTACCCCACCCTTGCCATCGAGTATCCATGCGAACACAGCATCCGGTACATTAAGATCCGATCCCTTTATGGCTTCCACTTTACCTCCACTGACAACTCGCCCTTCTGCTAGTCTAGCCATCTGCCCCGGTTACGCAATCACTCCTGCGTCCATCACGCTGAAATTGCTCATAAAAGCATCCATATCCGTCCAATAAAGCATTTTAATGAAAAAGCACTATTGCCAATGCTCAGGCTTCGGCTACACGCAAGAATATATTTTTACATAATCTTATGAGGATCACATATTCAATAAAATTAAATAACACCCAACAAATTAAACAACATCATCGTTATGGGTATTTTAAAATAAATTATCTGCGCCCTTTTAGTTTAACGCGATTCAGCAATACTTATTTCAGTTAAATACCGTCAATCCGTTAAAAAGCCGTGATCTATCATGTTATTTCTGTAGCTTATTTCAGATTATTCCTGATAGATTAATTCCAAAATCTAAGAAATGTGGATGACATGATGCTGCATGTTTCGTGGGACCCGGTTCTGGTTGGCATTTCATTTCTGGTGGCGTTCATCGCATCTTTCGTGGCCCTTGATAGCGCAGGGAAAATTGCTGCATCCAATAAAAATGCGGCTATGTTCTGGCGCGTCTCAGGTGGCGCAACCTTAGGCATTGGCATCTGGTCTATGCATTTCATCGGCATGCTGGCGATGAAAATGCCGATGGAGATGAGCTATCACCTGGAATTAACCCTGCTCTCGCTGCTGGCCGCGATTCTGGCGGCCACCCTGGCGATTAACATTGCCGTTGCCGGGCCGACGTTATCGCCAAAGCGGCTGGCGCTCGCGACCGTGTTACTCAGTAGCGGCGTTGTCACGATGCACTACGTCGGCATGGCAGCGCTGATGATGCATGACGGCATTATCTGGAATATCCCACGAATTATCATCTCCGTGGTGATTGCGGTTATTGCCTCCTGCGTGGGTCTATGGCTGGCCTTCAGCTTGCGGTTGAACAGCAAGCGCGTGCTGCTCTGTCGTATCGCTGCAGCGATGGTAATGGGGATCGCCATTGCCGCGATGCACTACACCGGGATGAGCGCCGCCACATTTTCAAGCCACGCTCATATGATGGCAAACCACGTTCATCAGGTTGGCGAAGAAGGGCTTTCGGTCTGGGTTTCTGCCATCACGTTACTGCTATTGGGCACGATGCTGGTGATTTCGATGGTAGATTCGCAAATGCGCACCACCCGCCTGACCGAAAACCTGCAACAGTTGAATAAGCAGCTCGAACAACAGGCACGCTATGACGGGCTGACGGGGCTGGCGAATCGTAGCCAGATCGACATGCGGCTTCTAGCTTGCCTGCAACAGGCGCGGCTTACCGGCGCTGAGTTTGGCCTGGTGTTGATGGATCTCGACCGTTTCAAGTTGATTAACGACGCATGGGGCCACCATGTCGGTGACAACCTACTGGTTTCCGTTGCCAATCGGCTGAGTACCTGCCTGCCTCCCAAAATGACGCTTGCCCGCATTGGCGGCGATGAGTTTATTCTGCTGGCGCCTCATAGCACCGAATCTGAAATGGCGGAACTGTGTAATCGCATGGTTGAGAGTATTCGTCGGCCTTTTTATCACTCCGGTCAAATCCTGCAAATCTCCCTGAGCGCGGGCATCAGTATGTATCCTGCTGACGGTGATTCTCCACAAGAACTCAAACTGTGCGCGGACACCGCGATGTATCATGTCAAACGCAATGGGCGTAACGGCTGGGCAGTCTATGGTGATGCAATGCTCGATAGCTCGTGGCAAGGGGCACATCTGTTACAGGACCTAACGCAGGCGCTGGAACGTAATCAGTTTGAGCTGTGGTATCAGCCCAAATATCACGTTCAGGAAAATCGCATTTACGGTTTCGAGGCGTTGCTGCGCTGGCGTCATCCCAAAAAAGGGATTTTACTGCCGAGTGTGTTTTTACCGACCTTGCAAAATACCGGTTTAATTCTTCCGGTGGGCAACTGGGCAATCGACCAGGCCTGCAAGCAATTGCGTCAGTGGAGCAAAGAGGGTCATGATGACTGGACGCTTTCCATTAATATTTCGGCTAACCAGTTCGAACAGCAGAATATCTACGAATTACTGTGCAATACGCTTTCACGATATCATCTTTCACCGCTTCGGCTAACCATTGAATTAACCGAAACGACAGCCATGCGCGGTCTCGATCGCAGCTTACAAATATTCCACGACTTCAATCGTATTGGCCTGACCGTATCCATCGATAACTTTGGGACCGGCTATTCCAATATGTTGTTGTTACAAAACCTGCCCGCCCGGGAGTTGAAAATAGACCGAAGCTTTATGAAGGATATTCGTGATGACAGTAAAAATGTGAAAATTGTCTCATCAATTATTCATATCGCGCATTCAATGAATATGAATGTAGTGGCAGAAGGCATTGAGACGGAAGAACAACAGCGTTTGCTGACGCAACTGGGATGCGATGCTTTGCAGGGCTCGCTGTTCTCTGAGCCGGTACCGCCACAGGATATTGATGCGGCATTAAACCGAATGCCGTTTAATATCACCACCACGAGCAGCGTTGCGCCGCCTATTCCCATTCGACGAAATATGATGAAGCATGCGTAAAAACCCCTGACGCACAGCAGTGCGTCAGGGGGTGAGCGTAAACTTAGTGCTTCACAATATACATTGTACGGGTATACGCCACATCTTCCGGGTTCTCAATAGGGTAACCCTTCAGCCACGGTTTAATTAAACGGCCATTGGTATACTGATAAATCGGCGCAATAGGGGCTTTCTCAGCAAGAATTTTCTCTGCTTCGTTGTAATCGGCATTCCGCGCTTTTTCAGTGTTCTCAAGCGTAGCCTGATTCACCACCTTGTCATACGCCGGATTGCTGAAACGGGAGATATTCCCGGTATTGTTCGACGTTAACAGCGACAGGAAGGTTGACGGTTCGTTATAGTCGCCCACCCAGGATGCGCGGATCACATCGAAATTGCCGGTATTGCGGCTGTCGATATAGGTTTTCCACTCCTGATTTTGCAGCTTCACATCTACACCCAGGTTTTTCTTCCACATTGATGCCACCGCAATCGCAATCTTCTGGTGGTTTTCCGAGGTGTTATACAGCAGCGTCAAATTCAACGGTCGATTCGGGCCATAGCCAGCCGCCTGCAATAAGGTTTTCGCCTGGGCATTCAGCTCCGCCTGGCTGCTCTGCTCCATTTGCGTTGGCTCGGCTTTAAATCCTGCGGTGACATCCGGCGTAAAGTGCCATGCCGGTTTCTCGCCGGTACCCAGCACCTTCTCCGCAATAATGCGACGGTCGATGGTCATGCTCAGTGCTAAACGGACGCGCGCATCCGCCGTCGGCCCTTTCTGGGTATTGAAAGCATAATAATACGTACCGAGCTGTGCCGGGGTATAGACCTGTCCCGGAATGTCCTTCAGCAGTTTCTTATACAGGTTTTTCGGGAAGGACTCGGTGATATCAATATCCCCGGCCAGATAACGTTTCGTGGCCGACGATTCCTGATTGATCGGTAAGAAGGTGACTTTTTTAATCACCGTCTTAGCGTTATCCCAGTAATGAACGTTGGGTGTTGCCACCAGTTTTTCATTCACCACACGGTCGGCCAGTACGTATGCGCCATTGCCAATCAGCTTGCCTGGACGCGTCCAGTTTTTATCGCTTTCAACATTGGCTTTTTGCACCGGATAGAGCGAGAAATTGGCCGTCAAATTCACAAACCACGGCAGCGGTTTATCTAACTGGATACGCAAGGTGTGCGCATCGACTGCTGTCACGCCCAGGGTTTCCGGCTTCGCTTTACCATCAATAATCGCCTGGGCGTTATTAATGCCGGCAAGCGCCGCAAACCAGGCAAACGGTGAGGTGGTTTTAGGATCAACCAGACGCTGCCAGCTATAGACAAAGTCCTCAGCAGTGACAGGTGTACCGTCGGACCATTTTGCGTTGTTACGCAACGTGAAGGTCCAGATTTTATGGTCATTACTCTGCCAGCGCGTCGCAACGCCGGGAACAATGTTCCCTTTTTCATCCTGGTTAACCAGCCCTTCGAAGAGGTCACGGATCACCTGGATTTCCGGCAGGCCTACCGCTTTTGCCGGGTCCAGAGACGCAGGCTCATCTTTAATGTGACGAACCAGCTCCTGCTTCGCTGCCAGCGCCGTCCCGGCGGGTACATCTGCCGCCAGGGCAACAGAACTCAGACTACTGAGCCATAACGCACAGCACGACAACGTGAAAGGATACTTCATGACATCCCCTTAATAAGCCAACTTGATGAAAATATTATTTGTTTCAGGCGTCTTAAATGCAAACGGCTTATCACATAAAATTGATATAACGAATGTTTTTCTGATTCGGAAACCATTTGATTCACGGTGAATTTTGCACAACACTGCTTATATCAGTACTCATAATCAGGATTCTCTATGTCCGCCACTCGTCCTCGCGCCCTGCGGGGCGCTTTTCCGCCCGGTACGCAACACTATGGTCGTTCACTTTTGGGCGCGCCGCTTATCTGGTTTCCCGCGCCCCTCGCCGATCATACCAGTGGGTTAATTATTGCCGGGACACATGGCGACGAAAATTCCTCCATCGTCACCCTCTCCTGCGCGCTGCGGACGCTTTCGCCCGAGCTGCGACGGCATCATGTGGTGTTAACGGTGAATCCGGATGGCTGTCAGTTGGGGTTACGCGCCAATGCCAACGGCGTTGATTTAAATCGTAATTTCCCGTCGGCAAACTGGAAAGCCGGTGAAACCGTGTATCGCTGGAACAGTTCGGCAGACAGCCGTGACGTCGTGCTGCTGACGGGGGATAGCCCCGGTTCTGAGCCAGAAAGCGAGGCGCTTTGCCAGCTGATTCATCAGATCCACCCCGCCTGGGTTGTCTCTTTTCACGATCCGCTGGCCTGTATTGAGGACCCGCGTCACACCGAACTGGGCCGCTGGCTGGCTGAATCCTTCGCGCTGCCGCTGGTCGGCAGCGTCGGATATGAGACGCCGGGCTCGTTTGGCAGCTGGTGCAACGATATTGGCCTGCACTGTATCACCGCCGAGTTCCCGCCCATCTCCTCGGATGAAGCGAGCGAGAAATATCTCGGCGCGATGACCGCCCTGCTACGCTGGCGCGCGGCAGCTCAAAGATGAAGCTGACCGGTAGTAAAATGTAACGCAGGCTCTGCATCTACCGCCAGCCAGGTTGGGCCGTCGAGATCCGCGAAGGTAACCTGCGGTGTCAAAGGTAGCGCGGCGGTAATGGCGCGCGAGGTGCAGAGCATGCAACCCAACATCAGGGAAAACCCCTGCGCGCGCGCCTCTTGCGCAAGGGCCAGCGCTTCGGTTAAGCCACCTGTTTTATCCAGCTTAATATTGACCATGTCATATCGCCCACGAAGCGCGGGCAGGCTCGCCCGCGTATGACAGCTTTCGTCAGCACAGATAGGCAGCGGATGAATAAAGTTTTCCAGCGCGCTGTCATCTGTAGCAGGCAGCGGCTGCTCAAGCATTGCCACGTTGAGATCGGCCAGCAGCTGACAGCGCGCCGCCAGACCTTCACCGTGCCACGACTCATTAGCATCAACTATCAATGTTGCATCCGGCGCAGCGGCGCGGATAGCCACCATGCGTTCGGCAATCAGACGATCGTCCAGTTTCACTTTCAACAGGCGCGCGCCGCCTTCGAAAAGCGCTTTGGCACTGGCCGCCATCTGCTCTGGTGTGCCAATCACCACGGTTTGCGCCGTAGTTACTGTTTTTGCCAGTGTCTGATGGAGCATGGCGGGTACTGTGGCTTTCGCAAGGCCAGCTTCAAGCTCCCACAACGCACAATCCACCGCGTTGCGCGCCGCCCCCGCTGGAAGTAATTGCGCAAGCGCTTCACGGGTGAGCCCCTTCTCCAGTTGTTCGCCAATCGAAACAATCTGCGCCATCACAGAAGGGATGCTTTCGCCATAGCGTGGATAAGGCGTACATTCGCCGACGCCTTTAATGCCGTCCTGCTCCAGCTCAACCACGACCACTTTCGCCTCGCTGCGGCTACCGCGCGCAATAACAAACGGTGTATGTAACGGCCACGCCTCTTCAAAAACTCTTACATTTCTCATCCCATACTCCTTACGGACAACGGTAAATAGGGTTTGCCGTGTTAACACCTGATGACATACACTAGTTTCGACGTTAATTATATGTAAACAGGAAGATTATCATGTCACAAACTGTACATTTCCAGGGCAATCCCGTTTCTGTTCAAGGCGCTATTCCGCAGGCAGGCGACAAAGCTCAACCTTTCACGCTGACCGCGAAAGACCTCTCTGACGTCGCACTCAGCCAGTATGCGGGCAAACGCAAAGTGCTGAATATTTTCCCAAGCATCGATACCGGCGTTTGCGCGGCATCCGTTCGCAAATTCAACCAGCTGGCTTCCGAGCTGAACAACACCGTTGTGCTGTGCGTTTCTGCTGACCTGCCCTTCGCCCAGTCTCGCTTCTGCGGCGCAGAAGGCCTGAGCAACGTGGTTACCCTGTCCACCCTGCGTGCGCCAGAATTCCTGCAAACTTACGGCGTGGGTATCGCTGACGGCGCACTGAAAGGCCTGGCGGCGCGTGCGGTTGTGGTTATCGATGAGAACGACAACGTGGTTTACAGCCAACTGGTTGACGAAATCACCAACGAGCCAGACTACGATGCGGCGCTGGCTGCGCTGAAAGCGTAACCTCAACGTCCTGGCTCATTAGGGCCAGGACGTATTCACGCCCGCTATCCTCGTAGACTATATGATTTTCGATATTGCAGGGGCGTCCTGGCCATATATTTTCGAAAACTGGTGATAAACCAGGCATATTCGTTAAATCCTGATTGCGCCCCCACCTCTTTGACCGACAGCCGCGTATGCACCAGCAATTCGCAGGCGTGCCGAATTCGGCGCATCACCAGATACTCCTGAAGCGTTCCGCCGGTTTCCTGACGAAAACGTCTTGAAACATGCCCTTCAGAACTGCCCATCGCTCCGGCAAGCGTTTTCAAAGAACAATGTTGTTGGAAGTGTTGTTCAATCCAGCCAATGATTTCTCGGGAAAATGCATTTTGCTCTACGACGAGCGACTCTTCCTCTTCCTGCTCGGGAAGCAGGCTTATTAACTGCATTAGCAGAAAGGCGCTGTCGTTGACGGTGGATTTAGAGGCGGAATAGCGTTTCTCAAACAGAACGAAAAGCGCTTCAAAATTTGCCTGCATGTCAGAAACATCAAAGATGCGTATCTTTTCGCCATAACGGCTGAGCTGACAAAAGCGTTTTTGCAGCCGAGGGAAATCGCGGAGATACGGCTCAAGTACCGCGCTATTAAAGTGAAGCGTTGTCCGATGATATTGGTTACGTGAATCCTGCTCGACATGAATTTTATGCACCCTGCCCGGCGGAAACACAAACAAACGCCCTGGTTTGACCGTAATTTGGTGATGTTCTGCGACGGCAATTCCCACGCCCTTGCTGATAAAAAGCAGTTCCGTACATTCATGAAAATGATAATAATCGGCAGGCGTGTTTTTCATGGGATTAAAACACAGCGCGGTTTCATCAAGATCGATCGTTTCAAGTAACGTAACATCCTTGCCGTAACCACGCCGTATTGCCATCGTATCTCATCCTGAAAAGTGACGCGTCAGTAACACACTCGCCAGCTCACCTTAAAACAATCACTTTCGGCGATCTCTTGCCGGGCAACGAATGCGCTTTGCAGCGGCCCATAAGGGCTGCACAGGGATGTCGGGGTTTTGCTGGTCTGCGCGTAACCGGTGAATTCGACAGACATGTCATCAGAAAACACCGCGCCGGTTATACTGACGTGCAACGTCCGTTTACTGTCATTAAAGAAAGTATCTTCCCGTGTAATGCAGCCCTTTTCAATCAGATAGCGTGTCCGGGAACGTATCGCGGATTCCCGCGCAGGCAATAGGCTTACTGTACCGTTGACGGCGATAACATCCATCGCATCATTATGAATAATAATTTCCCACCCGTTTTCCGTTTGCCGCTGCGTACATTCGGTAAACCATACCAGCGGGCTCAACATTCGGTTGTCACTATCACGAATGACGGGCACCCACAGCGGTCCCTCCTCGTCGGCCACGCCGCTGAGCAACCCGGCACAGAAAGGAATCGGACAGTAGGGTGAAGACGCATGATAGCCTTTATCGCCATTAATTAACGGCAGTGCAAACGAACGTTCGCCATCATGCCAGTGGAAAAGCCCGCGAATATAATCACCTTTGCAAAAGGACGTGAAAGTAAGCTGAAGCGGTGTGTTCAACCGTTGAACGCCTCTGTCTCGACCTCCCGCCCAAACTTGCTGCACATAGAGGTGCTGAACACATAAGCTGATGTTCTCGCCCACCAGCCGATGCTCGGCGCGATAAGCATCCGTCCGACGCCCGTTAAACCAGAGATTCACGCTCTGTTCATCGTGGTCAATCCAGAAGCTCAGAAACCGCTCACTGCACGCCAGAGAAAACGTTTCTGCAACCTGACGCTCCTGCGCATTTAACAGGCCAAGCTGCTGGCTGACGGCCAGAATTTCATTAAATGCACTGTCGCCGTAAGCGCCAATTGAACGCCCCCACAGGAATCCACCGCCGTCCTCTGTCAGCACAGACAGCACCAGCGTCGCGGCTTGCCGTAGCGCCATTTTTAACTCATCCGGGACCATCAGGCCGGTTTCCAGATGGCGCTGACAAATCTCCGCGATCAGCAACACGCTGTAGCGATCGTATCGCCCTTTTCCCTCTGTTTCGTCGCTGAAGCCGTTGCTGGAATGCGCGCGATAATGCTCACACAAACGCGTCAGGATTTCCTGCGAGGCGTACGCCGATTCCCACCCCAGTAGGTAGCGGAATCGCGCCACGCTGAAGGCCACACCGTAGAAATTCGTTGGAAACCGTTCGTTAAGTTGCCACGTATCTTCCTCGACCATTTCCTGCCACAGAAGCTTATTTTTCAACTGATTAAGCTGTTCTTGTGAAAACAGCGTATGCAGTCGCCCTAATGCATTAAGTTTTACCAATGCCTTAAGGAAATAATATTTCCCCCAGTTTTCGCAGGGCGCAGCAATCAGTTCAGGCCATGCGTCTGCCCACTCGGCTTGAGTCGTACCTGATTTCTCTATTAACATGGCCAACGCAAGCGCAAATTTCCCGCTGGCATAGGGGTCGCCCTTTAGCGTTAATTGATGACCAAAGCTGGATTCACCCCGCAGCGTCCTGGAGACAATAGTGGCCAGGTGCTGATAAATATCATGAATAACGTGTTCTCTTTTCATTGTTTTGCTCGTTAATGATTCGCAGCAGGATATAAAGGTGTTGATTTACGATTATTGGTAAGTAGAACAGTAGAAATAAGCGTAAAGACCAGCACGGTACTGCCCATCAACAAGTAGGTATCCGCAAAGCCAATTTTTTCATACAGAAAACCACTTAACGGTGATAATAAAACGGTGCCGACATAGTTCACACTCTGATAGCCCAACAGATACATGGTGCCATTCACTTTTTTATCAAAGTTAAACTCCAGATATTTAAACACCGAAACCAGCAGGAAGGACATTTCAATGCCCCAGGAAAGCTTGATTATCGCAATCGTTAGCGCGCTGGTGGCGAGCCCGGAGCCGATAAAACGGGCCGCGACAACGAACCCGGTAATCAGCATCCCGGCCTTTGGCCCCAGACGGTTCACAATACCGGGTGCGATCATCATAAAGATAAACTCACAGCCAAGGCTTGCAGCGCCCAGATAACCAAACATCTGGTGCCCGGCTTCTTTGCTCTTATAAAAGGTGATAAAGAATCGAGGATATTGCTGTTCCGCCACGAAAAGCACCCATACCACCCCGCAAACGTAAATCACAAAGGTCCAGAAACTGCGTAATCTGAACAGCGCAGTGACGTCTGCGAGGGTTGTCTTCTCTTTTGCAATCACCCGGCTTTTGGCCTCGTCGCTGACGTCTATCTTCATGGTCAAAACGATGATCAGAATGACGAGTGCACCCGCAGAACTGATGCCAAAGTTAATCATCGGGTTGATGTTAAAAATGTACCCGGTACTTGCCGCAGAAAAGACCGAACCTAATGCGCCCCACATACGAATCTGGCCGAATTCGAGGTCAAACAGACGGCCAAACCGGTCCAGATATGACTCCGCCGCCGCGCAGCCTGCGTAATATCCCATGCTCAGGAATACGGCGCCCACAGCAATACCTAAATAGAGCGCATTTTGCAGTAATGGTTTATAGATATAAAAAAAGAATGGGAAAACGGTGATGGAGACTAATGCAATAAAAAAGAGCAGATCTTTGCGCAACCCCAGTCGGTCAATCAGGAAACCATATACGGGTTTAATTAATACTGCGCAAAATCCATTCACGGAAAAAACAATACCAATCGCCACGCCATCAAGGCCTATCTTTTCTGATAACCAAAATGAATAGGTATCCAGCGTTGCTTTCCATGAGAAGAAATAAACCAGAATAAAAAGACTGAGCGTAATATAGATTTTACGCCGTGCTTTAACGAGATTATCGCCCTTGTTCATACTGCCCTCCTTGTTTTGGAGAGGCAACAATATTCGTGCGACTGACGATGAAATCCCATCGGGATCACAAAAAAACATGTTTTTTGGAAAACAATGCGTTTAAAAACGAAAACCAGGGCAAAAGTTTAATAATAATGATGCAAGTTTTTCTTTGTTGATACGGTGAATTCTTCCCGGCAACCGTTCGATGCCGGGAAGAAAAACAAAATTATTCTTTTGTTTTATTATTACTTAAACCGTATTCACGCAGTTTATTCGCAATCGCCGTGTGCGACACTCCAAGACGTTTCGCCAACTTACGCGTACTCGGGAAGCTGCGATAAAGCTGCGTCAGCACCGAACGCTCGAAGCGACGGGTTATCTCATCTAACGAACCTTCCATCGCCTCTTCGCCCACCGCCGTGGTGGTAACGTCATAATCCGGCAACAGTACATCATTTGGACGCAGTTCATAACCTTCCAGCTGCGTTAACGCGCGATAGACCGCATTCTTCAACTGGCGGACGTTGCCCGGCCAACCGTAACGGGTTAACACATTACTGAGATCGGCAGAGAGTTTCGGGCGAGAGATCCCCTGCTCATCGGCAAAGCGCGCCACGAACAGCTCAGTAAGCGGCATCACGTCCTGCTGACGATCGCGCAGCGGTGGCAGATTCAGCGTCAGGACGTTCAAACGATAGTAGAGATCTTCGCGGAACAATCCTTTCTGCACCAGCTCCACCAGGTTTTTCTGCGTGGCGCAAATCACGCGTACATCAACGTGCACTTCATGATCTTCCCCGACGCGGCGGAAAGTGCCGTCGTTCAGGAAACGCAGCAGTTTGGTTTGCATGCGCGGCGACATCTCGCCAATTTCGTCCAGCAGCACCGAGCCGCCATTCGCCTGCTCAAAGAAACCTTTCTTACCTTCTGGCGCGTGGCCAAACAGTTCGCTCTCAACCGCATCTTCCGGAATCGACGCGCAGTTTAGCGCCAGGTACGGTTTTGCCGCGCGTGGGCTGGCCAGGTGGCAGGCATGCGCCAGCAGGTCTTTGCCAGTCCCCGTTTCGCCGACAATCAGCAGCGGCGCTGTCAGCAGCGCCAGCTTACGCGCCTGATCGACCACATGACGCATTTTCGGGCTCACGGCGACGATCTGGCTGAATGCGCTCACATCCTGAGGAGTTTGGGTCTGTAACTGGCGGCCCATACGAACGGTCGAGCGTAGCATCACAACGGCCCCGGCCAGGATACGTTGTTCGTGCTCGCCGCTCATGTAAACCGGGGTGATTTCCAGCAAAAAGTTTTGCCCGCTGATCACCACGTGTTCCGCCTGTGTTTCCACCGGCTCGCTCTCCAGCCAGCGCTGGAAGTTGAAACCGCTGATGAGCTGGCTGGCGTTATGGTTGCGCATTTTGTCGGCGCTCATGCCAAACAACTGGCAGCTTGCCGGGTTAGTGCGTTCGATTTTGCTGCGGGTGTCGAGCGAGAGTACCGGCTCCGGCATTGCTTCAAGCAGCGCGCTTAGTGCCAGATGCTCACGTTCAGAAGGCATCCACGGCACGGTACGTACGTCGGTAACGCCCGCGATGCGGCGGATCTCCGCCATTAAGGTGCTGAAGCTGGTGAACTCCAGCTCGGCAAAATTGAGGTAGATTCGGCCAATAGGGTCAATGTCGATCCCGCGCAAATCAATGCCGCGCAGCACCAACAAATCGAGTAATTCACGTGTCAGACCGAGGCGGTCCTCACAAAAGACTTCAAGACGCATGGGAATTTTCACCCTTATAAGCCAAAGACTCGTGAATAATAAGACACTTATCGTTCGGCGGGAAGCAGGCTGTCAACAATTATTGACAGTATGGCGGAAAAAACGCCATTGCGCCGTAAAGATTTTCGTTCAGCGGGGAAATGTGCACAGGCCGACGCGCAGTCGGCCTGTTAGATGTTACTTCGCGCCGCTCTTTTGAACGACGCCTTTTAGTTGACCAATCAACTCGCGACGGAAATCGCCGAGCTTAGGTTTGTCGTTGTCGATCCACGGCAGTGGGCGACACAGTTCCATCGCCTTAATGCCCAGGCGTGCGGTCAGCAACCCGGCGCCTATCCCCTGCGCGGCGCGTGCGGAAAGGCGCGCGGCAAGATCCTGCGACATCCAGTCCATACCGATTTCGCGCACCAGTTCGCTGGCCCCGGCAAAAGCGATATTGAGCAGCACCAGTTTGAACAGGCGCAGACGGCTGTAATAACCCAGTTCAATGCCGTAAAGCGTGGCGATGCGATTAATTAAACGCAAATTGCGCCAGGCGATGAACGCCATATCCACCAGCGCCAGCGGGCTGACGGCAATCATCATGGCAGATTCTGCCGCAGAGCGGCTGATTTCCCGCCGCGCCTGCGCATCCAGCGCCGGTTGCACCAGATGCGCGTAAAGGCTGACCACTTCACGATCGTTTTGTGTTTCGTGGATCGCCGCATACCAGCGTTGCAGCGCCGGATGCGCCTGGTCGATACCCGCCTGCTGCGCCAGCTTTTCACAAAACGCACGGGCTTTACCGACGCCGTGGCTCTGCATGAGTTCTTTGGCTTCGTCCCGCTCCTGCGCGCGCTGGCGTAAACGCCATAGGCGCCGCCATTCCGTTGCCACCGACCCCACGCCCGCGCCGACAATCAGCGCCCCGGCCGCACAACCGCCCAGCGCCACCCAGTCCTGAGTTTGCCAGGCATTCATCGTCCACTGTACGCCCTGCGCCACCACGCTTATGCCAAAGATAGTCAGCCCGGCGGTGACCATCTTGCGCCACAGACTCCGTTTAGGACGCAGCACCGATTCCACAACCGCTTCCGCCTGCCCCTCTTCCGGCAGGGTTTCATCAATCACCGCAGGTGCAAACTTATCTGCGATATCGTCAGCGAAGGTTTGCGACTGCCGGAATTGTTCGCTTTTTTCCGCTTCCAGCGGGCCGTCGAAATCGATGCGCGGTTTTAACGGTTCGTTCATCGCAATTTATCTCCAATCAAAAATTCCAGCGCCGCATCAAGACGAATATGCGGAAGCGGCTGGTCAACATCCATTACCTGCGGACGAAACGCCTCAAACTGAAAGCCCTGCTTATCCCAGAACGCCTGCCCCGGCAAGCGCGCGGGAACTTCCCCCGGATAGACCGTGAGCGGCTGACCATCGCTGAGCCGATGACCGCGCAGCGCCGGGATTTTCTCTCCGTCTACGTCAATCAGCCCGCTTTGCGTCGCCTGCACGGAGGCCAGCCCCAGACAATCCATGGTGATGCCTTCAAAGGCCGCATTCTGCCAGGCATCCTGAATCAGTTGCTGTAGCAGTGATACCATGTTGCTGTGCTGATCGACGGTAACGTGATCCGCTTTCGTAGCGGCAAACAGCAGTTTGTCGATAACGGGCGCGAACAGCCGACGGAACAGCGTGCGCTGGCCGTAGTGAAAACTGTGCATTAACTGCGTTAAGGCCAGGCGCATATCATTGAAAGCCTGTGGCCCGCTGTTCAGCGGTTGCAGGCAGTCAACTAGCACTATCTGACGGTCAAAGCGCAGAAAATGCTCCTTATAGAAACCTTTCACCACTTTTTCGCAATAGTAGTTAAAACGCTCGCGCAGCATGCCTGCGTTGGTGTGTTTATCAGCCTGTGCCAGTTTCGCCTCACCGACGCCATCGACATCCGGCCACGGGAAAAACTGCAACGCAGGCGCGCCTGCCATATCACCCGGCAGCACAAAGCGCCCCGGCTGGATAAAGTGCAGGCCTTCCTGTTTGCAGGTATGCAGATAATCGGTCCACGCCTGGGCAATCGCCGCCAGACGATTTTCATCGGCGGGAGCCAGCGGATCAAGCCCTTCGCACAGCGTACGCCAATGTGCAGACCACTCGCCGCGTTGCCCCTGTAGCAGGCCAGTCATCTGCCGCGACCAGCTCAGGTAATCCTGCGCCAGCATTGGCAAATCCAGTAGCCATTCGCCGGGGTAGTCGACAATTTCCAGATACAACGTCGAAGTGTCTTTAAAGTGGCGTAATAGCGATTCATTGGAGCGAAAGCGTAATGCCAGGCGAATCTCACTGACGCCACGCGTCGGCGTCGGCCAGGTCGGCGGTTGTCCGTATAGCTGTGCCAGCCCTTCATCGTAGGTAAAGCGCGGAATGCCCATATCACGCTGCGGCACGCGCTTCACGCCAATCAGACGCTCTTCGCGCACTGCGCTCAGCAGCGGCAAACGCGCCCCGGCGTGCAGGCTTAATAGCTGGTTTACCATCGCGGTGATAAACGCGGTTTTCCCGCTGCGGCTCAGGCCGGTAACGGCGAGGCGCAGGTGTCTATCGACACCACGATTAACCAGCGCGTTGAATTCATTTTTTAGTCGCTTCATTGCGGTTCCATTATGCCCTGAAGGAAAAACGTATTAGGTAGATATTACATGAGGGTGAAAAGGAAAGATGTAAAAGCTCAAAGAAAACAATGGGCACAACCCCTGTTGTGCCGCTGGGTTTATTTTACTGTCGGTTATACCGTTTCGACAGTTTCGCTGCCGCGCGGCTCAGCAATGGCTCCAGCGCCACGGCCAGCAGCATCTTCAACGGACGTCGGGCGACGGATTTCACCGCCCAGCCAGCAACCCCTGCCGGGCCGTAACGTAACGCGGTCAGAAGCACCAGCTTACCTGCGATTTTTAAACCGGGTTTAACCTGTTGCCCGGCACGTTGCCAGCGAGTATTCATGTGTATCCTCAATTACAGTTGACGAAAACGGCTACGCAGCGAAAAAGTATCGGACGTGACGTAGCGTTCCATCTCGCGCAGACGTTGTTCGCCCGCAGCAAGTTGCGCATCCACCGCATCCAGCAGTTCACTGCTGGTGGGGCTGTTCGCCTCGCCCATCGCACCTTCCGGCATCGGATCAAGCGCGAAAGTCAGAATGATGTAGGCGACGACCACAAAGAAAAACAGGCCAAATATCATCGCCAGCACGGTAATAATCCGCACCAGTTTTACCGGCACATCGAGGTAGTGCGCGATACCTGCGCAAACCCCTTTCACCATGCCCTGCTGGGGAATGCGCCACAATTTTTTATTAAAATCTAAGGCCATTATTTATCCCTCCAGTTCGGGTGCTCGGCATCCAGAATTGCTTCCAGCGCCTGAATGCGTTCACGCATACGCTGAGCATCATCGGTGAGCCGTAACAGACGTTGCTGCTCATTTTGCGTTAATCCACTGCTGCGCGAGCGGTTGCTGTAATGCAGCCAAATCCACACCGGCAGAACAAACAACACAAATAATGTCAGCGGAATGGCAAGAAAAAGCGCGCTCATAGGTACTCCTTACAATGATGAGCAGCGGCACGCCGCGTGCCGCCTGAATAATTATTGGTTGTCCTGCTTCATTTTGGCTTTCAGCTGCGCCAGCTGTTCGCCGATTTCATCATCGGCTTTCAGCTCGGCAAATTGCTGATCCAGCGACGGTTGTTTGCCGAAACGGTGGCTCTCAGCTTCCGCTTCCATATGGTCGATGCGGCGCTCAAAGGATTCAAAACGCGCCATCGCCTGATCGAGTTTACCGCTGTCTAACTGACGACGCACATCGCGGGAAGAGTTTGCCGCCTGATGACGCAATGCCAGAGCCTGTTGACGAGCACGCGTTTCGCTCAGTTTATTTTCCAGCTCGCCAATCTCTTTCTTCATGCGCGCCAGGGTTTCATCCACCAGCGTAATTTCATGTTCCAGGGTGGTGATTAAATCGGTCAGCTTCTGCTTTTCAATCAATGCCGCACGCGCCAGATCTTCTTTCTCTTTACGCAGTGCCAGTTCGGCTTTTTCCTGCCATTCGGCCTGCTGTGCAAAAGCTTTCTCAACGCGACGCGTCAGATCTTTCTTCTCTGCCAGCGCACGCGCCGACGTAGAGCGCACTTCCACCAGCGTGTCTTCCATTTCCTGAATCATCAGACGTACCAGTTTTTGCGGGTCTTCCGCTTTCTCCAGCAGGGAGTTGATGTTGGCGTTCACGATGTCGGCAAAACGAGAAAAGATACCCATAATATAGTCCTCATAATTTCTGTTTTAGGCATTAGCCTGCTGTATGGATAATACAAGTCGCGTGCCAACTTTGTATCTTATTGATTCTGCTAAGGGTGATTGAAATTTACCCGCTTTAGACGTAGAGTGAATTAGCGAATTACACTAACAAGTGGTGAATTTCATCATGGCAGAATACAAAGACAATCTTCTCGGCGAAGCCAACGGCTTTCTGGAAGTGCTGGAGCAGGTTTCACGCCTCGCGCCACTGGATAAACCGGTTTTGATCATCGGTGAACGCGGTACGGGGAAAGAGCTGATTGCTAACCGTCTGCATTATCTCTCCTCCTGCTGGCAAGGGCCGTTTATCTCGCTTAACTGCGCGGCGCTAAATGAAAATCTGCTCGATTCGGAATTATTCGGCCATGAAGCAGGCGCATTTACCGGCGCGCAAAAGCGACATCCGGGGCGTTTTGAGCGCGCTGATGGCGGCACACTGTTTCTCGATGAACTGGCGACCGCCCCTATGCTGGTGCAGGAAAAACTGCTGCGCGTAATTGAATATGGTGAGCTGGAGCGCGTCGGCGGCAGCCAGCCGTTGCAGGTTAATGTGCGTCTGGTGTGCGCCACCAATGCCGATTTACCACAGATGGTAGAAGACGGTACGTTCCGCGCCGACCTGCTTGATCGGTTAGCCTTTGACGTCGTACAGCTCCCACCGCTGCGCGAGCGTCAAAGCGACATCATGCTGATGGCAAACCACTTCGCTATTCAGATGTGCCGTGAACTGGGGATGCCGCTGTTTCCAGGCTTCACCGAGCATGCCCGTGAAACTTTGATGGGCTATCGCTGGCCAGGCAATATTCGTGAACTGAAAAACGTTGTAGAGCGCTCCGTTTATCGACATGGCAGCAGCGAAATCCCGCTGGACGACATTATTATCGATCCTTTCCAACGGCGAAGTGAGCTAAAAGCCGTGGAAAAAAGCAGCCAAAACACGCCTGAATTACCGCTCGATTTACGCCAGTTTCAATTGGATCAGGAAAAAGATCTGCTGCAAAAGAGTTTGCAGCAGGCGCGGTTTAATCAGAAGCAGGCGGCGGAATTGCTTGGGCTCACCTATCACCAGTTACGGGCGTTACTGAAGAAGCATCAGCTTTAACGCGATGCTGAAGCTGAATCAGCGTCAGGTTGCCGCAAAACACGGCGCCCGTATCAATGTAGAGCTGATTGGCGGATTTAAAGGGTTTACGTACAGGCGTGTGGCCAAAGAAAAACTGATCGGCCCCACCAATCAAACTCATGGAACCGCGCTGGGCGCGATTGATACGCTGGCGGTTCCACACAACCTGAAAAGGGTCAACCGGTTTGTTGAAGGCATAATGGTCATCCGGGTAGTCCGCGTGACAGATAACCATTTTTTTATCCCCGGTCACCACTTCGATAATCAATGGTAATTCGGCAATACGATACAGCAGCGTTTTCACGCGATTTTGCTCGTTCACATTGAGGTCAAAATACCATCCACCACCGTTGGCCACCCACAGATTTGCGTGACCGTTCCCCTCCAGGGCGTCCAGCATCATCTCCTCATGATTACCGCGCACCGCCCGGAACCAGGGCTGATTCAGCAACATCAGGCATTCTACATCTTCACTTCCCCGATCGATTAAATCCCCCACCGAAATCAGCAGATCCTGCATAGGCTGAAACGCCACGCGGTCAAGATGTTGCATCAATAATCCGTAGCAGCCGTGGAGATCGCCCACCACCCAGATATTGCGCCAGAGGTCGCCATGAATACGTTGATAGAGGCTCATTGTCACCTCCCGACGTCGTCGATAAGATGAAAAAAGGGGTTAGGTAAAGTTTAGGCCACTTAGTCGTTGATGAGGACGAACCTCGCGTTCGAAAAACTCACTACATCTACGAATGATTGTGATCGTATAATCACTTATCTTTATCAATCGAAACCCCATTATGCGCGCTAAAACCTTTCGCTATAGCTTCACGATTTTTTGCTGTGTAACGATCCTGTACCTGCTTTTCATCTTCAATCGCGTCTATATCGGCGTTTTTTTGCACGAATGCGTGTGGGTGGTGCTGCTTTTCTCCGGGGTAATGTCCTGGTTTAATCGACCACGGAAGCGGATTAAAAAACAGCGTCTGTAAAATCGATGAATTTCGCAGCCATAGGCTTTTATATTCCGTATTTTGCCCAATTCGGCGACACCAACCCTGCAATCTGGCGGCTTTTTCAGCAGTTGTTTTCAGACATTTGTACCTGAGCGCCTGAAGTGCGATACACTTTGCAGATCACTCTAAAATACAAAAGAATTATGCGCCTGAATTTGTCATCACTCCTGGCAGCGTTAGGGTTAGTTTGTGGTCAGGCGATTGCCGCGCCGCCCGCTTCCCTGCCCGCCAATGCCGACATTCGCGATAGCGGCTTTGTCTACTGTGTCAGTGGACAGGTCAACACGTTTAACCCGCAAAAAGCAGGCAGCGGTCTTATTGTCGATACGCTGGCGGCCCAGCTTTATGATCGCCTGCTGGATGTCGACCCGTATACTTATCGTCTGGTACCGGAACTGGCGGAACGCTGGGAGGTGCTGGACAACGGCGCAACCTACCGCTTCCACCTGCGTAACGACGTACAGTTCCAGACCACCCGCTGGTTTAAGCCGTCCAGAAATCTCAATGCAGACGATGTCGTCTTCACCTTCGAGCGTATCTTTGACCGTAATCACCCATGGCATAACGTCAATGGCGGCAACTTCCCTTATTTCGACAGTTTACAATTCGCTGATACGGTTCAGAGCGTGCGTAAACTCGACAGCCACACGGTAGAATTCCGTCTTAATCGCCCGGATGCCTCCTTCTTATGGCATCTGGCGACCCACTATGCTTCCGTCATGTCATCAGAATATGCCAACCAACTGGCGAAGCAGGACCACGAAGAGCTGCTCGATCGCCAGCCTGTGGGCACCGGGCCATTCCTGCTCGATGAGTATCGCACCGGGCAATATATTCGGTTACAACGTCACGAAAATTTCTGGCGCGGCAAGCCCCTGATGCCGCAGGTTGTTGTTGATTTAGGCTCCGGCGGTACCGGTCGCTTATCGAAACTGCTGACCGGTGAGTGTGATGTGCTGGCCTGGCCTGCCGCCAGCCAGTTAACCATTCTGCGTGACGACCCACGTCTGCGCCTGACGCTGCGTCCAGGGATGAACATCGCCTATCTGGCGTTTAATACCGATAAACCACCGCTGAATAATCCGGAAATTCGCCACGCGCTGGCCCTATCAATTAACAACCAGCGCCTGATGCAGTCTATTTATTATGGTACGGCGGAAACAGCGGCCTCAATTTTGCCTCGCGCCTCCTGGGCTTACGATAACGAGGCTAAAATTACTGAATACAATCCGGAAAAATCACGCCAGTTGCTGAAGTCGCTGGGTGCGGAAAACCTGACGCTTCAGTTGTGGGTGCCGACCAGTTCCCAGGCGTGGAACCCCAGCCCACTGAAAACCGCCGAACTGATTCAGGCCGATATGGCGCAGGTTGGCGTGAAGGTAGTGATTGTGCCGGTTGAAGGCCGTTTCCAGGAGGCGCGCCTGATGGATATGAACCATGATTTGACGTTGTCCGGTTGGGCGACAGACAGTAACGACCCGGACAGTTTCTTCCGCCCGTTGCTGAGCTGCGCGGCCATATCCTCGCAAACCAACTTTGCCCACTGGTGTAACCGCGAGTTCGATGACGTACTGCGTAAAGCCCTGGCCTCACAACAGCTGGCGTCGCGCATCGATGCTTACGATGAAGCCCAGCAGATTCTGGCGCGCGAATTGCCGGTGCTGCCGCTGGCCTCATCACTGCGTTTACAGGCCTATCGCTATGATATTAAAGGCCTGGTGCTGAGCCCGTTCGGCAACGCCTCGTTTGCGGGCGTCTCGCGTGAGAAAGAAGAAAAGGTGAAAAAGCCATGATCATTTTTACCCTTCGTCGTTTGCTGCTTCTGCTGGTGACGCTCTTCCTTCTTGCGCTGGTCGGCTTCAGCCTGAGCTATTTCACGCCGCATGCGCCTTTACAGGGCGCATCGTTCTGGAATGCGCTGGTGTTCTGGTTTAACGGCGTACTGCACTGGGATTTCGGCGTTTCGAGCATCAACGGCCAGCTGATTTCCGAACAGCTTAAAGAGGTTTTCCCGGCGACGATGGAGCTGTGTATCCTCGCCTTCGGTTTTGCCCTACTGGTCGGTATTCCGGTGGGAATGGTAGCCGGTATTACGCGCAATAAATGGCAGGACAAATTAATCAGCGCGCTGGCGCTGGTCGGTTTTTCTGTGCCCGTGTTCTGGCTGGCCCTGCTGTTCACCCTTTTCTTCTCGCTGACGCTCGGTTGGCTGCCGGTTTCCGGGCGTTTTGATCTGCTTTATCAGGTCAAAAGCGTGACCGGATTTGCACTGATTGACGCCTGGCTCTCTGATTCGCCCTGGCGTGAAGAGATGATTGCCAGCGCGCTGCGTCATATGGTGCTGCCGGTTCTGACGCTGGCGGTGGCTCCGACAACCGAAGTGGTGCGTCTGATGCGTTTAAGCACCATGGCGGTATTCGATTCCAACTACGTGAAAGCCGCCGCGACACGCGGCGTCTCCCGGTTAACCATCTTGCGTCGTCATGTGCTGCATAACGCGCTGCCGCCGGTAATCCCGCGTTTAGGGCTGCAATTCTCCACCATGCTGACGCTGGCGATGATTACCGAGATGGTCTTTAGCTGGCCCGGGCTGGGACGCTGGATGATTAACGCGATTCGCCAGCAAGATTACGCCGCGATTTCTGCGGGTGTGATGGTGATTGGCGCACTGGTGATTGTGGTAAACGTCATCTCTGATATTTTGGGTGCAATGGCTAACCCTCTGAAACATAAGGAATGGTATGCCTTACGATAGCGTCTACATCGAGAAGCGCCCGCCCGGTGCGCTGCGTACCGTGTGGCGTAAATTCTACGGCGACACTACCGCGATGATTGGCCTTTACGGCTGCGGCGGGCTGGTGCTGCTGTGCGTATTCGGAAGCTGGTTCGCGCCGTATGGTATCGATCAGCAGTTTCTCGGTTACCAACTGCTGCCGCCGTCGTGGTCGCGCTATGGCGAAGTCTCCTTCTTCCTTGGCACGGACGATCTCGGCCGCGATGTGCTAAGCCGCTTGCTTAGCGGTGCTGCACCGACCGTGGGCGGCGCCTTTGTGGTGACGTTGGCCGCCACGCTGTGTGGGCTGGTTCTCGGCGTTCTCGCCGGGTCAACGCATGGCCTGCGTTCCGCTATGCTGAACCATATCCTCGACACCCTGCTCTCTATTCCGTCATTGCTGCTGGCGATTATCGTCGTCGCGTTCGCCGGGCCGCATCTGTCGCATGCCATGTTTGCCGTCTGGCTGGCATTGTTACCGCGCATGGTGCGTTCCATTTACAGCATGGTGCACGATGAGCTTGAGCGTGATTATGTGGTGGCCGCCCGTCTGGATGGCGCATCAACGCTGAATATTTTGTGGTTCGCGATTTTGCCAAATATCGCGGCGGGTCTTGTGACAGAAATCACCCGCGCGTTGTCGATGGCGATTCTGGATATTGCCGCGCTCGGTTTTCTCGACCTTGGCGCGCAGCTACCGTCTCCGGAATGGGGCGCGATGCTGGGCGATGCGCTGGAACTCATCTACGTTGCGCCGTGGACGGTAATGCTGCCAGGTGCGGCGATTATGATTAGCGTACTGCTGGTTAACCTGCTGGGCGACGGTATTCGCCGTGCCATTAACACGGGGGTGGAATAATGCCGTTACTGGATATTCGTAATTTAACCATCGAGCTGAAAACCAACGAAGGCTGGGTGAAAGCCGTTGACCGCGTCAGTATGACGCTGGCTGAAGGTGAAATTCGCGGGCTGGTTGGCGAATCCGGCTCGGGGAAAAGCCTGATTGCCAAAGCGATTTGCGGCGTCAATAAAGATAACTGGCGCGTCACCGCAGACCGCATGCGCTTTGATGATATCGACCTTCTACGCCTCTCTAACCGAGAGCGTCGCAAGCTGGTCGGTCATAACGTGTCGATGATTTTCCAGGAGCCGCAATCCTGTCTCGACCCGTCAGAACGCATCGGTAAGCAGCTCAAGCAGAACATTCCCGGCTGGACCTACAAAGGCCGCTGGTGGCAGCGTTTTGGCTGGCGTAAGCGTCGTGTCATCGAGTTGCTGCACCGCGTCGGGATTAAAGATCATAAAGACGCCATGCGCAGCTTCCCGTACGAGCTGACGGAAGGTGAATGCCAGAAAGTGATGATTGCCATCGCCCTGGCGAATCAGCCGCGTTTGTTGATTGCCGATGAGCCGACTAACGCCATGGAACCGACCACCCAGGCACAGATTTTCCGCCTGCTGACGCGCCTGAACCAGAACAACAACACCACGATTCTGTTGATTTCGCATGATTTGCAAATGCTCACCAAATGGGCGGATAAAATCAACGTCATGTATTGCGGGCAAACGGTGGAAACGGCGCCCAGTGAAGACCTGGTGACCATTCCCCATCATCCGTATACGCAGGCATTAATTCGCGCCATCCCTGACTTTGGAAGCCCGATGCCGCACAAAAGCCGCCTGAATACCATGCCGGGCGCGATCCCCTTGCTGGAGCAGTTGCCGATCGGCTGCCGCCTGGGGCCGCGTTGCCCTTATGCACAGCGGGAATGCATAGAAACGCCGCGTTTGACCGGTGCGAAAAACCATCTTTTCGCCTGTCATTTTCCGCTGAACATGGAGAGAGAGTGACGTGGTCGAAACATTACTTGAAGTGCGCAATCTGAGTAAAACTTTCCGCTATCGTACTGGCTGGTTTCATCGTCAGACGCTTCAGGCGGTCAAACCGCTCAGCTTTACGCTGCGTGAAAAACAGACGCTGGCGATCATCGGCGAAAACGGCTCGGGGAAATCGACGCTGGCGAAAATGCTCGCCGGAATGATTGAGCCGACCACCGGTGAGCTACTGATTGACGATCATCCCCTGCACTATGGTGATTACTCCTTCCGTAGCCAGCGTATTCGTATGATTTTCCAGGACCCGTCAACGTCGTTGAATCCACGTCAGCGAATTTCGCAGATTCTCGATTTCCCGCTGCGCCTGAACACCGAGCTCGAAGCGGAGGATCGCCGGAAGCGAATCATTGAAACGCTGCGTATGGTTGGGCTGCTGCCGGATCACGTCAGCTATTACCCGCATATGCTGGCGCCAGGACAGAAACAGCGTCTGGGGCTGGCGCGCGCGCTGATTCTGCGTCCTAAAGTGATTGTCTGCGATGAAGCGCTGGCCTCGCTGGATATGTCGATGCGCTCACAGCTGGTAAACCTGATGCTGGAGTTGCAGGAGAAACAGGGTATTTCATATATCTATGTGACCCAGCATTTAGGCATGATGAAGCATATTAGCGACCAGGTGCTGGTGATGCACCAGGGTGAAGTGGTCGAACGCGGCAGTACCGCAGATGTGCTGGCGTCACCGCTGCACGACCTGACTAAGCGCTTGATCGCTGGGCATTTTGGCGAAGCATTAACGGCAGATGCGTGGCGAAAAGACAGATAATTGTCAGCCACCATTGGCAAAGTTTTCACGTCCAATCCGACAGAGATGAAGTGGTCGGATTAACTCTCCCGGCGACTCATGCTAGAATCGCCGCGATTTAACGACGGCTCGCCGTTTTCAGGCAGGTCGCCATAACAATGAATATAAGGATTAAAAGCTATGGGTTTTCTTTCCGGTAAGCGCATTCTGGTGACTGGCGTTGCCAGCAAACTGTCCATCGCATACGGTATTGCGCAAGCGATGCACCGTGAAGGGGCTGAACTGGCGTTCACCTATCAGAACGAGAAACTGAAAGGCCGCGTAGAAGAGTTTGCTGCACAACTGAACTCCAGCATCGTGCTGCCGTGTGACGTGGCTGAAGATGAAAGCATCGAATCCCTGTTCACTGAACTGGCGAAAGTTTGGCCGAAATTTGACGGTTTCGTTCACTCCATCGGCTACGCGCCGGCTGACCAGTTAGATGGCGACTATGTTAACGCCGTCACCCGCGAAGGCTTCAAAATTGCGCACGACATCAGCGCATACAGCTTTGTTGCAATGGCGAAAGCCTGCCGCAGCATGCTGAACCCGGATTCAGCTCTGCTGACCCTGTCCTACCTGGGTGCAGAACGCGCGATTCCTAACTACAACGTGATGGGTCTGGCTAAAGCGTCTCTGGAAGCTAACGTTCGCTACATGGCTAACGCTATGGGCCCGGAAGGTATCCGTGTTAACGCCATCTCTGCGGGCCCGATCCGTACGCTGGCGGCTTCCGGTATCAAAGATTTCCGTAAAATGCTGGCGCACTGCGAAGCGGTTACCCCGATTCGTCGTACCGTTACCATTGAAGATGTGGGTAATTCTGCTGCATTCCTGTGCTCCAACCTCTCAGCCGGTATCTCCGGTGAAGTGGTTCACGTTGATGGCGGCTTCAGCATCGCTGCAATGAACGAACTGGAACTGAAATAAGTTCTTTACCCTTCCGCGATGGCGGAAGGGTTTCCCCTCCCCCGTTTTTCCCTCTGTTATTCCAGTAAGTTATTAATTAGCACCGAACAATATTTTCTCCTATCGCGCGCTTACGCCAGGATATTTATCCATAACGATCCGGTGTTGCCTCTCATTCTTGCATCGGTTCGCCACTTACCATTCAAGGAATGCCCATGGAGCAACGCCGCGCTTACGGTAAAAGCCACTGGTATCATGAGACCCAGTCCCGATCGCAACACAGTGATGTTCTGCCCCTTGTGCCTGAAGCCGCTCACGTTGAAGACCGTTTTTTATTGGGGCTGTTGCTGCCGGAATCGCTACAACGCGACTGTACTCCCTGGCTTAACGCCTGCCGGAATCTGGCGAATAAACTGTTCCCGGATGAAGTTGCGGTCAGCCGCTTACGGACATTCAGCGCCTATGACCGCCTGAGCAGCGCGCTGACGGTCGCACAGGTCTGCGGGGTACAACGGCTCTGTAATCACTATGCCGCCCGCCTGGCGCCGCTCCCAGGCCCTGATTCGTCACGCGAAAGCAACCATCGCCTTGCCCAGATTACCCAGTACGCCCGTCAGCTTGCCAGTTCCCCTTCTGTAATCACGCCTCTGGCACGACAGCAACTCGACGAAGTCGGGTTAACCACCTATGACATTATTTTGATTAATCAGATTGTGGGTTTTGTCGGCTTCCAGGCGCGAGTAGTGGCGATTTTTCAGGCCCAACTGGGGCAACCCGTTCGCTGGATACCCGGCATGCCGACACAGGAAGATGCCGCCGCTGAAGTGTTCGTGGCGACAGAAAGCGAATGGCTGAGCGATTTGCCCGCCGTCGATGCGCGTTATGCAAGCAAAACCCAGGCGCAATCGCTCCTGCGCTGGCAATCACAGCCGACGCTGTATGCGTTAGCTCCGCTGTTAGCGCACGAGGAAACAATTCTGGATTGTCTTGGGCAACTCATCGGCACGCTGCCCGCAAATCCTCCCTTGCACGCGCTGGCGGCGCTGGTCCCTGCACGCATTAACGGCAGCGTGAGCTGTTTCAATCACTACAGCGCGCAATGGCAAGGCGCCCGCGGGCTTCCCGATGCTATTCGTAATGGCGATCGTGCTGTACAGGCGTGGTGTCATCAATATCCGCGCGAACAGGCCGTGACCCAGGCTATTGGCCTGTTAACGCGCGCGCCTGACCGTTTTAGCCCTGCACAATTTGCGTCACTGACGGATAACGGAGTCAGCACGGAAGAGAGCACGACGCTCCTCGCCTGGAGCGCGCTATTTGGCTGGTTAAATCGATTGCGGATCGCGCTGAGAAGCGAGCGGCAACCTGCGTAAAAGGATGAAAGAGCGCTTGCCGCAACAGTGAGAATCGCGTAAAACTGTCAGCCGCTCTTTTGGCCAAGAAAATACATCATTATGCTTCAGGATAACCCGCTGCTCGCGCAGCTAAAACAGCAACTTCACTCCCAGACGCCGCGTGCGGAAGGGGTTGTCAAAGGCACGGAAAAAGGTTTCGGTTTCCTCGAGGTCGATGCGCAGAAAAGCTACTTTATTCCGCCGCCGCAGATGAAAAAAGTGATGCACGGCGATCGCATTATCGCTGTGATCCATTCTGAAAAAGAGAAAGAGAGCGCCGAACCGGAAGAACTGGTTGAGCCGTTCCTGAGCCGCTTTGTCGGGCGCGTGCACCGCAAAGACGACCGTCTCTCAATTGTTCCCGATCATCCGTTGATCAAAGATTCTATTCCGTGTCGCGCCGAGCGTGGCGTGGATCACGATTTTAAAGAAGGCGACTGGGCTGTTGCAGAAATGCGCCGCCACCCGCTGAAAGGCGATCGCACCTTCTACGCAGAACTGACCCAGTTCATCACCTTCGGCGACGATCATTTCGTGCCGTGGTGGGTAACCCTCGCCCGTCATAATCTGGAAAAAGAAGCGCCGGACGGCGTAGCGACAGAGATGCAGGATGAAGGGCTGGAACGTCGCGACCTTACCGCCCTCGACTTTGTCACCATCGATAGCGCCAGCACCGAAGATATGGATGATGCGCTGTATGTGGAAGAAGCCGCCGACGGCAAGCTGAATTTAACCGTGGCGATTGCCGACCCAACCGCATGGATTGTCGCAGGCAGCAAGCTTGATAACATCGCCAAAGTGCGCGCGTTTACCAACTATCTGCCGGGCTTTAACATCCCGATGCTGCCGCGTGAACTGTCCGACGACCTCTGCTCGCTGCGCGCCAACGTGGTTCGCCCGGTGCTGGCCTGCCGCATGACGCTGGCCGCCGATGGTACCATCGAAGACAATATCGAATTCTTCGCGGCAACCATTGAATCGAAAGCCAAGCTGGCCTACGACGATGTTTCCAACTGGCTGGAAAAAACCGGCGAATGGAAACCCGACAGCGAGAGTATCGCGCGTCAAATCACGCTGCTGGAACGTGTGTGTCAGCTACGCAGCGAATGGCGTAAAACCCACGCGCTGGTGTTTAAAGACCGCCCGGACTACCGCTTCGTGCTGGGTGAAAAAGGCGAAGTGCTGGATATCGTGGCTGAACCCCGCCGCATTGCGAACCGTATCGTCGAAGAGTCAATGATTGCGGCTAACATCTGCGCGGCTCGCGTGCTGCGTGACAAGCTCGGGTTCGGTATTTATAACGTGCATACCGGTTTTGACCCGGCGAACACGGAAGCGCTGGCGGCGTTGCTGAAAACGCACGACGTCCATGTCGATCCAGAAGAAGTGCTGACCCTGAATGGCTTCTGTAAGCTGCGTCGTGAGCTGGATGCCCAGCCGTCAGGCTTCCTGGATAGCCGCATCCGTCGCTTCCAGTCGTTCGCTGAAATCAGTATCGATCCAGGCCCGCACTTCGGTCTGGGGCTTGAAGCCTACGCAACCTGGACTTCCCCGATTCGTAAGTATGGCGATATGCTCAATCATCGCCTGCTGAAAGCGATCATTAAGGGTGAAAACGCTGAGCGTCCGCAGGATGATGTTACGGTCCAAATGGCAGAACGCCGTCGCCTGAACCGCATGGCGGAACGTGATGTCGCTGATTGGTTGTACGCGCGCTATCTGCACCCGCAGGCGGGCAAAGAGACGCGCTTCGCGGCAGAAATTATCGATATCAGCCGTGGCGGTATGCGCGTGCGTCTGGTCGACAATGGCGCCGTCGCCTTTATTCCGGCTCCGTTCCTGCACGCCGTGCGTGACGAAATGGTTTGCAGCCAGGAAAACGGCACCGTACAGATCAAAGGCGAAGTCGCTTACAAAGTGACTGACGTTATCGATGTGACCATCGCCGAAGTGCGCATGGAAACCCGCAGCGTCATCGCCCGTCCGGCGGTTTAAGCCCGACTAAACAGCGGCTTCGTTAAACGAAGTCGCTGTTCACTTAATGTTGTATCGTCTGCCATTTTTTTCTCTTCTCTTTTGCCGCTATTTTTAGCATCATTGATTTCATTCAAATTTCTAAACAGGGTTACACCATGTCCAATCTTGATGCGCATCAGGTTGCTCAACGTATTGATACCGTTCTCGATATCCTGGTGGCAGGTGATTACCACTCTGCAATCAATAACCTGGAAATTCTTAAAGCTGAACTGCTGGCACAAATTGCCGATCAACAAGCTACGCAAACAGGTCAGCCTAAATCCCCGTGGGAAATCTGACACCGCTCACCTCGCGAAAATGCGCCTGCGCGTTTTCGCCCCGACTTTTGATACGTAATTAATTATGAATGCCCGACAACAATCCATCCTACAGATGGTTATCGATAAAGGCCGCATGAGCGTCGCCGATCTGGCTAAAATGACCGGCGTCTCCGAGGTCACCATCCGTCAGGATTTGAACCTGCTCGAGAAAGAGAGCTATCTGCGCCGTACCCACGGCTTTGCGGTTCCGCTGGACAGCGAAGACGTAGAAACCCGCATGATGAATAATTTTGCGCTTAAGCGCGAGCTGGCAAGCTTTGCCGCATCACTGGTGCTGCCGGGCGAAACGGTGTTCATCGAAAACGGCAGCAGCAATGCTCTGCTGGCGCGTACGCTTGCCGAGCAACCGGATATCACGATTATCACCGTCAGCAGCTATATCGCTCACCTGCTTAAAGAGATGCCAGCAGAAGTTATCCTGCTTGGCGGTATCTACCAGAAGAAAAGCGAAAGCATGGTTGGCCCGCTGACTCGCCAGTACATCCAGCAGGTTCATTTCAGCAAGGCGTTTATCGGTATCGACGGCTGGCAGACTGCAACGGGCTTTACGGGCCGCGACATGATGCGTGCCGACGTAGTAAATGCGGTTCTGGAAAAAGAGTGTGAAGCAATTGCGTTGAGTGACAGCAGCAAGTTTGGTGTCACCCACGCGTACCCGCTGGGGCCGATGACGAAGTTTAGCCGGGTGATCACCGATGACGGGCTGGCGGCGGAGCAGCAGGCTCAACTGGAGTGTTCCGGGCTGAAGGTGGATATTGTTAAGCGGCCATAGGCAATTGTGCGTTCCCCTCACCCCGGCCCTCTCCCACAGGGAGAGGGAGAAAAACGCACGAATATTTAAATAGTGCTCGGTCGGTTCCCTCTCCCTATAGGAGAGGGTTAGGGTGAGGGGCCTTTCCCCTCACAAAACATCCATTCCTCGTATTGATCTCCCCCACTTCGCTATGAGATTTTTCCGAAGGTCCAATTAGGACTTTTTACCTGTCTAATATGCGATAAAATCGTAGAATTAATGTTAGCGATATAACAGGAAGTAACTATCACTTGCGTGACTAAGTAACAGTTCTACAACCTGCGCAACATGCTTCACGACATAAGCCGTTTTTATCTCTGGCCCGCGGCTAAAATTAAAATAGGCTTTTTCCGTGAATCGAATATTCAGGAGAAAATACGATGACTTCAATGAACAAAAAAATCACTGCAGCGGTTATTGCTGCCACTTTAGTAATGTCACTGAGCGCATGTTCAAACTGGTCCAAACGCGACCGTAACACAGCTATTGGTGCTGGCGCAGGCGCGCTGGGCGGTGCAGTATTAACTGACGGCAGCACCCTGGGTACCCTGGGCGGCGCGGCAGTCGGCGGGATTATCGGCCACCAGGTGGGCAAATAATTAATCGTCCGTATATTTGAAATAAGAATTCAGGGCCCCGATGTTTATCGGGGCCCTTTTTGTTTCTTAACCGCCTGCCAGTTTTACTTTCAGCCCTTTAGCTTCGAGTAATGTTTTTAGCAGGTCGCGTTTATCGCCCTGAATTTCAATCACGCCATCTTTCACTGAGCCGCCGCAGCCACATTTCTTTTTCAGCTCTGCGGCCAGTTTAGCCAGCGACTCGTCATCCTGATCGATGCCGGTAATCAGGCACACGCCTTTTCCTTTCCGCCCGCTGGTCTGGCGCTGAATACGCACAATGCCATCACCTTTTGGGCGTTCCACAACGGCCTTGGGTTCGTCGATACGACCGCTGTCGGTGGAGTACACCAGACGGCTATTGGAGTCGCTCATTACGCCTCCTTTTGCAGCGAGGCGTTAATGGTGCGCAGCGTCAACGCCGGGTCCGCGGATTGCGTAACCGGGCGGCCAATCACCATGTAGTCTACGCCCGCTGCCTGCGCTTGTTCAGGCGTCATGATACGGCGCTGGTCACCCGCTTCACTACCTACAGGGCGAATACCCGGCGTCACCAGTTTAAATGCCTGCCCCAGCTCCTGCTTGAAGCGCACCGCTTCCTGTGCCGAGCACACCACGCCATCGAGGCCGCAATCACGGGTCAGTTTAGCCAGTTTGGCGGCATAATCCGCAGGTGACAACGTCACGCCGAGATCCAGCAGGTCGCTGGATTCCATACTGGTCAGCACGGTGACCGCAATCAGCAGCGGTGCATCTTTCCCGAAAGGCAGTAACGCTTCGCGCGCCGCCGTCATCATGCGCGCCCCACCCGATGCATGCACGTTCACCATCCAGACGCCCAGCTCTGCCGCTGCCGCAACGGCATGGGCGGTGGTATTCGGGATATCGTGGAATTTCAGGTCCAGGAAGATATCAAAGCCACGCTGCTGTAAATCACGCACGAACTGCGGGCCAAACAGCGTGAACATCTCTTTTCCGACTTTCAGACGGCAGTCGCGCGGGTCGATAAGATCGACAAAAGCGAGCGCTTTATCGCGGTTATCGTAATCGAGAGCAACAACGACGGGAGAGGATGTGACAATACGGGAAGAAGATGAAGCAGTAGACGTCATGACCAGACCTTCTTGTTGATGGGCGCCCGGCTATTCAGGCGCAGAAAAGGTAAACGGCGAGCATTCTACCTGCGAGTGGGGCAAATTGACAGGCGCGATTCGTCCTGCTGAGCCTCACGCGCTCGATGCTGAATTTGCGGGGGGTAAAAAACCGAAGAGTATGTTGTAACTAAAGTGAACGTTTTTTTAAATATTACTGCCCGTCGAGGCCGCGAATCGGCTTAACGGTGGACCATGCACGGCAGGATGGGCAATGCCAGTAAAGCGTATAGGCGGTAAAACCGCATTTCTGACAGCGGTAGCGCGGTTTGCTGCGGATTTGCTCGCCAACCATGTCTCGCAGCACCATCAGGCTCTCTTTCGCGCGCCCTTCTTCTGCTTCATTGAGGTGATAATCCATCAGTTTATGGAAGACGCGCATCGTTGGATGACGCTGCAACTGGCGCGTCACATAGGTTTGCGCGACGTCGCCGCCTTCACGCTGGTCGAGTACCTGCGCCAGCATCAGTTCTGCCGCAGCACCGGTATTTTCCTCTACGCAGCGTTGCAGGAAAGATTCCCACTCATCGGTTTTACCCATCTGCTGATAGCAGGTTTGCAGCATTTCCAGCGTTTCGCTGACCAGTTCTTTATCCTGATCGATGACGCGCAGCAGGCTTTCACGCGCTTTGGCGTAATCGCCCTTCGCCATCCAGACGCGGCCCATCATGATAGAGACGCGCGCACTGGACGGATCGGCAGACGCGCCCTTCTTCAGCAGCGTCATCGCTTTGTCCATATCATCATTGCCCATCTGTTGCAGGGCCAGTTCGCACCAGAAATGGGCGATTTCGCCGCGATGCTTCTCTTTACCGAGTTTCACCAGGCGTTCGGCAACGTCGATAGCCTTTTGCCAGTCGCTGGTCAGTTGTGCGATTTGCAGCAGCTGTTGCAGCGCGCTGATACGGAAATCCGTTTCATCCACCAGTTGGCTGAACATGTCTTCTGCGCGGTCATAGAGCCCGGCTGCCATGTAGTCGCGCCCCAGCTGTTGCACCGCCAGCAGACGCTGATCGTAGGTCAGCGAGGCGCTTTCCATTAACGTTTGGTGAATACGGATGGCGCGGTCAACCTCGCCGCGTGAACGGAACAGGTTGCCCAGCGTAAGGTGGGCTTCAACGGTGCCGGTATCCTCTTTTAACATGTCGAGGAACAGGTCAACCGCTTTGTCTTGCTGATTACTTAAGAGAAAGTTAACCCCTGCCACATAATCACGTGACAAACGGCTTGCTTCGTCCTGTTTGGACTGTTGTGCACTTCTGCGCCCCATATACCAACCATAGGCTGCCGCAACGGGTAAGAGCAGAAACAACAACTCCAGCATAAATCGTTATTCCTTCGTTACTGGCACGGTCGGGTTTACGGACGGCACACTCTCAGGCGCAATCTGATTTTCCAGACGTTTAATTTTACGCTCCGCACGCAGCAGAGAAACACGCACGCGCAGCCAGAACAGGCCACAGACCAGCCAGCCAATCGCAAAACCTACGGCAAACAATACCGCCAGTAATGTTGAAATTCTGAACTCGCCCTGCGCCAGTAAGTAGTTAAAGGTCACGAGCTGATCGTTCTGTGCGCCCAGCGTCACTGAAATGACAAAGACCGCTAACACCAATAAGAAAATGAGAAAATATTTCACACGACTTCCCGTTATGTGGTTTCAGCTGATAAATCCCGTTCGATCTATCGCATCAAGCCTTATAAAGTATCATTTTCGCCGCGCAGACGAAATGGAAAAGCACACGGCCAGTTCAGGATTTGAGGGTTAAAAGGGGGAAAATCAACCCTTGCTCAATTTTCCTGCTCGCGTTTCCTGATTTCCTGCGCTTCTTCACCAGGCGGTGACAACGGGCCGCATATTTTTTGTGCAAGCCAGGTCGCCACGGTAACCAGCAGCCAGGACATCAACGTTGCCGCCACTAAATCGCGTGGCCAGTGCATCCCCAAAAGCAGGCGACTACCCATAACCGCCGTTGCCCATACCAGCAAAATCGCGATGGTGAACGTGCGTCGACGCGGCCACAGCAGACCGACCGCCAACAGCGCCCAACTGGCCGCAAACATGGTATGCCCTGACGGAAACGCAAACCCGGTCTCTTTTTGCCAGTGTTTACGCAAGAACGAAGGGATATCCTGTTGTTGTGCAAGCTGTTCTTTAACCAGCGCGCCGCGATCCTTACGCTTTAAAGTGTAGAACTCATCAACGGGAATATGGTGCGTTTTTTCCAGCCAGATAACAAAAGGCCGTGGTTCCTGCGCCACACTTTTCACCCACGATTTCGCCCCCTGCCCGATCATTATGGCCCCGGCAAGAATCGCAAAGAGCATGATTGCCGGGCGCAGACGAAAGCGTAAACACCATAAAAACCAGCCAAATAGCACCACGTGGGTAATGATTCCCCACGGCTGGGTGACCGTTTCCGTGACCCAATACAGCGCTTTCAGCCACACTTCTGAATGGCCTGGCTGCCAGGTCCAGCCGGAGATCCAGACGGCGAGCGGCATCGCTAACAATGCGGCGGCCCCCACGGCGGTTCGTCTGGCAATTGTTAGCATAACGGCTCCTTTGTCTCTGAATCCTCAATAATAACCGAATAATAACATAACGGCGAAACTGGCAAAATTGTGCGCTTTAACAGCAGTCACTTGCGCACCATTAGGTGAACCAAAGCACGTTGTGGCAAAATACAAAAAACAGAAAGCGCTACTGGCGCTGACATAATCTGGAGAATCACATGCAGCTTAAACGTGTGGCAGAAGCCAAACTGCCAACCCCCTGGGGCGATTTCCTGATGGTGGGCTTTGAAGAACTGGCAACCGGGCAGGATCACGTCGCCCTGGTTTTTGGTGACATTTCCGGGCAAACACCGGTACTGGCACGCGTTCACTCCGAATGTCTGACGGGCGATGCGCTCTTTAGCCTGCGCTGTGATTGCGGTTTCCAGCTTGAAGCGGCCCTGACGCACATCGCGGAAGAAGGTCGTGGCATTCTGCTTTATCATCGTCAGGAAGGTCGTAACATCGGCCTGTTGAATAAAATTCGCGCCTATGCGCTGCAGGATCAGGGCTACGACACCGTTGAAGCCAACCACCAGCTCGGCTTTGCCGCCGATGAGCGCGACTTCACGCTGTGTGCGGATATGTTCAAGCTGCTGGGCGTAGACGAAGTGCGCCTGCTGACCAACAACCCGAAAAAGGTTGAGATCCTGACCGAAGCGGGTATCAACATCGTTGAACGCGTCCCGCTCATCGTTGGGCGCAACCCGAAAAACGCTTACTATCTCGATACCAAGGCGGCTAAGATGGGCCACCTGTTGAAAGAAGAGTAAACATGAAGCCCGCCAGCGAACCTGGCGGGCTTTTTTACAGCGAAATATTTTCCTGCGTTTCCCCGTCAAAAATGTGGCATTTGTCCATCTCAAAACGGAACCACACCTGCTGCTGTAACCCGTTGTCGATAATCGGTTTCGCCGCATCGGAGGCGATCCGCGCCGTCAGTTCGAAATCACCGACCTGTAAATAAAGAAAATATTCGTGCCCCATATTTTCAATACGGATTAACTTCCCTCGCCCGCAGCTCGCGCCAAAGGGTGCAGTGGCGACATCGACATACTCCGGTCGAATACCGAAATGCACTTCTTTATCAACGTAGTGCGCCACTTTATCCTGCTGGCTGGCGTTCAGCGCCAGTAAATCCTCGCCGACGGTGATATGCAGGCCGTCATCACGACGCACAATTTTTGCCGGTTTAATGTTCATTTCCGGCGCGCCAATAAAGCCCGCGACAAACATGTTTTTCGGTTTGTGGTACAGGTTATCCGGCGTATCCACCTGCATGATGTGGCCGAGCTTCATCACGCAGATGCGGTCGCCCATGGTCATCGCTTCGGTCTGATCATGGGTGACGTAAACGGTGGTTGCCGGTTTGCCCGATTTTTTAAGCTGCTTATGCAAGTCCGAAATACGAATCCGCATCGATGCGCGCAGCTTGGCATCCAGGTTTGAGAGCGGCTCATCGAATAAGAACACGTCCGGCTTTTTAACAATCGCGCGTCCTACCGCCACACGCTGCGCCTGACCACCGGAGAGCTGACGTGGTAAGCGATCCAGCAGATCTTCCAGCTCCAGCAGTTTGGCAGCGTCTTCAACCTGTTGATTAATTTGTTCTTTCGGCAGTTTGCTCAGTTTCAAACCAAACGCCAGATTTTCCCGCACGGTCATGTGCGGATAGAGCGCGTAGTTCTGGAACACCATCGCAATGCCGCGCGCTTTCGGCGGCAGGTTGTTCACCACTTTTTCGCCGATACGGATTTCACCGCCGCTGATGGTTTCCAGCCCAGCGAGCATACGCAGGGTCGTGGATTTCGCACAGCCGGAAGGGCCAACAATCACCATGAATTCGCCATCGGCAATGTTCAGGTCGATACCATGTACCGCTTTGAAGCCGTTGGAGTACACCTTTTCCAGTTTATTAAAAATCACTTCAGCCATGATATTCCCTCTTAGCCTTTAATTCCGCTGCTGGATACGCCCTGGACGAAGTAACGCTGCGCCAGGAAGAACACAATGATAGATGGCAGAATGGAGATGCTCGCCATTGCCAGAATTTCGTTCCACGGCGCCCCTTCCGTGACGTCGATAGACATTTTCAGCGCCAGGGCAATCGGATATTTATCCACGCTGTAGACGTAAATCAGCGGACCGATAAAGTCGTTCATCGACCACATAAACTGGAACAGCGCGACCGAGATAATCGCCGTTTTCAGAATGGGCACCAGCACATACCACGGCACTTGCCAGGAGTTACAGCCGTCGATTTGCGCGGCCTCTTCCATATCGCGCGGCACGCCGCGCAGGAACTGCACCAGCATAAAGACGAAGAACCCCTGCGTGGCGAACGCCGTTGGCAGGTAAAGCGGCAGATAGCTGTTCAGCATGCCCATTTCGCGGAACATCAGATATTGCGGGATCAGCAACACGGTGCTCGGCAGCAGCATGGTGGCGATGAGCGTGGCAAACCAGAATTTCTTCCATGGGATCTCAAAGCGGGCAAAACCGTAAGCCACAATGGTGGATGAGATAATGGTCAGAATCACTTTCGGGATCACATATTTAAAGGTGTTAATCATGTAATGACCGAAGTGATACTCCGTGCCCGTTTTCCAGCCGTTGATAAACCCATCCCAGGTGGCGTGTGTCGGCCAGAGATTCAGGGTAGTGAAAATTTCACTGTTTGGTTTGAACGCGGCAGAAAACATCCATGCCAGTGGGTACAGCATCAGCAGGCCGACCAACAGTAAAATCACATAGCGAATATTACGGCTGATTTTTTCGCGACGCAGCGTGCGGGCCACTTCATTCGCGGCTTCCTTTGCGGTTGTCGTCATGACATGTTGATCACTCATTTTTACCTCCCTTGTCTGCTGAGTAGAAGACCCAATATTTCGATGACTTAAAGGCCAGCAACGCGAAGATGGCCACAACCAGGAACAGCACCCATGCCAGCGCGGCACCGTATCCCATGTCGAAATACTTGAAGGCAGTATCGTAGATGTAGAGCGAGAACAAATAGGTGTAGTAGGTTGGGCCACCGCCGGTGATAACAAACGGCGCGGTAAATTCCTGGAATGCGCCGCTGGTTTGCATAATGAAGTTGAAGAAAATGACCGGCGTAATCAGTGGCACAGTAATTTTCAGGAACATTTGCCACTTGGTGGCGCCATCGATCATCGCCGCTTCGTACTGCGACTGCGGCACGTTTTGCAGTGCGGCAAGGAAGATAACCATTGAAGAACCAAACTGCCAAACGCTGAGCAGCGTTACTGAAAACAGCGCCAGCGGGGGTTCACCAAGCCAGTTGATAGGATCAAGGCCGAATACGCCAGTAAAGCTGTTCAACAGACCATCGATAGCAAATAGTGCGCGCCACAGGACCGCGATGGCGACAGAACTGCCGAGAATGGAGGGAATGTAGTATGCCGTGCGGAAAAAACCGATACCGCGCAGTTTGAAATTCAGCACGAACGCGATGAACAATGAAAACATCAGCTTCAGCGGAATGGTGACAAAGACATACACAAACGTGACCGCAAGGGATTTCCAGAACAGCGGGTCTTCCGACACCATGTAACGGTAGTTTTCAATACCGTTGAACTCAGGCGGACTCATCAAATCATATTGGGTAAAACTCAACAGAAAGGAAGAGACAAAGGGAAAGGCGGTAAACACTAACAATCCAATAATATAGGGTGAGATCCATGCTAACCCCAACCACTTATTTTCATTCATAACAGCCTCGAGACAAATAAATAATGCCGTATCATCCCGTAAAATCCCTACCAACATCGCGATCGCTATCACACTCAAAATAATTCAAGAATTACAAGCTGTGATCGTCATCAAAGCCTTGCCACCACTGACATCACACATAATTACAGTGAATGAATTAAATCAAAAACCTCCTTTAACGCATCAATACAAAATACATGCTAATAAAACTAATAAATAGACATATTATTTTATTACAAAAGCTAATAATATTAGCAATATATGAAAAAAAGCCCGACCACTTTCGTGTATCGGGCTGATGAGCGGGCAGGATCAATCCAGCATATTACGTATCACATAATGCAGGATGCCGTCGTTCTGGTAGTAAGTCAGCTCAGTCTGAGTGTCGATACGGCAACGGCAGGCTAGCGTCTCTGTGGTACCATCGGCGCGCGTTACGGTAACCGGGATCGTGGCACCCGGTTTAAGCTGCTGTAAATCAGGAATATCCAGCTGCTCTTCCCCGGTCAACGCCAGCGACTGACGCGATTCACCCTGCGGGAATTCCAGCGGCAGAATCCCCATACCAATCAGGTTGGAGCGGTGAATACGCTCAAAGGATTCCGCAATCACCACGCGCACGCCCAGCAGACGTGGCCCCTTCGCCGCCCAATCACGGCTGGAGCCAGAGCCATACTCTTTCCCGGCGATCACCGCCAGCGGCGTGCCCTGCTTCTGATACGCCATCGCCGCGTCGTAAATCGACATCACTTCTGAACCCGGCAACAGGCGCGTCATGCCCCCTTCCACACCCGGCACCATTTCGTTGCGGATACGAATGTTGGCAAAGGTACCGCGCATCATCACTTCGTGGTTACCGCGACGAGAACCATAGGAGTTGAAGTCGCGACGTTCCACCCCGCGCGCCTGCAGGAAGCGGCCCGCCGGGCTGTCCGGTTTAATGCTGCCGGCCGGTGAAATATGGTCGGTGGTGACGGAATCACCCAGCATCGCCAGAATACGCGCACCATGGATATCCTCTACCGGCTTCGGCTGGGCTTCCATATCGTCAAAGAACGGTGACAGGCGGATATAGGTAGAGTCATCCTGCCAGTTGTAGGTATCCGATTCCGTGACGGTAATGGCTTTCCATTCCGGTGTGCCTTCGAAGACTTCCGCATACTCTTTGCGGAACATCTCGGTGGAAACCTGCTGCACGGCTTTGGCGATCTCCTGGCTGCTCGGCCAGATATCTTTCAGGTAAACCGGGTCGCCTTTTTGATCGTGACCGAGCGGGTCGCTTGCCAGGTTGACGTTCATGTTTCCGGCCAGCGCATAGGCAACCACCAGCGGCGGTGAGGCCAGCCAGTTGGTTTTCACCAGCGGATGGATACGCCCTTCGAAGTTACGGTTACCGGAAAGCACGGCCCCAACGGTCAGGTCGCCCTTCTTAATCGCCGTTTCGATGGGCTCTGGCAGTGGACCGGAGTTACCGATACAGGTGGTACAGCCATAGCCCACGAGATTAAAGCCAAGTTTATCCAGGTATGGCGTGAGACGTGCGTGGGCGAGATAATCAGAAACCACCTTCGACCCCGGCGCCAGCGAGGCTTTCACCCACGGTTTCGGCTTCAGGCCCAGCTCAGCGGCTTTTTTCGCCAGCAGGCCCGCTGCCATCAGAACGCTCGGGTTGGACGTATTGGTACAGGAGGTAATGGCGGCAATCACCACCGCGCCGTCCGGTAGCGGTACGGTTTCACCTTTAAGCGTGTATTCTACCGGCTGCTTATCTTTCTGCGCGGTGTTCACTTCCAGCTCTGTCGCGGCAGCAAAGGCTTTAGGCACATCGCCCAGCGCAACGCGATCCTGCGGGCGTTTCGGCCCGGCGAGGCTCGCTTCCACCGTGCCCATATCCAGCTCGAGGCTGCTGGTGAAAATCGGTTCATCACCGGTGTTGCGCCACATCCCCTGTGCTTTAGCATAGGCTTCAACCAGTGCGACCTGCTCATCGCTGCGCCCGCTCAGGCGCATATAATCGAGCGTAACGCCATCAATCGGGAAGAAGCCGCAGGTTGCGCCATATTCCGGCGACATGTTAGCGATGGTTGCACGGTCCGCCAGCGGCAGAGAGTCCAGACCGTCGCCATAGAATTCAACAAATTTTCCCACCACGCCGTGTTTACGCAGCATTTGGGTGACGGTCAACACCAGGTCGGTAGCAGTAATCCCTTCGCTGAGTTTGCCGGTTAACTTGAAGCCCACTACATCCGGAATCAACATTGAAACCGGTTGACCGAGCATCGCGGCCTCTGCCTCGATTCCCCCGACGCCCCAGCCCAGCACGCCCAGACCATTAATCATCGTGGTGTGCGAATCGGTGCCGACCAGCGTGTCCGGATAAGCAATCCATTCATCGTTTTGCAACTCGCTCCAGACCGCTTTACCAAGATACTCAAGGTTAACCTGGTGGCAAATCCCGGTACCCGGCGGCACGACGCTGAACCGGCTGAACGCCTGCTGGCCCCAACGCAGGAACACATAGCGTTCATGGTTGCGCTCCATCTCCAGGCGCACGTTTTCCGCGAAGGCATCATCATCGCCGAAGTGATCCACGGTAACCGAGTGGTCAATCACCAGGTCAACCGGCGAAAGCGGGTTAACCTTCGCGGTGTCGCCACCCAGACGCTTCACCGCTTCTCGCATGGCGGCTAAATCCACCACCGCGGGTACGCCGGTGAAATCCTGCATCAAGACCCTCGCCGGGCGGTAGGCTATCTCCCGATCGACATGGGCAGTTTTCACCCACCCGGCCAGGGCTTTGATATCTTCTTCAGTAACAGAATCCCCATCCTGCCAGCGCAGTAGGTTTTCCAGCAGGACTTTGAGTGATTTGGGTAGACGGGAAATGTCACCCAGTGTGTTGGCTGCCAGCGGTAAGCTGTAGTAGTGATAGGTTTTATCTTGCGTGTGCAGCGCGTCCTTACTGGCTTCTCGTAGTGTTGACGACATAGCTCCTCCTTTATGTGTAACGGGACTTGCAATCCCCCTGACACTCCTCAGGGTACGCATTAAAGATAACACAAAGATGTCGTAACGTTTTGATAACAACTCTAATTGATAAAATTGTTGAGACTATTCCGTGAAATTAAAACGCCCGGCGCAGAGGCCAGGCGTTAGAAGGAAGGAAGACGGCGATTATTGCGCAGCGGATTTACCGGCACAGCAGCCAGATAATTTGCCCCCAAAACAGGAGTGAAGCCGACAGCGCGCCCATCCATGACCAGTATTTCAAATTGTGATGCGTATTCATTTTGCTTACACCTTTTTATGCATGAGTGCATTCAGCCGACATGGTGTCGACAGACCGTTGCTGTGGTGTATTTAAAAGCCAGTGCGAATGCGGAAGGTATGTTGGGCGAGCCACCCTGCTATTATTTTTTTTTGCGCTCACCAGGATTAAACGACTCAATAAATTCACGTTGTTCGGGGGTCAATTCCCATGATTCAGGAATTTTGACCTTGTCCTGTTTCTCCGGCTGCGGCTTGGGCTGTGCTGGCCGGGGACGACTGGAGATGAACATCATCAGCCCCAGTACTTCCAGACAAGCAGTGCAACAACCACCCAAAACAGCGCAGACCCCAGAAACACCGACGCCCAGGCTTTACGCTTCACGTGCGGATCGCGCTGTGGACCTTTGGTTCCTGACGGCATCGACAACCTCTTACAATCGATATTACTTATCATTTTGGCACCAAACAATCGGTACGATTAATCATCACTGAGACAAATCCTAAATAAAATCTAGTCAAAAATCCAGTGCTTTCGCCAGCTAAACGGACGCATTTATTTAATCTTTTGACCAAAAATAAATAATTGAACTGCAAAATTTGCCTTAAGGGGAATTCGTTTCTACTTTTGTGCGCTCACTGGCAATACATTAGCCAAATTAATGAAAAATATAAGGGCATATCGAGAGCAAGATGATTTAGAGGATGAGAATGAGGAGAGGTATTATTACGATTCAGGCGGTATCTCCCGATAGGAGATACCGTTTGGAAATTCAGGGGATTACTTCTCTGGCAATTTAATATCTTTGAACATCGCTTCGATATCTTCATTAGAGCGCAGCGCTACCGCGGTATCAACAACGTCGCGCGTTAAATGCGGCGCAAAGCGTTGAATAAAATCATACATATAGCTGCGCAGGAAAGTACTGCGGCGGAAGCCGATTTTAGTGGTGCTGTGGCTGAAAATACCGTCAGCATCCAGTTTGACCAGATCAGGATCGGAAACCGGATCAACCGCCATGCTGGCAATGACCCCAACCCCCAACCCCAGGCGGACGTAAGTTTTGATAACGTCGGCATCGGTGGCGGTGAAAACAATACGCGGCGTCAGCCCGGCGCGGTTAAACGCGGTATCGAGCTCTGAACGTCCGGTAAAACCAAAGGTATAAGTGACCAGTGGATACTGGGCCAGTTCTTCGATTGTTACCGACGTTTTCGACGCCAGCGGATGCTCCGGCGTCACCACAATGGAACGGTTCCAGTGGTAACACGGCAGCATAACCAGATCGTCATACAGGTGCAGCGCTTCGGTGGCGATGGCAAAATCCGCATTCCCCTTCGAAACAGCTTCGGCAATCTGCGTTGGCGAGCCCTGATGCATGTGCAGAGAAACGCGCGGATAACGCTCGATAAAGCCCTTAATCACGCCGGGAAGCGCGTAGCGCGCCTGGGTATGCGTTGTGGCGACGTACAGCGAGCCTTTGTCCGGCCAGGTGTGTTCACCCGCCACAGATTTGATGGCATCCACTTTCGAAAGTACTTCACGGGCAATGCGAATAATTTCCTGCCCGGCTGGCGTGACCTGCGTCAGGTGCTTACCACTGCGCGCAAAAATCTGGATACCCAGCTCATCTTCCAGCATTCTGACCTGCTTACTGATGCCCGGCTGGGAGGTATATAACCCTTCAGCGGTGGAGGAGACGTTGAGGTTATGGTTAACAACTTCAACGATATAGCGGAGCTGCTGTAGTTTCATGGCGCGGTATCCGGTTGCGTAGTGATACGCTATTAATACGATTTAATAATAAAAAAAGTGTTTGCTATAACCACTATATCATTTATAGCAAGTGTGTATAGATGGGAACAAAAAATAATAACGCGGTTATAAAAAAGGGCCGATGATCGGCCCTTTGTGCGGTTTGTCAGGTGACAATTATTTCTTCGCTTCGACCCATTTACCGTCGACAAAGAAGGCTGACCAACCGGTCGCTTTGCCATCTTTCTCTGAAGAAACATACTGCTGCTTCGTCTTACGGCTGAAGCGCACCATCGTCTTGTTACCTTGCGGATCTTCCTGCGGCGCATCGGCCAGATAACGCAGTTTTTCCGGCAGACGATCGCGGAATCGGAACAGCTCTTCGACCAACGGCGCGCGGGTTTCACGCGATTTCGGGAAGGTGTTCGCCGCCAGGAAGACCCCGGCAGCACCGTCACGCAGTACGAAGTAGGCGTCCGATTTCTCGCACGGCAACTCCGGTAACGGAACCGGATCTTCTTTCGGCGGTGCGACTTCACCGTTGCGCAGGATCTTACGGGTGTTCTTACACTCTTCGTTAGTGCAGGCCATGTACTTACCAAAACGCCCCATTTTCAGGTGCATTTCAGAACCACATTTCTCACACTCGACGATCGGGCCGTCATAACCCTTAATGCGGAATTCACCCTCTTCGATCTCGTAACCGTCACAGGTCGGGTTATTACCGCAAACGTGCAGCTTGCGTTTCGGATCGATGAGATAGCTGTCCATTGCCGTGCCGCATTTCTGGCAGCGACGTTTTGCGCGCAGCGCGTTGGTTTCAGCGTCATCGCCTTCCAGCACGTTCAGCACTTCGTTTTCCGGCACCAGGTTGATGGTGGTTTTGCAGCGCTCTTTCGGCGACAGCGCATAACCGGAGCAGCCCAGGAATACCCCCGTACTGGCGGTACGAATGCCCATCTTGCGACCGCAGGTCGGGCAATCGATACTGGTCAACACCATCTCGTTCGGCTGCATGCCGCCCTCTTCTGGCGGTTTCTCAGCCGTTTCGAGCTGTTTGGTGAAATCACCGAAGAAGAGATCCAGCACCTGCTTCCACTCGGCTTCGTGGTTTGCCACGCGGTCGAGATGGTCTTCCATCTGTGCGGTAAAATCGTAGTTCATCAGTTCGCGGAAGTTCGCTTCCAGACGATCGGTGACGATCTCACCCATTTTTTCAGCGTAGAAACGGCGGTTTTCGGTGCGCACATAGCCGCGATCCTGAATGGTCGAAATGATCGACGCATAGGTGGACGGACGGCCAATACCGCGTTTTTCCAGCTCTTTAACCAGCGAGGCTTCGCTAAAGCGCGCCGGCGGTTTGGTGAAGTGCTGAGCAGGCGTCAGTTCAACCAGAGAAAGTTTGTCTCCCTGATTAACCATCGGCAACGTGCGGTCTTCATCGCCTTTGCGCAGCGCAGGCATAACCTTCGTCCAACCATCAAAACGCAGGGTACGACCGCGCGCCTTGAGTTTGAAATCACCCGCCTGCACCGTCAGCGTCGTGGAGTCGTACTGTGCCGGTGTCATCTGACAGGCAACAAACTGACGCCAGATCAGCTGATACAGTTTCTGCGCATCGGCTTCCATATCTTTCAGCGATTCAGCAACCACCGAGACATCGGAAGGACGAATCGCTTCGTGCGCTTCCTGAGAATTCTCTTTGCTGGCGTACTGGTTCGGGTTCTTCGGCAGATATTTATCGCCAAAGTTATCGCCGATATAACCACGCACCATGCTTACTGCGTCCTGGCTCAGGTTGGTAGAGTCGGTACGCATATAAGTAATGTGGCCCGCTTCATACAGACGCTGCGCCATCATCATGGTTTTTTTCACGCCAAAGCCCAGACGGGTGCTGGCGGCTTGCTGCAACGTGGAAGTGATAAACGGCGCGCCAGGCTTGCTGCTGGTCGGTTTATCTTCACGCTCAAGGACGCTGTAGCTCGCTTTTTCCAGCAGGCTAACAGCGGCCATTGTCTCGTCGCGGCTTACCGGACGGAAGGCTTTATCTTTCTGATGCGTCACTTCCAGCGGCAACGCATCGCCACCCGGCGTAGTGGTGCTGGCAACCACGTCCCAGAACTCTTCCGGTACGAAGGCTTTGATTTCGCGTTCGCGCTCAACCACCAGACGCACGGCAACGGATTGCACGCGGCCTGCGGACAAACCACGGGCGATTTTTTTCCACAGCAACGGCGACACCATATAGCCCACAACGCGGTCCATAAAGCGACGCGCCTGCTGCGCGTTAACACGATCGATATTCAGTTCGCCCGGCTTTTCAAACGCCTGACGAATCGCATTTTTTGTAATTTCGTTGAACACCACGCGGCTATAGCGCGAATCATCTCCACCAATCACTTCCCGCAGGTGCCATGCAATGGCTTCCCCTTCGCGGTCAAGGTCGGTTGCGAGATAGATGTGGTCGGCTTTTTCCGCCAGTTGCTTAAGTTCTGAAACTACCTTTTCTTTACCCGGGAGCACTTCGTAGTGCGCTTTCCAGTCATGCCATGGGTCAACGCCCATGCGATTAACCAGCGCGCCACGTTCATCCTTTTTAGGCTTTTTGGCCGTTTTGGTGGAGGCAGAGTCAGCGCTCTTTTTGGCGGCTGAGCCACTTGTCGGCAAATCGCGGATATGACCGACGCTGGACTTAACCACGTAGTCATTACCCAGATACTTATTGATCGTTTTGGCTTTTGCCGGGGACTCAACGATAACGAGAGCTTTACCCATATTCACCTTTACCTAATTTGATTCTTCCAGAATACATCGCACATTGAGTCACCTGTCCACTGGCGACAAGCCTTGTATGTTGCGGCGGTCTCAATGGATATCAACCCTTTAGCCACCCACTTCACATCCTGAAGCCAGGCGGTTGAGTTCACTGACGTTTTACCGCCAGGTGCTATAGCACGAAGAATTTTCGGTCGAATGTCAAGCAAATCTGTTGCCAGATTGCCGAAAGCGTCACACTGTACCTGATAAAATTCGTTACGCAACTTTATTAGCACGCATTTGTTAAACGCGCCAGAAAGGCAGGTACAGGCTTAACCTTAACTATAGCCCTGAAGTTTCAAGGGAGTATTTGCCCCGAGCGCGTGCCCGGCGTAAACTAGGGGAAGTTTTTCGAGGAGTAGAAAATGTCTGGTAATACACAACCCATCGATCGTCAAACTCTGCTTATTGAAGCAAACCGACTCATCCGTGAACATGAAGATACCTTAGCTGGCATCGAAGCCACGGGCGTAGAACAGCGCAATGGCGTATTGATATTCAGCGGCGAGTATTTCCTGGATGAACAAGGCCTGCCCACGCCGAAAAGCACGGCAGTATTTAACATGTTTAAATACCTTGCCCATCAGCTTTCCGAGAAATATCACCTGGTCGACTAACACACGTTGAGTCAGGCGATCTCACAGCCCGGCAGTGAGCCTACCGGGCTGTCCTGAGACTTACATCAACGGCTTTTGCCCCCGCTGCCACCAGCGCAGCAGCAGACGATCCGCACTTTCTGCCGCACTCCCGGTGAAACGGTCCATCATTTTCTTGCGCTGTTTATAACTCACGCTCATCACTTCGCGATCTTTCATCAGGTTCAGCAGCAGTTCATCGCTGGTACCCACTTCATCCACCAGCCCTTTCTCCTGAGCCTGCACGCCGTACCAGTGCTCACCGGTCGCCACCGCGTCGATATCAAGCGTTGGCCGCATCTCTTTAACGAAAGCCTTAAACAGATGATGGGTTTCGTTAAGATCTTCGCGGAATTTCTGCCGCCCCTCTTCCGTGTTTTCCCCCAGCAGCGTCAGGGTACGTTTGTACTGGCCCGCCGTGTGCAACTCGATATCAATATCTTTATTTTTCAGAAAACGATGCAGGTTCGGAATTTGCGCGACCACGCCAATGGAGCCAAGAATGGCAAACGGCGCAGCGACGATTTTATTCGCCACGCAGGCCATCATATAGCCGCCGCTTGCCGCCACTTTATCGACCGCCACCGTCAACGGGATCTGCTTATCGCGGATGCGTTGTAGCTGAGACGACGCCAGGCCGTAACCGTGCACCACGCCACCAGGGCTTTCCAGACGCACCACCACTTCATCTTGCGGCGTGGCGACCGTCAGCACCGCAGTGACCTCTTCACGCAGCGAGGCAACTTCATGTGCATCCATACTGCCTTTAAAATCAATCACCCACACGCGCGGTTTGCCTGAAGGCGTTGCGTTGCCCTGTTTGGCCTTTGCTTTTGCCGCCTTTGCCTCAAGTTTGGCTTTTTTCTTTTGTTCTTTATGCCAGAGTTTTTGCTGTGGGCCGTCGAGCAGCGCCACCGCTAAATCCTCCTGCATCTCTTTATGTTGTTCGCTGAGATTGGTTACCCGCAGCTCTCCACGTTGCCGCTTGCGCTGTGACAAATTGATAATAAGTGCTGCGATTACAATGATTGCGACGACAACCGTCACGATCTTCGCCAAAAACAGACCATATTGAAAAAGAATTTCCACGCTTTCACCTTGTACAAATCCACTGAATCTGTGGACCAGTGTACAACACCGTTTTCGCTACGTCTCGACCACGATTAAAGCCTGCGAGGCGCTTTCCGTAATTCAAATTGGCTGATGAAATCATTGCAAATTGTTAATTTTACGTTGACTCTCCTCCTGGCTGATTGAAATAGTGGCGCGATTAGGGCATAAAGCCCAAAAGCCATGAAAAGAACACAGATTGTGGTAGCGAAAAGCCACAAAGGAGTCGTCGTGCACTACCAGCCTAAACGCGATTTGTTGCAAAACCGTATAATTCTGGTCACCGGTGCCAGTGATGGTATTGGTCGGGAAGCAGCCATCACCTACGCACGCTATAGCGCCAGCGTGGTTTTACTGGGCCGTAATGAAGAAAAATTACGCGCCGTCGCGCAAGAAATTGAAAACCACGGCGGATTGCCCGTACGCTGGTTCACCCTCGACCTGCTCACCTGTACACCACAGGATTGCCAGCAGGTTGGTCAGCAAATCAGCATGCATTACCCGCGCCTTGACGGCGTGCTGCATAACGCCGGGCTGCTCGGCGAAGTGGTGCCAATGTCTGAACAGAAACCCGACATCTGGCAACAGGTGATGCAGGTTAACGTCAACGGCACCTTTATGTTGACCCAGGCGTTACTGCCGCTGTTGTTGCAGTCTGAAGCAGGCTCACTGGTCTTTACCTCCTCAAGCGTAGGCCGCCAGGGGCGCGCCAACTGGGGGGCCTATTCCGTATCCAAATTCGCCACCGAAGGCATGATGCAGGTGCTGGCCGAGGAGTATCAAAACCGCCTGCGCGTCAACTGCATTAACCCCGGCGGTACGCGAACCGGCATGCGTGCCAGCGCGTTTCCGACGGAAGATCCGTTAAAACTGAAAACACCTGCCGATATCATGCCGCTCTATTTGTGGCTGATGGGCGACGATAGTCGCCGCAAAACAGGGATGACTTTCGATGCCCAACCAGGCCGTAAACCGGGGATAGCCCAATGAGTGATGAACGTTACCGCGAGCGCCAGCAGCGCGTGAAAGATAAAGTCGATGCCCGGGTGGCGGCCGCTCAGGAAGAGCGTGGCATTATCATGGTCTTTACCGGCAACGGGAAAGGCAAAACCACCGCTGCCTTTGGGACGGCGACGCGCGCCGTCGGACACGGCAAAAAAGTCGGTGTCATCCAGTTTATTAAAGGCACCTGGCCCAATGGTGAGCGTAATTTGCTGGAGCCCCACGGAGTCGAGTTTCAGGTAATGGCGACCGGTTTTACCTGGAATACGCAGGACCGCGAGAGCGATACGGCCGCCTGTATGGCCGTCTGGCAACACGCCAAACGCATGCTGGCCGATGCATCGCTGGACTTAGTTGTGCTGGATGAGCTGACCTATATGGTGGCCTATGACTATCTGCCGCTGGAAGAGGTACTGAGCGCGTTACGCCAGCGCCCGACGCACCAGTCGGTGATTATCACCGGTCGCGGCTGCCACCGTGATATCACCGAGATGGCCGACACCGTCAGTGAACTGCGTCCGGTGAAACATGCGTTTGACGCGGGTATCAAAGCGCAGATTGGCATCGATTATTAAACAAAGAAATGCCGGAAAGGTGAGCCTTTCCGGCAGTACGGCTTAGAACGAGACGGTTACGCCTGCGTAGTACGCGCGGCCTGGTTCGTTATACGTTGATGCACCATCGTTTTCGCGATAAACCCGTTTATCAAACAGGTTGTTGATGCCGGCATTAGCGCGCAGGTTTTTGGTGATGTCGTAATTGACGTTCAGGCCAAAAATGGAGTACGGGCTGATTTCACGGTTCGACATCTCGCCCGCTTCGTTGCGTATCTCAGCATTCTGGCGCGGCTTCTGACGACCATACTGTGTCCAGCTTAATGTGGTATCCAGTTTGTCGGTGACCTGCCAGTCGAGCTGCGAGTTAATGGTAAATTCAGGAATAACCGAGAGTGGGTTACCGGTTTTTTTGCTTTCGGAGCGGAACATATAGGTTGCGTTGGTGCGCCACTCGAGGACATCGCGCAGCACAGGAATGGTCAGGTTGCCTTCCAGACCCTCAACGATCGCTTTACCGCCGTTTTCCCAACGCAGGATATTGGCGCCATTTGAGGCGTAACCGACCACGTCATCCCCGGCCACGATTTTGTTTTTATAATCGTTGCGGAACCAGGTCACCCCTGCCGCATAGCCGTTGTCATGGAACTCAATCCCCACTTCTTTATTGACGCTGATTTCCGGATCGAGGTCTTCATTACCTAACAGGAAGCAACTACCGGTACTAACCCCGACCGGGCAACCATTGCCACGCGTAGAGAGCAGATATCCCTCAGTAGACTGATAGAGGTTTGGCGCTTTAAACGCCCGCGCGATCCCCGCTTTCAGGGTGAACATATCGCCTAAGCCCTGCGAAATATTCAGGCTCGGGCTCCAGTTGGCTCCAAAAGTGTTGTGATAATCAAAACGCAAACCGGGCAGAACCTGGGTGCTGTCCGTCGCGGCAATGTTATCTTCAAAATAGAGAGAGCTGATGGTTGAACTGTTTTTGCTGCTGCGGTCGCTGGCGCTGCCCGAGACATTACCCACCGTTACGCCCGTGCTATCTGTCGCCGTCATCGAGGCAGGATCGTTCAATTCATCACGGTTCCACTCCGCGCCCAGCGTGACGGTTTGATCCACCAGCAACTGGAGCGGGAAGTTCACTTCGCCACCGGCACGATAGCTTTCGAGACGGCTGGTTGAATAATCATCACTGTTGATCATCCCTTCCACTTTACCGGTGGAGCCTTCATCCAGACGCGTGTTGTTGGTCTTTTCGTAGTTGAAATTGAGTTTCGACGTTCCCCAGTCCCAGATGCCGTTGTAAGTGATGCCGTAGTTCTGGCGGTACATGCGGTTGGTTTCGTCACCATACAGCGTCTGCACTAACCCGCCTGGGCTGACGTTGCTGTTGCTGTACTGAGTATCGCCCGCGTAGATATTCCCCTGGCGACTATAGCCATAGCTGAAGTCGACAATCTGCAACGGGGTAATTTTCCACGATACGACTGCGTTGATATCTTTATTACGCACGCCTTCACGCCCCGCAGCAGCGGAACCGTTCTGGGCGGTATTGATGTCATAGGCATCAGCGTCCGTTTTGTTCAGATTGCCGTACAGACGCATGGTCAGCGCATCTCCGGCCAGCGGTCCGCTCAGGTTAAAGTTAGCGCGTTTGGTCGCGCCTTCTTTGCTGTCTTCCGGCTGATTGGTGAACAGAGAGAGCGAGCCGTGCCAGTCGTTAGTCGGACGTTTAGTGATAATATTCACCACCCCACCCGCCGCACCGGAACCATAGCGCGCCGCCGCCGGGCCACGAATCACTTCAATGCGCTCGACCATTTCCGCCGGAACCCAGTTGGTATCACCGCGCGTATCACGTTCCCCGCGCCAGCTGTAACGCACAGAGTTACGCGATGTCACCGGTACGCCATCAACCATAATCAGGGTGTTTTCCGGCCCCATGCCACGGATATCGATCTGGCGGTTGTTGCCACGGCTACCACTGGCACTGTTTCCCGTCAGGTTAACGCCAGGCATTTTGCGGATGATGTCGGAGAGGTCGTTCACCGGCGGGCTTTTCTGGATATCTTCAGCGGTGATGGTAGAGACGCCTGGCTGCTGCTTGAGCTCCTGCTCAGCGGTAACAATCATGGTTTCGTTATCGGCAAGCGATTCTGTCGGCTCCTCGTTGGCGGCCCACGCGGTGGTACTCAGCAGGCTGGCTAAAAAGAGAGCAATTGGTTTTTTTCGTGTTGTTACAGAAGTATACATTCCATCATTCCCTGTCATGAATCATAAAATCAAGTGCGCATACTAATGATAATTATTCGCATTTCACATATGATTCATGGAATCTCCTTCACATCTCCTTTTTTGCGTAAGAAACAATCAAATCGATAGATTTTGTGAAGGCGGGATGTCAGGCACAAAAAAACCGGGCAAACATTACTGTTTGCCCGGTTTGATAATCAGAAGAGTGATTAACCGTTACTGCGGCTTCCCCCACCACGACGCGGGTTGCTCACCTGGCTATGGCGTTTCACCGCGCGGCGAATCTGATTCGCCTTCATGCGACGTCTGTCTTTCTCAACAGCCACTTTTGATGCCGTTTCAGGTGGCAGTTCAACCAGCTCACGCAGGTAGTTGGTCTGCGCCAGATCGAGTTCGGTATAGCCACCGCGCGGCAGGCCTTTTGGCAGCGGGATATCGCCGTAGCGAACGCGGATAAGGCGGCTAACCTGCACGCCAACGGCTTCCCAAAGACGACGCACTTCGCGGTTACGGCCTTCCGTCAGTGTCACGTTGTACCACTGGTTGATGCCTTCCCCACCGGTAAACTTGATGGTTTTAAACGCCGCCGGGCCATCTTCTAGCTGTACGCCACGAGAAAGCTCGCGAACTTTGCTGTCATCAATCTGGCCGAACACGCGCACCGCGTATTCACGTTCAACTTCACGGCTTGGGTGCATCAGGCGGTTTGCCAGTTCACCATCGGTGGTGAACAGCAGCAGGCCGCAGGTGTTGACGTCCAGACGACCGACGGCAATCCAGCGCGCGCCGCGCAGTTTTGGCAGACGATCGAATACGGTTGGGCGACCTTCAGGGTCGTTACGCGTACAGAGTTCACCTTCCGGCTTGTAATAAGCCAGAACGCGACAAATTTGTTCTACGGATTCTTTAACGGAAATCAGATGGCCATCAATACGAATTTTAAGGCCAGGGATCACTTCAACGCGATCGCCGAGTTTGGCGATTTTGCCGTCGACGCTCACGCGCCCAGCTTCAATAATCGCTTCGATTTCACGACGGGAGCCGTGGCCGGCACGCGCCAGCACTTTTTGCAGTTTTTCGCTTTTATCGCTCATAGAGCTTCCTTCCGGTGTCGCCTTCACAGGCGTCTGGGTATACTTTCAAAAACAATGCGTTGAGTTCAGTTAAACCCTAACTCATTGAAAGGTATCTTTTACACGTCAAATGGCGCACCACGTGCGCCATAACAATAATTCGTGGCCGCGTATCTTACATGAATTTCTGATGAAAAGATTCATCTGGTTTATTCACGTTTACAGGAACGGCTTCACATCGCCCACGCCTTCACGCAGCACCACTGGCGCGTCGTCAGTTAAATCAATGACCGTGGTCGGCTGTTGGCCCAGATAACCACCATGAATAATCAAATCGACCACTTTTTCCAGACGGTCTTTAATCTCTTCCGGATCGGATTCGGTAAATTCGCTGCCCGGTAGCATCAGGGAGGTCGAAAGCATTGGCTCGCCTAATACTTCCAGCAATGCCTGGGCGATGGGGTTAGACGGCACGCGCATGCCGATGGTTTTACGCTTTTCCTGCAACAGACGGCGCGGCACCTCTTTCGTCCCTTTCAGGATGAAGGTGTAATTGCCCGGCGTGTTGTTTTTCATCAGGCGAAACGCCACGTTATCGACGTAAGAATAGGTCGACAGTTCGGACAAGTCGCGGCACATCAGCGTAAAGTTGTGGCCATCTGGCAGATGACGAATACGACAGATGCGCTCCATCGCGCCTTTATCTTCAATTTTGCAGCCCAGCGCATAGCCGGAATCGGTTGGGTAGACAATCACCCCACCTTTGCGCACGATCTCAACCGCCTGGTTAATCAGTCGCGCCTGCGGGTTATCCGGGTGGATGTAAAAAAACTGACTCATACTTCCCTCTCAGTAGAATTCTGTGGCGTCTCGAAGCGTTGCCAGATGCCCTCTACCCCGGCGGGTAGCCACAGCTTACGGCCCAGTTCTATCCATGGGCAGGGTTGATGAAAATCAGAACCCTGCGAGGCCAGTAACGCGTATTCTCGGGCATAGGTTGCAAGCTGAGCGCGCTCGTGTGGCGCCTGCTGGCACTGCGCGACTTCCATCGCATCGCCACCCTGTTCACTGAAGTGGGCCAGCAATCTTTTCAGCCACTTGGCAGACAGGTTGTAACGGGCCGGATGGGCCATTACCGCCACGCCGCCTGAATGATGAATGACATCAATAGCTTCCCTTATTGTACACCACTGTGGCGGAACGTATCCCGTTTTCCCGCGCGCGAGATATTTTTTAAACACATCACCAATGGTGTTCGCTTTCCCCTGCTCCACCAGGAAACGGGCGAAATGCCCGCGCGTTACCGCACCGCCGTCGGCCAGTCGCTGTGCGCCTTCCAGCGCGCCGGGAATATGCGCTTTCTCAAGACGCTCGGCAATCATCGCCGCCCGCTCGTTGCGGCGCGCTTTTTGCTGATTCAGAAAGGCGGTTAAGGCCGGATGCGCAATATCAATATTCAGGCCGACAATATGAATTTCATGATTTTCCCACAGCGTAGAAATCTCAACGCCGGTAATTAAGTTCAGCGCCAGCCCGGCACGCGCGATCTCTGCCTGCGCCAGAGGGATGCCATCGACAGTGTCGTGATCGGTGATCGCCAGCGTACCTACGCGCATTTCTCCGGCGCGATGCACCAGCGCTTCCGGCGTCAGTCGACCATCAGAGGCGGTGGTATGGCTGTGAAGATCGTAAATCACTGCGTATGTTGTGTCGCTCAAAACGGCTCCCGTTGGGCTAATATTCGTATAAGACGGTTCATCATAACGTTTACTGAGGAATTTCTAAAATCAGGGGTTGACTTTGATTCATCGAACTAGTTAACTAGTACGCAAGTTCACTTAAGCAAGGTATCGGCAAATGAAGACGAAAATCAATGTACTGCATGGTTGGTGGCGCACTCCCAGATAACGGGCAGTGTCATCACGTCTGCATTATGCAAACAGATACCCGGCCCGCCACTGAGCGGGCTTTTTATTGAACACTTATTTTACAGAACAGGCGAAACAAACAATGCAAACACCAAAACCAACGCTTGAGCTTCTGACCAGTGACGCGATTTATCGTGAAAACCCCACCGCGCTGTTTCATCAGCTATGCGGTTCACGCCCGGCCACGTTGCTGCTGGAATCTGCGGATATTGATAGCAAAAACGATTTAAAAAGCCTGCTGCTGGTCGACAGTGCGCTGCGTATTACCGCACTCGGTGACACTGTCACTATTCAGGCGCTAACCGAAAACGGCGCGTCACTGCTGCCGCTGCTGGATGCGGCGCTGCCAGCGGGTGTTGACAACCAGCATCAGGCCAGTGGCCGCGTGCTGACTTTCCCGGCGGTCAGTCAATTGCTGGATGAAGATGCGCGTCTGTGCTCGCTGTCGGTTTTTGACGCGTTCCGCCTGCTGCAAACGCTGGTGACGCTGCCAGAAGACGAGCGCGATGCAATGTTCTTCGGCGGGCTGTTCGCTTATGACCTGGTGGCCGGTTTTGAAGACCTGCCAACGCTTGAAAGCGACACCTCCTGCCCGGATTACTGCTTCTACCTGGCGGAAACCCTGCTGGTAATTGACCACCAGACCAAAAACACGCGCATTCAGGCCAGCCTGTTCACGCCATCATTGAGTGAAAAAGACAGGTTGCTGCAACGCATTGCGGAGCTGCGTCAACAACTGAACGAGCCACCTGCGGCTCTGCCGGTGGAAACTGTTGAACAGATGCGCTGCGATACCAATCAAAGTGATGAAGAGTACGGTGATGTGGTGCGCAAAATGCAAAAAGCGATTCGCGCCGGGGAAATTTTCCAGGTGGTACCGTCTCGCCGCTTCTCTCTGCCCTGCCCGTCGCCGCTGGCCGCTTATGATGTTCTGAAAAAGAGCAACCCAAGCCCGTATATGTTCTTCATGCAGGATAACGATTTCACCCTGTTCGGCGCTTCACCGGAAAGCTCGTTGAAATATGAAGCCGCCAGCCGCCAGATTGAGATCTACCCGATTGCCGGTACCCGCCCACGCGGTCGCCGCGCAGACGGTTCTCTGGACCGCGACCTTGATAGCCGCATTGAGCTGGAGATGCGTACCGACCATAAAGAGCTGTCGGAGCATCTGATGCTGGTTGACCTCGCGCGTAATGACCTGGCGCGCATTTGTACACCGGGCAGCCGCTATGTGGCGGACCTCACCAAAGTTGACCGTTACTCCTTCGTCATGCATCTGGTTTCTCGCGTTGTCGGCGAGCTGCGTAAAGATCTCGACGTGCTGCACGCCTATCGCGCCTGCATGAACATGGGCACCCTGAGCGGCGCACCGAAGGTTCGCGCGATGCAACTTATCGCAGGCGCAGAAGGCAAGCGTCGCGGCAGCTACGGCGGCGCGGTCGGCTACTTCACCGCTCACGGCGATCTGGATACCTGCATTGTGATCCGCTCAGCCTTCGTTGAAAACGGCGTTGCCACCGTTCAGGCTGGCGCAGGTGTGGTACTAGATTCTGTTCCCCAGTCCGAAGCCGATGAAACACGTAATAAAGCACGCGCGGTACTGCGCGCTATCGCGACCGCACACCACGCACAGGAGATTTTCTGATGGCTGACATTCTGCTGCTCGATAATATCGACTCATTCACCTATAACCTTGCAGATCAGCTACGCGCCAACGGTCACAACGTGGTGATTTATCGCAACCATGTGCCCGCTCAAACGTTAATTGAACGTCTGGGCACCATGAAAAACCCGGTGCTGATGCTCTCGCCAGGCCCTGGCGCGCCGTCCGAAGCTGGCTGTATGCCGGAACTGTTGACCCGCATGCGCGGCAAGTTGCCGATTATCGGTATCTGTCTCGGACATCAGGCGATTGTCGAAGCCTATGGCGGCTACGTTGGTCAGGCAGGTGAAATCCTGCACGGGAAAGCGTCAAGCATTGAACACGACGGCCAGGCAATGTTTGCCGGGCTGAGCAATCCGCTGCCGGTCGCCCGCTACCACTCGCTGGTTGGCAGCAATATACCCGCGGGCTTAACCATTAACGCGCACTTTAACGGCATGGTGATGGCGGTTCGCCACGATGCGGATCGCGTGTGTGGTTTCCAGTTCCACCCGGAATCGATTTTGACCACGCAGGGCGCACGCCTGCTGGAACAAACCCTGGCATGGGCGCTGCAAAAACTGGAGCAGACCAACACCCTGCAACCGATTCTGGAAAAACTGTATCAGGCGCAAACCCTGACGCAACAGGAAAGCCACCAGCTTTTTTCTGCCGTGGTTCGCGGCGAAGTGAAACCGGAGCAGCTGGCTGCCGCGCTGGTCAGCATGAAAATTCGCGGTGAGAGCCCGATTGAAATTGCCGGGGCGGCCACCGCATTACTGGAAAACGCCGCACCGTTCCCACGACCGGACTATCCGTTTGCCGATATCGTCGGCACCGGTGGCGACGGTAGCAATAGCATCAATATCTCCACCGCCAGCGCCTTTGTCGCGGCGGCCTGTGGGTTGAAAGTGGCGAAACACGGCAACCGTAGCGTCTCCAGCAAATCCGGATCATCGGACTTACTGGCAGCATTCGGCATCAATCTGGATATGAATGCTGATAAGTCGCGAAAAGCACTGGATGAACTGGGCGTCTGCTTCCTGTTCGCACCGAAATACCACACCGGGTTCAGATATGCGATGCCGGTTCGCCAGCAGTTGAAAACCCGCACGTTGTTTAACGTGCTGGGGCCGCTGATTAACCCGGCGCATCCCCCGCTGGCGCTGATTGGTGTCTACAGCCCGGAACTGGTGCTGCCGATTGCCGAAACCCTGCGTGTACTGGGCTACCAACGCGCGGCCGTGGTACACAGCGGCGGTATGGATGAAGTGTCACTGCATGCGCCAACCGTCGTGGCCGAGCTTAATCAGGGCGAAATCAAGAGCTATCAGCTGACCGCCGCCGACTTTGGCCTCAAGCCGTACCATCAGGAAGAGCTGGCTGGCGGCACGCCGGAAGAAAACCGTGACATTCTCACGCGCTTGTTACAAGGTAAAGGTGAGACAGCGCATGAGTCCGCCGTCGCTGCCAACGTCGCCATGTTAATGCGCCTTTATGGCCATGAAGATTTAAAAGCCAACGCACAAAAAGTACTGGATGTTCTGCGCAGCGGTGCAGCCTATGATTGCGTCACCGCATTAGCGGCAAGAGGGTAAAAAATGCAGACCGTATTAGCAAAAATCGTAGCCGATAAAGCGATTTGGGTAGAAGCCCGTAAACAACAACAACCGTTAGCCACGTTCCAGAATGATGTTCAGCCTACGCAGCGTAGTTTCTACGATGCGCTGCGCGGCACACGCACCGCCTTTATTCTGGAGTGTAAAAAAGCCTCTCCGTCGAAAGGCGTCATCCGTGATGATTTCGACCCGGCGCGTATTGCAGGTGTCTATAAGCATTATGCATCAGCTATTTCCGTGTTAACCGATGAGAAATATTTCCAGGGTAATTTTGAGTTTTTACCTATCGTCAGCAAAATCGCGCACCAGCCGATTCTGTGTAAGGACTTTATTATCGATCCTTACCAGATTTACCTGGCGCGTTTTTACCAGGCCGATGCCTGTCTACTGATGCTCTCGGTCCTTGATGATGAACAGTATCGTCAGCTCGCCGCCGTCGCCCACAGTCTGAAAATGGGCGTGCTGACGGAAGTGAGTAATGAAGAAGAGCTGGAACGCGCGATTGCGCTGGGCGCAAAAGTGGTCGGAATCAACAACCGCGACCTGCGCGACCTCTCTATCGACCTGAACCGTACCCGCCAGCTGGCGCCGCGTTTGGGCCATGACGTTACGGTGATCAGCGAATCGGGGATTAACACCTATGCCCAGGTACGCGAGTTAAGCCACTTTGCTAACGGTTTTCTGATTGGCTCTGCGCTGATGTCGCACGACGATCTGAATACGGCAGTCCGCCGCGTGCTGCTGGGCGAAAAGAAAGTCTGCGGGCTGACGCGTCCACAGGATGCACAGGCGGCATATGACGCTGGCGCAATTTTCGGGGGACTGATTTTTGTTGCCACCTCACCTCGTGCCGTAACGCCTGAACAGGCCCGTGAGGTGATGGCCGCCGCACCATTGAATTACGTGGGCGTCTTCCGCAATGCTCCTGTTCACGATGTCGTTGCACGTGCAAGTGAACTGTCGCTCGCCGCCGTACAACTGCACGGTAATGAAGATCAGGCTTATATCGACACCCTGCGCGTTCAGTTGCCGGCAACAGTGCAAATCTGGAAAGCCCTCAGCGTGGGCGAAACCCTGCCCGCGCGTAATCTGAATCACGTGGATAAATACGTATTCGATAACGGCCAGGGCGGTACCGGTCAACGTTTCGACTGGTCGCTGTTGAAGGGACAGGATCTCAGCAACGTGATTCTGGCAGGTGGATTAGGCGCAGATAACTGCGTAGACGCAGCCAAAAGCGGCTGTGCCGGGCTGGATTTCAATTCAGGTGTAGAGTCGCAACCGGGTGTAAAAGATGCCAGCAAACTGGCCTCGGTTTTCCAGACACTGCGCGCATATTAAGGTATGAAAGGAGCAACAATGAGCACGTTACTTAACCCCTATTTCGGCGAGTTTGGCGGAATGTACGTTCCGCAAATCCTGATGCCTGCGCTGCGTCAACTGGAAGAAGCCTTCGTCAGCGCGCAAAAAGATCCGGAATTTCAGGCGGAATTTACCGACCTGCTGAAAAACTACGCGGGTCGTCCGACTGCGCTGACCAAATGCCGTAACTTAACAGCGGGTACCAAAACCACGTTGTACCTGAAGCGTGAAGATCTGCTACACGGCGGCGCACATAAAACCAACCAGGTGCTGGGCCAGGCATTACTGGCTAAACGCATGGGTAAAACCGAAATCATCGCCGAGACCGGGGCGGGTCAGCATGGTGTGGCATCGGCGCTCGCCTGTGCCCTGTTGGGTCTGAAGTGCCGCATCTATATGGGTGCGAAAGATATTGAACGCCAGTCACCGAACGTATTCCGTATGCGTTTGATGGGCGCGGAAGTGATTGCAGTGCACAGTGGTTCCGCCACGCTGAAAGATGCCTGTAACGAAGCGCTGCGCGACTGGTCTGGCAGCTACGAAACCGCGCACTATATGCTCGGCACGGCGGCAGGCCCACACCCGTTCCCGACCATTGTGCGTGAATTCCAGCGCATGATTGGCGAAGAAACCAAAGTTCAGGTGCTGGAAAAAGAAGGTCGTCTGCCAGACGCCGTCATCGCCTGTGTCGGAGGCGGCTCCAACGCCATCGGTATGTTTGCCGATTTTATTACTGAAACCAGCGTCGGTTTGATTGGTGTTGAACCTGCGGGGCATGGTATCGACACCGGCGAGCACGGCGCGCCGCTGAAACATGGTCGTGTCGGCATCTACTTCGGTATGAAATCGCCGATGATGCAGACCGATGAGGGGCAGATTGAAGAATCTTACTCCATCTCTGCGGGCCTCGACTTCCCGTCTGTCGGGCCACAGCATGCGTATCTGAACAGCATTGGCCGCGCGGAGTATGTCTCTATTACCGATAACGAAGCGCTCGACGCCTTTAAAGAACTCAGCCGTCACGAAGGGATTATCCCGGCGCTGGAGTCGTCACACGCCCTGGCGCACGCGCTGAAAATGATGCGTGAAAATCCGGAGAAAGAGCAGCTTCTGGTGGTTAACCTCTCCGGTCGCGGCGACAAAGACATCTTCACCGTACACGATATTCTGAAAGCTCGAGGGGAAATCTGATGGAACGTTATGACAACCTGTTTGCAGAACTCACCGCCCGCAAGGAAGGCGCATTTGTTCCCTTTGTCACCCTCGGCGATCCGAACCCGGAGCAATCGCTGAAGATTATCGATGCGCTGATTGAAGGCGGCGCGGATGCGCTGGAGCTGGGTATTCCCTTCTCCGACCCGCTGGCGGACGGCCCGACCATTCAGAGTGCGACGCTGCGTGCGTTCGCCTCTAACGTCACGCCGACGCAGTGCTTTGAGATGCTGGCGGCGATCCGCCAAAAACATCCGACCATGCCTATCGGCCTGTTGATGTATGCGAACCTGGTATTTAACCGCGGGATTGATGAATTTTACGCGGAATGTGCGCGAGTGGGTGTTGATTCAGTCCTGGTCGCCGATGTGCCGATTGAAGAGTCAGCCCCGTTCCGCCAGGCTGCAATGCGCCATAATGTGGCGCCTATCTTCATCTGCCCGCCAAACGCCGACGACGAACTGCTGCGTCAGATTGCTTCACACGGTCGCGGTTATACCTACCTGCTTTCCCGTGCAGGTGTGACCGGAGCCGACAGCCGCGCGGCGCTTCCCCTGCATCACCTCGTTGAAAAACTGGCGGAATATCACGCCGCGCCTCCGTTACAGGGCTTTGGTATTTCTACACCAGAGCAGGTGCATGCCTCAATTGAAGCCGGTGCCGCCGGGGCGATTTCCGGTTCCGCCACGGTGAAAATTATCGAGAAGAATCTTGATAAGCCCGACGTTATGCTGGCCGAGTTGAAAGCCTTTGCGCAGGCTATGAAGGCGGCAACACGTCAGAAGTGATCGTGCCAGGGCCGGGCAAGCGTAGCGCCCCCGGCAAGATACAGGCACATTTTTAAAGCGTTATCTCTATGTAAAAGCTGCCAACCGGCAGCTTTTACTTTTGGATGCGGAAAAAATGCAATTAACACAAACTGTAGGGTTGATATCTTAGATGAGAACCATTATCTTTCTCATTAACGAATAGTTGAGCAAATCACTCAAGTATTCGTTACGACATTGCTCACATTGCTTCCAGTATGACTTGCCCGCCTTCCAGCGGGCTTTTTTTATTCAATCACCCGCTCTATCGAGCCCTGGTCATTGATATACATGCAGCGATTTCTGCCTGACTGTTTACCCACGTACATCGCGCCGTCGGCACGTTCAAGCACGATACGCAGCAATTCCCCCGGAATTGCCCGTGTTAAGCCTGAGGTGACGGTAACCGGAATATCATATTGCCCAACCCTGATTTGATGATGCTCAATTGCACGCGTGATACGCAGGCCAGCCGCCATCGCTTCCGCCTCGCCCTTCGCCTTCAGGATCACGATAAATTCTTCGCCGCCAAAACGGTACACCGGCTCATAATTGCGCGTGCAGCTTTGCAATTTTTGCGCAAAGGCGCGCAAAACTTCATCACCAATAATATGTCCGTAGCTATCATTGATGCGTTTAAAGTGATCGATATCCAGAATCATCACGTACAGATCGCCGTTGCTGCGATCCATAACCTGGCTTTCGAATGATTCATCTAGGATTCTTCTCAACGGTAAACTGGTTAATGCATCATAACTTATACGTAGCTGTAATAAATGTGTCTGATAAACAGTTATGGCCGCGACAAATTCCTGAAGGGCATGTTCAAAATCATTAAACAGTGTCTCTTGTATATTATTCTGTAAAACTGAATCGACTAATTGACGACAAACTTCATGCACCCGAATATGTTTATCATTAATGGTTAATAAAAAACCTTTATCTTCGGTATGAGTGACCAGATATTGATTCAACCAGCCGCCAAACTGGCAGCAGTTATGTGCCTCGAGGCTGGTAATGTCATCCGGACTACCGTCGCGTTTTGCGATAAGGCGGAACGCCTGCACCAGCCAGCGATAGTGCCCCCCGACAGAACGATTCAACCCCGTAAGGAGTTCATCTATCTCTTTCAACTTCCTGTTCATCTGGCCTCCGACAATAACGTTAAGCGTGTGACGTGAAACATTAACAATAATTAATTAAAACTTTGTCAAGAAAGACAAAAAAATAGCATTCATCACTCAATATTTAATTAATTACAGGGAGAGCTGGCCCTGATTACAATACAATCTAATTAATAACTCTTACGAATACTCTTGTAATATTAGGAAAACTACAACAATACTGTTCGAGAATAAATGAAGACTTCCTGGTTAGGAAGTCTTTCTACGACAAAAATCTAAATCTGAGTGATTAGGCGCTTACTCTGCCCACTCGATGCGGCCACGTCCATTGTTCTTCGCCCGATAGAGTGCCTCGTCCACCTTACGAATAAACGAATCCTGCGCCTCGCCCAAATCGCGTGAACCCACCCCAATACTGATGGAGAGCGGCTGATCGCCGTTGACCAGAATCGTTCTCGCATTTTCGAGCACCGATTGCGCAAAGAGATGCATGTCGCTCGCCGAACGCCCCTCAACAATAATGGCGAACTCTTCCCCGCCGATGCGCGCAGGCATCACGCTATCGCTACTTAAATTCAGCAACTGTTTGCCCAGCGCAAACAACACTTCATCGCCGATCAGGTGGCCCCAGGTATCGTTGATGCGTTTGAAAAAATCAATATCCAGAATAATCAGTGAGACCTGACGCCCCTCCTTTTCCCGAATAGTATCGATAAAAAAGCGGCGATTCGGTAGTTGGGTCAATTCATCGCGCAGGGATTTAAAGCGCGCATCGACATATAACATATTTATACGCTGAATGATTTTATAGACACCGACCGCCGTCGCCAGCATTCCGGCCAGGCGCAACATGTCTTCACAATAGAATCCCATCCAGCGGGGTTGCTGAACAATTTCGTCCATCACATCGAACGTCATGCCCGCAATCCACAGTAGAAAACCATAGCGCACCCAACGCAATACGTCATGGGCAAGACGAACCCGCGTTGCGCTCCAGTACATAAAGATAAGGAATATCAGGCCAATACCATCAATATAGAGCCCAGGGTTACGCACGATTTGCTGCGCATTACCCAGCGGCTTTCCCGTCAACACGGTTGCCACTACAACCAACACGAAAACGATCGCCACCCACCCCATTCGTCCTGGCTGAACGCCCGTTTTTTCCATCCTGTTTTCAGTCGGCATTAACGTACTCCTGATATCGCCTGCTGGCTTTACGGCAAAATGGTTATCGCAATTATAGGTAATCTGACATTAATTCTAGCGGTCATTCACCCTGGAACATAGTGAAATGTATCAGAGCTGATATTGCCCGCCGACGATTATTCAATTATTGTAAATTCGCTTAATACCTTAATAAGAATAAGGATGTTCTTATGTGTACGAATTATTTAGTGATTGTTGCCGCAGCCGTGACCAGCTTTATTCTTGAGATGGACATTGATGTACACACTATCATGCAATGGTTTGATCCGTGGCTGGACGCGCTGCGTGTATGGGCGAGGTATAATAACCTGTTCATGCTGAAAGGATGATGCTGAAGGGATTACCGGGAAGAGATCCTCATGGTGCTGAAACCGGGCAAGGCTGGCCGCAGAAGACCAGCCTTGCAATCTGTTAGAACCGATAGCCTGCTGAGAACATAAACACCCATGGGTCGAGACGCGTACTGACGCTTTGACGCTCGCCGTTATGTTTGAATTTCACGTTGGTGTCGATATCCATATACCAGACGGGTAGCGGAAAATTTCACCTCTATCCGTCTGAAATTATTATCTATTCAACCATTTTACGGTGTGGATTCTCATAAAAATCGAATAAAAAAATATGTCGAAAAATCAATAAGTAAAAAATAGTTTTGCAGAACGATATTGACCTATCCTAGCCACAGATGCACTGTATATAAAACCAGTGAAACTGAGGTGCCCTATGTTTGTTGAACTTGTATACGATAAGCGCAATGTCGAAGGTCTGCCGGGAGCCCGTGAAATCATCCTGTCTGAGCTGACTAAACGTGTTCACCGGATTTTTCCTGATGCAGATGTGAAGGTGAAGCCGATGCAGGCGAACGCCCTAAACAGTGACTGTACGAAAACAGAGAAAGAGCGGCTTAACCGCATGCTGGAGGAAATGTTTGAAGAGGCTGATATGTGGATGGTGGCTGACTGATGGACATCGATAACATCATTATTTCTGGTGTCAGAATCTACTTTCCACCAGATAATACCCTACCCACACCATCGTCGGATATGCTCACATTTGCCGTTATCAGGGATGAACAGGAGTTATCCGACTACTTTCTGATGATCCACAAAGATGGGAGATGGGGACTGGCTACCGCACGATTATTCAAAGAACCGGCTGAAGCCATCAGTACGGCAACCAAAATCGGGCAAAATATGTGGTGACCGCATTATTAACTTATATACTTTTTGCACGTGCCAGGGCATGAACAACCTGGCCGCTGCCGCAGCCCATTACGATAATCATCGCGACTGCGGCACTTTTAGTTAGTCCTGCTGAA